>CAYMSH010000116.1:0-15981 GCA_964392945.1 uncultured Planctomycetaceae bacterium | reverse complement strand
CCGGCGCGAAGGTCAACTGCTTGGGCTTGCACTCGCCGGTTGCGGTAAACAGAGTGGCCGGGTCGATCGTGATCTCGTAGATATGAAATACATCTCGATCGGTTCGGCACATGGAAAAAACCACGCGCTTGCCGTCGAAGTTAACGCAAGGTCTCCTGATCATGCCTTTCGGCGCCGAGACCAAAACGCGCGTTTTGCCTGTTGACGGATCCAGGACCTTCAAACTGGCGCCCATCTTCAGGAAGCATCGGGGACGCATGTAGGCGTGAGTTCCGTCTCGATCGGGCGCACGGAGGGTGTAGAGAATCGGAGTCTTACCGAGCACGTTCTTTGCGTCCAGAGTTCCGGCCGACGCCGAACCGAACAGCAAACTCAACACGAACAAGGCCTGAATACCGCGATTAATCATAGGGAATCCTCTCTGTCTGTCAGTAGACAACCCCATTATGAATCCCAAGACAAGCCGGGTCAAGGGCTCGCCGCCCCTGAGCGACACGACAGATCGCCCATTTGCCTCCGGCCGCTCTGTACAATACTACAATGGGCCTTTAATCTATGTTCAGCAATGAATGCATGACGGATTCAGGCGAACTATCGACACGGATCCGCCTCGGTGAATTGAAAGGAGTCAAAGCATATGACCCGCTCGTACAGATACCTACCCAAGGTTGTTTTGTCGGTGATCGTCGCAGCAGCCGCACTGGTGTGCAGCGCCAAACCGAGTAAACCGCAAGACAGCGAACCATCGCTCGAACAAGCCAAAGCCGACTACATCCGGGCTGACAAGGCGTTGAACGCCGCATGGGAGGAGTTTAAGAAAACCCCGGATAAGCGCCGATTTGAGTCGCTGCGTTGGGACCAGCGACGCTGGATTGGATATCGAGACTACTTCTCCGGAGAGGTGCTGATGCGGGACCACAATATCCCCGCCGGTAAACTCAAGCAGCGCGCCGAACACTGGAAATCCATGACCGACATCACCCGGCAGCGCATCAGTATTCTTCGCTCCATAATCAGCGCAAGAAAGAAACGGCTGGAGCTTACCGGTATGTGGACTGACGGATACGGCGGGCATATGGACATCGTCACACTGGGCGACGGTAAGATCGCATTCTCAATCGAGGTAGTTCGCGGCCCGACGCATCATCTCGGCTCACTTACCGGATTGGCTGACAAGAATGGATCGATAATCCGGTTCTCCGACGCGGAAACAGAACCAAAAAAGGAAAAGGCCACCTGGCTTACGGCGATCCAACGGGGCGACCATATCGAAGTCATTACCGCTAATTCGCACTACTACCACGGCATGAGGGCCTATTTTGACGGTGATTACTACCGAATAGGTGATCTTAAGAAGATACAACGCGACCGCATAGTCAAGAACGTCCGCAGCCGATCGGGCGACAAGAAATAGCATTCATCGCCTCAAATACGGTCGAAACCAAAGAACCAGGCCGGTCGGTCCTAGAACTCGTGTGTATTCATAACCTTGCCTGTCGCACCTTCGATCTGGCGGGTGGACATCTTGTTGTCGGCGTAGACTTCGACTATGCGGTAGCCTTTGCGATTGCCGAACGATCCGCCCACGTGCGAGTCAAAGAAGTACGGTTTGCCGCCGGAGACCAGGCGACTTGTCGAGTTGTGATCGTGGCCGTGGAATATCGCGCGAACTTTCTTATGCGATTCCAGGAACGCCATGACCTTCTCGCCGGCGACGATCTGTTCCTTGCGCTTCAGGCCCCACTTGGGCCATCCCTGAACGCCGCGCTTCCGCTGGGCGATGTGCATGAACACGAAGATCGCATCGGCATCGCTGTGAGCGGCGATCTGCTTCCTGAGCCAGTCGATGTCCGCCGCCAGGTACGGACCGCCGTGCCGCGGGGCGCTGGTGTCGGCCAGGATGAACGCCAGCTTGCCGACCCGGAAGGCGTGATTGTTCTCGTGTCCCCAGATCTCTTTCCACGCTTCGGCCGACGAGGCGGCGTTTTCAGCGATGAAGTCGTGATTGCCCTTCGTCGTGTAGTACGGGGTCTTGAGTTTGCTTAGGTGCCTGCTCTTGAGCGGCTGGTAGTCCTTCGCCGAATCGTGGACCAGATCGCCGTTCAGGACGATCAGATCCAGGCCGTTTTTCTCTTTCTCAGCGTTCAGCCAGACCACGAGATTCGCGGTAGTCTGCTCGAACGGGGTCTTGGTCTGGCCGAAATGGATATCCGACGCTACGGCAAATCGGAATATCGATTTCGCGTTTTTTTTTGCTTTGGCGGCCCGGGCGCAAATTGTCGGTCCGAACGCAGACCCAGCGGCGGTCAAGCCGAATATCTTCAGAAAGTCCCGTCGTACAAGGTTTTGCGGGGGCATCAATCACTCCTGAGGCGCCGGCGCACAATCGACCGGTCGTTCGGGCATCATAGCGTAATTGGCTCACTTTTGCTTGTCAGATTCTGGTTTTCTGCTATAATCTCCGGACGCGCAACAGTGTTGCGAGAACGAAATACTTCGGAAACTATGAGATGGAGCAAGAACTATGCTTGGATGTCACTTAGGAAGAAACTTTCAGGTCACAGTCGCCGGCGGTTCGTACCAGGACGGTCTGACTGCGGTAGTCGAGGGCGTTCCCTCGGGAATGCTGCTTACCGAGCAGGAGATCTACGGCGATCTGCTGCTGCGCAAGCCCGGAGCCGACGAACTGTCGTCGCCCCGCAAGGAGCCGGACCTGCCGGTTATCTACACCGGCCTGAACGCCGCGGACACCGTTGAAGGCGCCGGAAACTGGAATCACACCAACGGCACGCCGCTTTCGATACTGATCCCGAACCTCGATCGACACTTCATCCACATCAAGCAGTACCAGGACACCAACCGCACGCCGCGCCCCGGACACGCTTCCTACGCGTCGTTCATGAAATACGGTCCCGACGACGACGCTATCGGAGCGGGAATCTTCTCCGGACGATACACCTCCACGATCGTCGGAGCCGGATTCGTGGCCAAGAAGATCCTCAAGGCCTGCGGAATCGACGTGTTCAGCTACGTTCGCGAGATAGCCGGCGTTCGCTGCGACGAAGCCGATGCGGCCGCGGCCCTGAAATACACCGACGCATACAAGCAGATGCGTTGCGACTACGACCCGTTCTACCAGGCTGTCTACGTCCAGGGGCGAATCAACCCGGAAATGCGGTTCCTGGAGAAGATGGCGGTCCTGGCCCAGATCGAACAGGAGATCGAGCCCATCCGCGCCACCCAGCGAGAGATGGACCCGGCCGAGATTCGCGACAAATACGGCGTGCACTACATCGTCAACTGCCCGGACATCGACGCGGCCCAGGAAATGGTCGATGCATGCAACAAGATTTCCGCCACCGGCGACTCGGCCGGCGGAGTGGTTGAAGTTGTCGCAACAGGCGTCCCCGCCGGACTCGGCGAGCCGGTCTTCGACAAACTCGACGCAGAACTCGGACGTATGCTCGGCATCGGCGCGGTCAAGGGCGTTGAAGTCGGCGCCGGATTCGCCGTCAAGGACATGACGGGCATCCAGTCGAATGACTCGATGCACTCGGAAGAAGGCAAGGTGGTCTTCGACAGCAACTGCGCAGGCGGAATCACCGGCGGACTGTCGACCGGTCAAGCCATCGTCGCACGCCTGGCTGTCAAGCCGACCCCCACGATCGATAAGCCGCAGACCACGATCGACAAGTACACGCTGCAGACAAAGGATCTGGCGGCGATCACCCGTCGCGATCCTACGATCGTCGCGCGTATCTGGCCCGTAGCCGAAAACTACACCGCACTGGTGCTGCTGGACCACCTGATGGCCCACTACGGTTACCAGACGCTGCGTGAGAAAATCAGCGGCTAGTACTCTTTAATGATAAGAATGCAACGCAAAGACCCGGAGATGCATTCTCCGGGTCTTTGTCATTCTAAAGGCGATAGTAATGAACAAAGCAGTATTCCTGGATCGTGACGGTACGATTATCGAGGACGTCGGCGTCGTCGGAGCCTGCGAGCAGGTCGAGTTCTATCCCGACAGCTTCGAGGCGCTCAGGCGGCTTGGCCAAGAGTTCCTGCTGATCCTTGTCACCAATCAGCGGTGCATCGCAGACGGTCTGGTCACACCAGACCAGGTCGACGCCGTCAACGATTACGTCATCGCGACTCTGGCCGATGAAGGGGTGACTATCAGCGATGTTTACGTATGCCCTCACAAGCGGTCCGACAATTGTGAGTGTATTAAGCCGAATACATTTTTCGCGGAAAAAGCGGCCGAGAAACACAATATTGACCTGAAACATTCGTTTTCCATTGGAGACCATCCTCACGACGTGCAGCTTGGCGTTAACGCCGGAGGAAAAGGCGTGTATGTGATGACCGGCCACGGGGCCAACCATTTCCCCGAACTGCCGGCCGACACGATCGTGACCGACGGAATTACGCAAGCCGCCGATTACATTTTGTCGATTGACTCTCAAGGACAAGATCCAAGCGATGGATAACGAAAACGGTGAAAACTGCAGGCCCATAAGAACGACGATAGCCGCGGTGCTCCTGGTCCTGATCTGCGTCAGCGGCGTAATCGGATACCTGGCCCATCATTCCAGACCGGCGATCGGCACGCTGGAAATATCGTTCAAGATCAACGATCCGCTGCGATTCCCCGACGATGAACCGCTGGACGACCCGCAGACGGTGATCTGGCTCGAAGACTCACAAGGCCGCTACGTGCAATCGCTCATGGTCAGCGACTGGACATCTTCGGAAGGTTGGGAAAAGACGACGAAGCTGCCGGACAAAACGAAGGTCAAGGAGATTTGCCCGGCGTGGCAGGAGGCCTCCGGCTGGCCTGAGAATCACAGCAAGAAGATGATCGACACAGTGACCCGGGCCACGCCTGAAACCGGCCCGCACACGCTAACGGTCGACTGCAGCAACCTGAAGATCAAGGTCGGTACATACCGCTACTGCGTGCAGACCTCAGTGGCCCCGCTGCACAGCATTCTCTGCGTCGGAACGCTGACCATCGGCGACGGAGCCGCAGAATCGATCCCCACTGTGCTTTACCAACCCGAACTGCACAAAGACGCCGGCGGCGTGCTGAGCGACGTCAAAGCAACCTACACTCCATGACCAGCGGAGAGGCATCATGACCGATCGATCCAACGAACGAACCCGACGCGAATTCCTCAAAACAGCGGCGGCGGCCTCGTCGGCTACTGTTTTGACCGCGGCGGCCGGGCCTGTGCTGGCGGCCGACAAGGAAAAGGCGCCGGCGGCCAAACTCGCAGACGCCATGCCCAAACGCGTGCTCGGAAAGACAGGCATGAAGGTCTCGGTCCTGTCGTTCGGCGGCGGAAGCCAGTTCCTCAAGAACAAGAACGGCGACTGGGAGCCGCTCCTGCAGCGTGCGGTCGATCTGGGGATCAACTACTTCGACACCCACCAGAACTACAAGACCGAGCAGCGGTTCGGCGAGCTTCTTCCCAAGTATCGCAAGAAGGTCTATATCGTAACCAAGTTCGACCCGCGCGACGAAGACGGAATGATGAAGTCATTCGAAGGCAGCCTGAAGCGGCTCAAGGTCGACTACGTAGACGCCCTGCTGCTGCACGCACTTACTAAGGGCGACGACCTGGCGAAGTTCGAAAAGACCACATGGAAGCGAATGCTGAAGCTCAAGAGCGAAGGGACCGTCAAGTTCATCGGATTCTCCAGCATGAACAGCGCAACTGCGTCGAAGAACTTCATCGAGAAACTCAACCCCGACATCGCGCTGATCGCCATGAACGCCACCCGCTACGCCGGCTTCGCCAAGCTGGCGCTGAAACCGGCGGTCAAGAACAATGTCGGCGTGATAGCGATGAAGACCGTTCGCGGGCTGATCGGCAAGAAAGGCGCCACGCCGAAGAAACTGCTGCAGTACGTCCTGGACCAGGAAGGCGTGGCCTCGGCCGTCGTCGGACATTACGGGATGAATATCCTGGAAGAAAACGTGCGACTGGTCAAGGAAATCATCGCCAGCAGCAAGAAGATGAGCCCGGTAGCCAAGAAACGCCTGGAAACCGCCGTAGCCCCGCTGGCCGGCCCGCACGCACTGCCCTGGGCCCGAGCAGACTACGTTGACGACGGGATATCATACGCTTAGAGGCCCTTGTCGCACGGCGACGACTTAAGACTAAAGGCAACGACCGGCTTCGAAACCGTCGCTCCAAATTACGGCAGTTTGATCTCCGCCATGCAGGCTTTCTCTTTCCCGTCATCGTCTTCTCGGATGAACAGCAGCCATTTGCCTTGTGTGCTTATAGGCAGGATCGTTTTGTCGCCGAGGGGATGGAGCTTGCCGTCCGGCGATTTCTTGTCGCCCACGTGCAGGTAAACCTGCGAGTCGATCTTGGGCCTCGGAGCCTTCTCCCGCCTGACGAGCACCATGGAGTTCTTGCCGGGGCCCGGTCCGATCGGCGTGAGGCCTGAGAGAATCCCGGTTTCCTGCGAGGTTTGAACGTCGTAAATCCGAGTGAGAGTCTCCCTGTGCCTGACTCCGTTGCGATTCTCTTTCTTGAGCACGACGTGATAGATGTATCGCCCGTCGGCGGTCCACTGCGGATTGTTCTTCATCAGCGGTTCGGCCTGATCCTGGCCAGCGAGTACTGATTTCGCCGTGTCGGTCTTCAAGTCGTAGACCACGCAATTGCCCGGGGCGGGTTCCTCTCCCTCGGTAAACAGCAGCAGCACCATCAGGTCCGCCGTCGGGCAAATGCTTCGCGGCAGGCCGGTTTGGGTCAGCTCGCGGAACTTGATCTTGCCGGCCGGCGATACGCGAATAAACAGCTCACCTGGAGTTCCGGGGCCGATGGCGCCCATGACCATCAGCGTCTTGCCGTCGGGACTGAATGCAGGGAAGATCAAATTGGCCTCGACCTTGAGTTTCGTGAGTTTACCCGAGGCGATGTCGTACAGACCGGCAACGCACTTCTCGCTCATCTCGTCCATCAAACCGTTCTTGTTGCCATCTGAGCCTACAGGGACGATTATGGTCTTGCTCGACGGGTCGAACACCGTCATCGACATCCACGCCGCGGAGTACTCTTCATCGTACAGTGCGGGTATCGGCAAGGGAGTCTCCTTGCCGGTCTTCAAGTCGCGGAGGACGGCCTTTACGCCGCTGCTGGTCCGTTCCTTACCGTCGGCGCGTTTGGTCTTGTATACGCCCTTGCGGAAATAGAGCAGCTTGCGCCCGTCGGGGCTCAAACGCATCGAAGACACGCCGCCGTTGAAGCGGCAGGCGATTTTCTTTCTGTCCAGATCCATGATCGCCTTCTCGCCGACAAGCTTCGGCCCGTCAGCGGCGCGGGCCAAAACAGAGAAGGCCAAAACACACACAATCGCCAGGATGAAGATATTCTTTTTCATAACCAAAAGGATACCAGAGCCCCCGCTGGCGGTAAAGTACGCGATAGATGCGATTCCCCGCTTGCGGGTTAACACGCCGTCTTGGCGTACATATATGCGCTACTCCTTTCAAAGCCCCCTTCCAGCGGTTACTCTATGTTATTCCCGTTCGACACGAGGCCACTGGCCCTACTCGCAGGAGATGATTATGGACAGACGTGAATTCATGACCGCCGCCAGCGCGGCGACAGCCGGTCTGGCTTTGGGACTTAGCGGTTCGCTCGCACGCGCCGCCAAGGCCTCCAGAAAGCCCAACATACTGTTCATCATGACCGATCAGCAAAGCGCGACAATGATGAGCTGCACGGGCAACAAGGACCTCAAGACCCCCGCCCTGGACGCACTGGCGGCTTCCGGGATGCGATTCGAACGCGCTTACGCATGCAACCCCGTCTGCGTACCGAGCCGGTTCAGCCTGCAGACCGGACTCATGCCAAGCGCCATCGGCATGGGCGAGAACAAGGATTCCGGCAAGTCGAAAGTAACCGACGCTATGGTGACCCAATCGATCGGGCCGCTGCTTTCCAAAGCGGGCTACGAAATGGTCTACGGCGGCAAGGTCCACATGCCCAAACAGTTCAACAGGATCGACAAACTGGGCTATCGCAACCTCGCCCGCGACCAGCGAGGACCCCTGGCCAAAGCCTGCGCCGAGTTCATAAAAGGTCCGCACAAAAAACCGTTCTTCATGTTCGCGTCGTTCATGAACCCGCACGATATCTGCTACATGGCGATCAACGATTACGCCCGCACGAAGGGCAGACGCCCGCACGGCAATCTCGATTCGAGAATCTGCGAAGGGCTCCTGAAGAAACCACGAGCCCTGGACGATATCGACGCCTTTGTCGAAAAGAACTGCCCGGAGCTTCCGGCGAACCACAACGTGCCGAAGAACGAACCTGAAGCGATAGCTACAAAATACGCCAATGTCCGACAGTTCAGGAAATACGCCCGCGAGAAATGGGGCGAAAAGAACTGGCGCCTGCACCGCTGGCTTTACTGTCGCCTGACCGAAATGGTGGACGCCCATATCGGCGTGGTGCTCAAGGCGTTGAAGGACGCCGGGCTCGAAGACGACACCGTGATCATATTCACCAGCGATCACGGCGACATGGACTCGGCCCACAAGCTCGAGCACAAGTCGGTCCTCTACGAAGAATCGGTCCGCATACCGTTCATCATGAGTCACAAGAACCGCATCCCGGCCGGCAGGGTCGATGACAAGCACCTGATCTCAAACGGTCTGGACCTGATCTGCACCGTCTGCGATTACGCAGGGATCGAATCGCCCAAGGGCCTGTGCGGCGATTCGGTTCGCACGCTGGCCGAAGGCAAGGAAACCTCCGGCTGGCGAGACAGCGTGCTGGTCGAAAGCCAGAACGGCCGCATGGTCCGCAGCGATCGCTTCAAATACTGCATCTATGATTCCGGCGCCAATCGCGAGCAACTGACCGACCTGAAGAACGATCCGGGCGAAATGAACAATCTCGCCGGCGACCCGAAGTTCAAGACCGTTCTCGACGAGCACCGCAAGATCATGAAGGCGTGGATCAAGCGGACCGGAGACAAGATCGGCGCCGCGTACGTCGTCTAGCCGGCAGAGTTGTATTCATGGAATTACCGCAGAATTCACACAGACCGGGCGCTGGATTTCTTGAGGTGCTGCACATGGCCTGGCCGGCGAGCGTGGCCATGCTCGGTACGACGATTATCAAATTCGTCGACGGCGCCATGGTCGCCCGCGTGGGCCCGGCGCCGTTCGCGGCGCAGTTCCTGGCCGGTATGACCGCGTTCGTGCCCGAGGCGATGATCCTGGGCCTGCTGACTGTGATCAACACGTACGTCAGCCAGAATCTCGGGGCCGGTCGATATCGGCGAGCCGGTCAATACGCCTGGGCCGGAATGGCCGTCGCCTTCGGAGCGGCAATACTGATCGCCTCGCTGTTCTTCTTCTCCGACACGATGTTCACCATGCTCGGACACCCCGAACGGGCCCTCGAATCGATGTACTTCAAGTACATGATCGTCGCGGTGCTCGTCACTCTGCCCTCTCGCGTGCTCGAGCAGTTCTTCTTCGGGATACATCGCCCGCGGGTGGTGCTCCTGGCGTCGGTAATCGCAAACGCGTTAAACATCGGGATCAACTATGTGCTGATCTTCGGCAAGTTCGGAGCCCCGGCAATGGGTCTCCAGGGCGCGGCGATCGGATCGGTTGCGGCCTGGGCTGTCCAGTTCCTGATCCTGATGGTGATATTCCTGGCCCCGTCGATGCGCAGGAAGTTCAGCACGCACCTTGTGAAAGCCACTCGCTGGCTGCACTGCAAGGACATACTCCGCGTGGGCTGGCCGGCCGGGGCGCAGTTGTGCAACGACATGCTCACCTGGAGCGTCTGCGTGGCGATTCTGGCCGGTTCGTTCGGAATGGCTCATCGCGCGGCGACTACAATCGCGATGCGTTATATCGGCCTGGCGTTCATGCCGGCTGTCGGGATAGGCATCGCCACAACGGCCCTGGTCGGAAGGTACATCGGACTCCGCAAACCGGACATAGCGCGAAAACGGGCCCACCAGGGCGTAGTTACAGCGATGATCTGGATGGGCGCCTGCGGGCTCTTGTTCTGGATATTCAGGCACGAGATGGCCCGCTTCTTCGCCAAGGGCTCCGAGGCCGACGAGATCGTGCGCATCGGCGCACAGATAATGATATGCGCCGCGATCTTCCAGATATCCGACGCTGTCGGAATAGTTTACATCGGGGCTTTGCGCGGCGCCGGCGACACGAAGTGGCCGATGTTCATCACGCTGATGTTGAGTTGGGTGATAATCGTCGGCGGCGGAATAGCGGCAGTCAAGCTGGCGCCTCAACTGACATCCCTGGGTCCATGGATCGCAGCAAGCATTTACGTGATAGTGATGGGCGCGGCCGTAGCCTGGCGATTCGAATCAGGCGCATGGCGGAAAATAGACCTGCTGCGGCGAAAAGAGGTTTGAGATTTGGGATTTGGGATCGAAGATTTGAGATTTAACGGCAACGACAACGGCCAGGATCCTGCAGACAAATACTCATGAAAGGCCAGTTTTTGCCGTTGCCGTCAAATCTCAAATCTCAAATCCTATATCTCAAATCTCAAATCTAGAATTCCAAATCTCACTTTGTTCTCTTCCACGCCGATTTCAACTTGTGGACCTTCAGCGATTTGATCGCAATCTCGCCGCCCTTTGCGTAAAGCTCCAGGGGTGTTTTGAGTTCTTTCGGCAGGAAGCAACTGCTCATCGAAAGCTCGCCGTCGTTGGCGAACACTTCGATCGACGTGCGGTCGACGAGTATCCGCAACTTGAGTTTTCCATCGATCAAACGCGCCGGTCCCGAGGCTCCGAGGCTGACGACTTTGCCCTTGGCGTATGTGATCGCCGTCTGGTGCAGACGCAGACCGAACTCGGCGGCTTTGCCGGGCTGGATCTCCATTTCAATGTCGAACAACTCGCCGGAGATTTTCGCAAGCGGGTTGGCGCCGCCGGGCTTGAGCGTCTTGCCGGCCAGTTCGAACTTGTCGGCGTAAAGGCTTTCTATCGCCTTGATCGGATACCTGCACAGCCGCAACCCCTGCGGCAGCTTCCGCAGCATCAACTCGCAGGGAAAACTCATCTGCTGGTTGAAAGGCATCTTGGGATACTTCGCGCGGCTCATCCAGGCGATCTGCGTGCGGCGGCCGGGCGCGTCGTTCCACGTCTGGGAAGCGTAGAAGTTCCTGCCCAGATCGCCGCGGATCGGGCCGATCTCCGGCTTGAACGCCTTTCCGTCAAAGCCGCCGATCCAGTACATGAACCGGGCGTCGTATATAACCCATTTGGTCTTCTTGGCATCACCTTCGATCGGAATCTCGAACAGGTCGGGACATTCGTGGAAACCGCTTAGCTTGACGACAACCGGCTCGGACCATTTCTTCAGGTCGTCGGAGGTGAAGAAGTGCGCCTCGCCGCGTCTGACGTACAGGACCTGCACCCACTTCTTCGTAGGCTCGTGCCAGAACACTTTCGGATCGCGATTGCTCCCGGCGATCTGCTCGACTATCGGATTATCCTTGTACTTGGTCCACGTTCGTCCGCGATCGTTGCTGTAGACCAGCGACTGGCCGAACTTCTTCGCCCCCGCCGAGGTGTAAGCAAGGACGATAGTCTTTTCATCGCCGGTCTGGAAACCGGCGGAGTTCTTCCAGTCAACCACGCCGGAGCCGGACCAGCAGGCGCCGAGTTTGTCGGGAATCACCGCCAGCGGCAGATGTTTCCAGTGCACAAGATCGGTAGATACCGCATGCGACCAGTGAGACTGGTGCCCGCTGCCCTTGCCGCCGGGGAACCCGGTTGAATACGGGTTGTGATCGTTGAAAATATGGTACTCGCCCTTGTAGTGCACCAGTCCGATCGGGTCGTTTATCCAGCCCTTGATCATCGTATAGTGAAACTGCGGGCGGTATCGTTCGTTGAAATCGGTCTTCGGTGTCGGGGTGATGGTTTGTCCCATCGCGCCGGCGCTAAGAAGCGTTGCAACAAGTGTTCCGATCAGTGTGACTCTGCTCATATTGACTCCCATGTTTGCAGTCTCGTTGGCGATCCGGCAGCGCGTGGCGCCGACCAGATCGGTATTACGCCCCACCACCGCGGGCCGATCAAGTAAAATCCGCAATTGACACGCCGCAAATAGCCGATATACTTCGTGCTTGCACAACTAATGCGCGTGCTGAACGAGGTAATGTATGCGGACGACTCAGGACAACCTGAACGGCTCGACGAAACGCCCCCCGCGGGCCGTCGGCCATGTCCGCGCAGGCATAATTCACATGTCCATTACCGGCTGCACGCCATAGGCCAACGGCGGATTCGTTCTGCAAATTGCGGCCTTGAGGCTCATCTGGCTTCAGGGCTTGCGTTGTTTAGAAACATTCCATGAATAACTGACCGATACGGATCAAAGAAAATGAGTAACGAGAAGAAGAGCTACAAGAAGACGCTGAACCTGCCGAAGACCAAGTTCGGCATGCGGGCCGGACTGGTTCAAAAAGAGCCGCAGTTCCAGGCCCAATGGGAAGAACAGGGACTCTATCAACAAATCAGGGACGCGCGGGCCGGGGCGCCGCGTTTCATCCTGCACGACGGACCGCCTTACGCCAACGGGAACATCCACATGGGCACCGCGCTGAACAAAGTGCTCAAGGATATGGTCGTCCGCGTAAAGACCATGTGCGGGTTCGACGCGCCGTACATCCCGGGCTGGGACTGCCACGGGCTGCCGATCGAAGCGAAAGTAATGGAGAAGCTCGGCGACAAAGCCAAAGGCATGGACGCAACCGTCATCCGCAGAATCTGCGCCGAATACGCCGACAAGTTTGTGAATCTGCAGCGAAAGCAGTTCAAGCGACTCGGCGTTATGGGCCTGTTCGAAGAGCCCTACCTGACAATGAACCCGGGGTACGAGGCCGCCGGGCTGGAAGTGTTCGCCCGATTGGTCGAAGAGGGCCTGGTCTTCAGGCAGCTCAAACCGGTCCACTGGTCGATCGCCAACCAGACGGCCCTGGCCGACGCGGAACTCGAGCATCACGATCGCGAAGACGCCAGCATCTTCGTGGCGTTCGAAGTCCTCAGCGGAGCCGATGCGATCCCGCACACCGAAGGCGACAGAGTCGCGCTGGCGATCTGGACGACTACTCCCTGGACGCTGCCGGCCAACCGGGCCGCGGCGATCAGCCCGCGATTCGACTACGCCTGCCTGCACGCAGAAACCCAGGACGGCCCGATGACGCTCGTGTTGGCCGAAGGAAGACTCGAAGCTACGCTCGAGGCGATCAACGCCGCAAAGCCGGGATGGCTGCAATCGCACGAAGTGACGGCGTGCGTAAAGGGCCAGGACCTCCTGGACGCCGACGAGGCGATCACGTACGCACATCCGCTTTCAGAAGGCGTGATCTGCCCGCTGGTGGCCGCCGACTACGTAACGCTCGAAGACGGCACGGGAGTCGTACACACCGCCCCAGGCCACGGAATAGACGATTACCACACCGGCCTGAACAACGGGCTAGACATCTACTGCCCCGTGCAGGCCGACGGAACGTTCGACGATACCGCTCCCGAATGGCTCCAGGGCGTTGTCGTGTGGGACGCCAACCAGATGGTCATCGACCACCTGAGCGAAAAAGGCGAGCTCCTGGCCGCACGCACGATCACGCACTCATACCCGCACGACTGGCGATCCAAAACGCCGACGATCTTCCGCGCCACTGAGCAGTGGTTCATCGGCGTGGACCGACCCGTCACCAGCACGACGCGTACGCTGCGAGAAATGGCCGCCGAAGCCTGCTCGACCCCCGCCGAAGACGGCGGAGTGGACTTCATCCCGGCATGGGGCCAGAACCGCATCGCCGGAATGCTCGACAGCCGGCCGGACTGGTGCATCTCGCGACAGAGGAGCTGGGGCCTTCCGATCCCGGTCTTCTTCAACGCCGCCGGAGCCCCGCTGGTGACCCCCGACAGCGTGCGGGCCGTAGCGAAAACCTTCGCCGCTAACGGATCCGATTCGTGGTTCAAGATGTCGCCGAGCGAACTTCTGGGCGATTACGATCCGTCCCAAGACGAGCGTCTGGAAAATCCCGACCAGTTCGCGGTAGCCGATCTTGTCGCCGGGAGCGATATCTTCGACGTATGGTTCGAGTCCGGATCGAGCTGGTTCGCCGTGGCCAAGTCCCGCGGACTGGTCGACGACATCCCGGTCGATCTGTACCTCGAAGGCTCCGATCAGCATCGCGGCTGGTTCCAGCTTTCGCTGCTGCCGGCGCTGGGAGCCCAGCAGAGACCGCCCTTCCGCACGGTGCTGACCCACGGATTCGTCGTCGATGACGAGGGCAAGAAGATGAGCAAGTCGATCGGAAACGTGATCGACGTTATGGCCCAGCTGGACAAACGCGGAGCCGACATCCTTCGCCTCTGGGTCGCCAGCCAGAACTACCAGGACGACGTTCGCTGCAGCGACGATCTTATCACGCAGACCGAAGACGCATACCGCAAGATCCGCAACACGCTGAAATTCGCACTCGGAGCCTGCGGCGACTTCAACCCCCAGACCGATTCAACAGAGCCGGCCGAGCACTCGCTGGACCTGTGGATGAAGCTACAGCTCGACGTGCTGGTGCGCGACGTGCGCCAAATGCTTGATCGCTACGAGTTCCACCGCGCCACGCGGCTGATCTACGAATTCTGCACCGTCCAGGCGTCGAACATCTACCTGTCGGCGGTCAAGGATCGCCTGTATTGCGATGCGGCCGACTCGCCCCGACGGCGAAGCTGCCAGACCGTGATCCATAGAATGCTGGTCACGCTGATAAAGTTCCTGGCCCCGATCATGCCGCACACCTGCCAGGAAGCCTGGGACCACATTCCCAACCGCAGCGGCGACGAGCCGCAATCGGTCCACCTGGCGCTGCTGCCGGAGTGCGACGAGGCCGTGCTTGACGTCGCCGAGGCGATCACGCCGGTGACTCCCGACGAAGCGGCCGGCTGGTCCTGGACGCTTCAGCCCGGTCCGGCGTGGATCTGGGAGAAGCTCATGGAACTCAGGCGGGCCGGACTGCTCGAGCTCGAAGCGCTGCGCAACGCCGGGGTGAAGAACCCGCTCGACGCCGAAGCGGTCTTCCAGATCGCCGCCGATAACGACCAGGCGGCCGGTCTGATCGAGGCCCACCTGTCGGAACTCGAAGATCTGCTCGGCGTGGGATACGCAAGAATCGAGCGCGTCGATCAACTGGCTGAAGGCGAGGTCGTCAACGTCGAAGTCCTGGACACCACGGACAAATACGCCACGTGCAACAGGAGCTGGAAGCGTCGTCCCGACGTTGGGGCTGACGCCGATCACCCGGACCTGTCGGCCCGCGACGCGGCCGTGATGAGAGAACTATAGACCCGAACCTCGGACCGGCGAATTCCATCGGCCAGAGTGTCCCGACCGATTCGCCGGTCCGCAGGGCCGGAATCTGAAATCACCGCTGCTGCAAGGTCTTTACACGTCGAGCTTTGCAGGGGCGTCGAAAACTCGACCCTTTTAAGCCGAATAATTTGCCTGCGCCTCTTGCCGCGGTGATAATTGATTCGCAGTCGGCGGCAGAGAAGCGGCTCAGTCAAGAGTTGTTGTCACGAGGTGAAAGCCGCCAGGCTGATTAAGTCGCCGAGGACCTCCTCTTGCGATCGACAGGGTCGATCGGCATCTCCTCCGCCTCGAGCGTTGGCATTGAGTGTTCTACTTCCGCTAATTCGCATGAACCGCGGCGACCTCGTCCTTTGGATCGCCGCGGTTTTTAAACGGCTGGTCAACAGCATGGCAAATGGCCAACGGCCTGGCAATTGGCAACTGGCGACGGCAACGGCGACAAACAGACGACCTGACGACAACACCCCAGGCCCCCCGCCGCTGTCGTTTCATCCGTCCACATGATCACCTTTTCACAAAAAACGGGCGAGCCCGTTTTTCCAGACTCGCCCGCAAGTGATAATCTG
>CAYMSH010000115.1:0-16013 GCA_964392945.1 uncultured Planctomycetaceae bacterium | reverse complement strand
ACAAGACCGCATCCAGAGCGATGGAAGCCGAATTGACGGTAAAACTCGAACGCGGCGACGCCGGTGTTCTCGACCCGCACGCCGACCATCGCAGAAGGCCGCTGGCCGGGCATATCGGTGATTACGAGGGGTATCTGAGCGACAAGGGCAACACCGCCGAATATGTATCGCTGACGATCCAACGCTGCCGCAGTCTGCTCTTCGAGGGGATCAAGGCCGAAACGGTCGAAGACATCACGCCGGGACGTGTTGAGGCCTGTCTGGCCGACTTCAGACGGACCGGACTGCCTCAGGAGCCAGGATCCGACAGAAAGCCAAAACCGCTCAGCATCGCATCGAGCAACCACTACGTTCGGGCTGTCAAGGGCTTTTGCAGGTGGCTGGTGAAGGACCGTCGTATCGCCGAGGACCCGGTCGCCGGATTGGCGATGTTGAAGGTGTCCGAGCATAACAAGAGGCGGAGACGCAGGCCGCTGACTGATGATGAACTCCAGCGACTCATTCAGACCGCCCTGGCGTCCAAGCGGCTCTTCCGAGGCCTGACCGGCGAGGACCGTGCCATGCTGTACCTTGTTGCAGCCAATACGGGTCTGCGCGCCGCCGAACTGGGTTCATTGAAGCCGGTGTCATTCAATCTACAGTCCGAACCGTCCACCGTCCGCTGCTCGGCGGCCTACACGAAGAACGGCCAGGAAGCCGTCCAACCCCTGCCCGGCAATCTGGCCGGAACACTGGAGCCATGGCTGTCCCGGAAACCCCATGGCCTGCCGGTCTGGCCGGGGACATGGGCGAATAAGGCGTCGGCGAAGATGCTGCGGGGCGACCTGGCCAAGGCGGACATCCCTTACGTGGACAGTTCCGGCAGGTATGCCGACTTCCACAGTCTTAGGCACACATTCATATCCAATCTGGCTCGTTCCGGAGCGCATCCGAGGGTCGCACAGGCGCTGGCGAGGCACAGCAAGATCGATCTTACGATGAACGTCTATACCCATACCGTCATCGGCGACCTCGCCCAGGCCGTCGAGAATCTGCCTTCAGTAGCCCTCGGCGCAGATCCTCAGCCCCAGGCGTTGGCGGCGACTGGCACTGACAGTGCGGATCCATACAGCGACTTGCCTGACAGCCAGTCGAAAAGGCGCACTAAAAGGCGCGCAAATCCTGACTCTGGTGGTCGAAACAAGGCGATTCATGGCGAGGATTGGCGAAACCACCCCCCTGATGACAGCGAGCAGAAAAGGGAGCCCAAATCGCTGAAACTGACGGAAAAAGACGAGGCCTGTCACACTGTGACAGGCCCTGTCTTAAACGAGACCGACGGGATTCGAACCCGCAACCTCCGGATCGACAGTCCGGTGCTCTAACCAAATTGAGCTACGGTCCCGTACTTCTTTTTCCTGCGGATGATGATGCGGCTGTCATCAGCGGGGTTACGTAATATACAGCTTATCTCGCCGGTGTCAATGCCCGTTGGCTACAAAAGTTCAAAAAAGTTGCAAACGAGTGATTTTTTCGGCGTCCCGGGTCCCCTTCTCGATCCCGCAGACGCAGAAAATCCCGACGCTAATCGGGATTCTCACGTGTTCTTGTCGTAGGCTATAAGCTGGCAGCTGGCGACTGTCTGCTTGAATCAGGCGAACTGATGCACGCCGTCATACTCGAAGGTTCCGGCCCAGGGGCTCGGTCCGCGGGCCATTGCGGCCCGATCGGCTACTTCGAGGTGATCAAGGTACTCGCCGAGTTCAACGCTGTTGAACTGCGAGAGAAACCCAGGATCGGCGGTTCGGTTGAACTGTAGTATTCCGTCTATGATTTCGCGTTTCGTCATTCCAATTGCCTCAATGTTTCTATATCGTCACCGGTCCCGCCGGTGTTACTGATATTTCTTATCGTCAGACGAGCCCTCGGAGCATTAGCCCGGATTGGCCAACTATCCGGTTGGGGATATGATCGATCCGCATTGCGGCGTTTGCGAGGGCCATGAGCCGGCAGATAGCTATCTGCGGACTGTCTTGTCGCCAACCTCTGCGTTATAATCAATGTTCCCGTAAAGTAAACCAGTCCAAACAAGGCGCCTGAAACATGAACGACGTAAAAGCACGCATCCTATTTGCTTCGATCCTGCTGTTGTCGAGCGTCGCACTTGGCGCCGAGATCGACATCAAGGCGTTGGAAGCCGACATGTCGTTTTTCACTGACGCAAGCTGCAGCAGCCTGAAGCCCGGCTTGAAGAACGCCGATCTCAATCGTTTCAAGAGCGATCTGCTCAGGAACGCGGCCGCGGCGATGCTCAAAGGCTCGTACGACAAAACGTATCGCGCGGCGGCGTACCAGGCGTATCCGTCGCCCCGCGAACTGGGCAAGGTCCTGAAACTCGGCCACGGCTTCAGCCGCTACGAGAACATCACAGGCATGCACCTCGCGGCGGGCAAGAACGTAATCTTCGTCGGCGACACATCCGGCAAGAAGCTCTTGCTGCTGATCCCCAACTGGATGCGAAAACCGCCGAAAGGTTACAACCCGTGGAAAGATCGCGGCGGATGGGGTCTGCACCGCGAGCAGTGTGCTCTCAAGAGCGGATTGAACGTGATCGAGCTGAAGAAGGCCGGCAACGCCTACATCAGCTATTTCGACGACGAGGCCGACAAGGCGCCGAAGATCACTGTCCACTTCGCCACTGGTAAAGTAAACGGTTTCTTCGACATCGCCAAACACGACGACAAGGACTGGGACCGCCTGCTGGACAATGCCGTGGGACCTGTCCTGGACGTTCGCGGCAAGCACATCCAGGTCGCCTACCCGGTTCAGTGGTTCAACACGTACACCCGCAGCAAGGGCGTAAAACTGATCAACAACTACGACGCGATGCTCACCCATCACTACACGCTCATGGGTCTGGTCAAGTACAAGAAGCTGCCGAAGAATCGCATCCTGGCCCGCGTGAACTTTCACTATTACATGTTCCGCGATCGCGACGGAATGGCGTATCTCGGCAACAAGGGCACCATGCGAATGGTAGCCGATCCCAGCGTGGTGACGGTAGGCGATCCGTGCTGGGGATTCTGCCACGAAGTCGGCCACGCGCTGCAACTCAGGCAGATCACATGGGGCGGAATGACCGAAGTCAGCAACAACATTCTCACGCTCTACACCTGCATGAAGATGGGCAACGCCTCCCGCCTGAAGAAGTCCCGAAAGTACGCAGCAGCACGAAAGAACATCATCCAGGCCAATCCGAAGAAATCGTACCTCGCCGTCGGCGATGTGTTCCAGCGACTGGTCCCGTTCTGGCAGTTGCACCTGTACTTCTCGCACAACGGCAAGCCGGATTTCTACGCCGATGTCATGGAAAAGATGCGCCAGACCCCCGACGCCGGGCGTGGAAACGACTCGATCAAGAACCAGTTCGAGTTCATGAAAATCTGCTGCGACGTAGGCAAGACCGACCTGACGGATTTCTTCGAGAAGTACGGTTTCTTCTGGGTCGGCGAGCTGAAGTTGAAGGACTATCGCAACTACCATTTCAAGATCACCAAAGAAATGGCGGACGGAACAAGATCGTACATCGCCGGGAAGAAGTACAAGAAACCGAAGACAGACATCACCCTGCTCGAAGACTAAGCGCCGCGCGGGTAGACTATGGATCGAAAAACCAGCAACGAAAACGAGCCGGACATCTTCGTGAATCCCGGATTCATGGTCAATTTCCAGTTGCTGTTTGGCTGTCCGAGAAGATCGCTGGAAAATCGATTCCGCAAGCAGTGGGTCCAGAGCAATATCGCCCGCCGAACGGGCCAGTGCCGCCGCTGCGGGGCATGTTGCCGAATGGGATTCAGGTGCCCTTCCCTGAAATACGACGCCGACGGAAAGGCCCTCTGCGAAATATACGACAAAAGAACAAACGCAAGCTGCCGAGACTTTCCGATGAGCGAACGGGACCTCGCCGAGCGTGACAAAGTATGCACTCAGCGGTGCGGATTCAGCTTTACCGACTCAGACTAGACAACACTGCGTGCCCCTGCCGGCATGCATGAGCGGATGCATCAGAACGGCTGAACTTTGGCGGGAGAGATGTATGTATAAGCGAAACAGAGATCAACTTGATATTGATCCCGCCGACTGGTTCCACGGGTGGCATGCTCATGACTGGAACTATGAGGATGATGAATATGCCGATTTCCAAGCGCACCTGGAGGAAATCGAAGCGATGTTTACGGTGGTATGCGATAAGGCCCAATTGATCGCAGGCGAGCATCAAGCGTGGATATACCTTGATGCGGATTCACCGCTCCAGGACGCCGTTTATCTGCATACGCCAAATCCGCACTCAGATTACCCCTGGATCTTCGATCATGTGGAATGGGGCGCGTGCATGCCGAAGAAGTACGATCGCCTGGCCGCTGGTCGAGAATGCGGGATATACAGAGATGAAGACGGACCAGCGTACTATATAATACGAAATATAATCAAGGCTTGAAGCATGCGGGGCCTGACCCCGCAGTTTGAGTCGGACATTCGGCTTGCAGTCATGAAACATCCTTTCACAATCAAGCTTCTTCCCTGGGTGATTGCTCTTGTTCTCATCGGAGCATGTTGGGGCTGCACAACCCCTCGCCTGGCGACGCTGCTGACGCCCCTCCTGCTTGTCGGCGCCGTCGTATTGGCCGCCTGGAGGAAGTGGATTCCGGCGGTTTTAGTTCTGGCCCTGAATCCTCTTGGCGTATCCTTCCTTGGCGGCGTTGTGGACTATGTCCAGGGCGCCCCGTCTCTGCGATTCGTAGGGTATCCGGGGATTGAGTCATACAATCTCGATCGTTCGACCCGTTGCTTCCGAAACGGCGGAGGATGCATAGTGTTGGGGAACGAGTGGATATCCATTTCTCCGCACAACTCGGCGCTCGGTCTGATGTCCTGGGTTTTCGGGCCGCCGTCGCGATCGTACGATGGGCCGTATCCCTCCAAAGAGCAGGCCCTGGCGATTCTCTCAGAGGCTACTGAAGTCGCGATGCCGGATATCCTGTCTGACCGTATCCCGTGCGGCCCGGACGTCTGCTTGCTGGAGGAAGGCGTCGGCCCGGCGCTCGTCAGCGGTCTGGGTTTCTATCCGCTGGACAAACCGGACGATTCGGATGAAGATCAAATCAAGATCAGCGCCGTGTTTTACCAGGAGCGCTGCCTGGTCCTCCGCATTCGCCAGAAACGCAACTACCTCGACTACCTTCTGCTGATCGACAGGACCAAAGGCAAACCTTTTGCGTACTTCCATATCCTTAAAGAAGGCCAGCCGAGAATGGGAAGGAACTACCATCCTGTCAACTACTATGATCCCGAGTATCTCCACGCACTTCAGGGCGCCGCAGACAAAGGGGACATGGAATCACTCAAACGCCTCCTTGATCGCGGCGTGGAGATCGACCTCCAGACCGATACGGGCGGAACAGCGCTGTTAACCGCTGTATATAGGGGACAGGCCCACGCCGTGTCATTCTTGCTGGCTCGCGGAGCCGACGTGAACAAGGCCGACAACAGCGGCCATACGCCCCTGTTCCATCTGGATATCGACGATGGAACAATGTGCGCCCTGCTCCTGAAGCACGGCGCCGACATCACTCTGCGCGACTGGTGGGGCAATACTCCCCTGCTGCACACGGTTTCGCATGGCAACCCGGATGTTGTAGAGAAACTTCTTGCCGCCGGAGCGGATCGGAATGACACGGATCGCGATGGAAAAGACGCTTGGGCCATGGCCCGGGAGCGGAAAAACCCTCGCATAATTGAGCTCCTCAAGAAGAAGGGCAAAGAGAAATAGACCGAGGCTCGAATCGGGGGACTTAGCCGCCTCCGACTGCAACCTGCGACAAACGTGACAAGGTATTCGCCAGCCGTGCGGTTTCAGATTCGCCGACGCCGCCTGGACAAGAGCCGCTGGCCGATGTAGGCTTACGCAGGCGCGGGTAATGGCCCCCTGTTCGCCCCAGAGCGCATCGGGGCGGATCGGGACCGATGAATTATTTCGTCAGGCACAGTAGATAGCGGGAAAGATTCTATGAACCCTTCATCAGCCGACAATCAAGGCGCCGGCCCGCGGCGGGAGACTTCCTATCGCGGCATGAACAAGTGCCCTTCATGCTCCTGCAAACTCATCAAGAGGCGCACGCCGACCGGTTTTGTGTATTCCTGCGATCAGTGCAAAGGCTGCTTCGTGACCCTGGCTGTCCTCCGCAAACTCGGCGCGCCCAGAGAGCTTGTAGGAAAGATCTGGCAGCGGGCCCAGGCCAAAGGCGCCATGCATGTCAGACGGTGCCCGCACTGCGCCCGGGCGATGGCGCAAACCGGCGCGGATATCGAAGGCCACAACCTGGCCCTTGACGCCTGCTGCGGCTGCATGGCGATCTGGTTCGATGCTACCGAACTTGAATCCATCCCCCGCCGGGAAATACAGCCGCCGGAAGAGGAAGAGAAGTCGCTTAGCCCCGAAGCTCGCGAACAACTGGCCATGTATAGAGTGGAGCAGGCCAGAGTCGAGGCCGAGGCTGGCGACACCGGTCCTCCTGAGGAGGCCTGGAAGTGGCTGCCGGCGATCCTGGGCATACCCGTAGAGGTCGGCGCCCCGATGCTGTCCCGCAGACCCTGGCAAACGTGGATCACCGTTGCACTGTGCGCCCTGGCCACTTTGCCGATCCTGCTGGGATCACTGGCCTCGGCGAGCGAATATGTCGCGACGTGGGGCTTCATTCCGACCCAGTGGACCCGCTCGGGGGGGATAACGCTGATCACCTCGTTTTTCCTTCACGGCCGGTGGCTTCACCTGCCGGTGAACATGTACTTCCTGATAGTTTTCGGCGACAACGTAGAGGACCGCCTCGGGTCGATCAAGTTCATTCTGCTGCTCCTGACCGGCCATTTCGTCGGCCTGCTGGCGCACATGACTGTCGCACCCGACCCCAGCATCCCGTGCATCGGGGCCAGCGCCGGGATAAGCGCGGTTCTGGCCTTCTACACCGTAGCGTTTCCAAGAGTGCGGCTGGGGTTCTTCCTCCGCGTATATGTCTTGGCCAAATGGATATCGATGCCGGCCATAGCCTGGCTGGTGTTCTACTCGCTGTTGCAGATACTGGGAGCCTACCGACAAGTCGCCGGTATCGGCGGCACATCGTACCTGGCGCACCTCGGCGGACTGGCCACAGGCATGGTGGCGGTATTTCTCTACAAAGCCGGACAAAAACGCCAAGCCCCGACAACAACGCAATAGCGCCCCCTGGCTGCAAATCGGATAATAACAAGGGACAAATAGGCGCCCGCACGAGAGATTTGCGTCATTCGCGCAAGAACAAAGCCGCGGCGTGTCGCCCCGGTATCGTTCTTGTCCAAAACGGTTGGACGCACCGTTACGAAACCGCGAGATTCTCCTTGTTCGTATGAAGAGAACGGTGGCGCGGCGACACGCCGCCGCTCGGTCCCGCGGGGCGCGATGCGAAAGACATTTGGGGTCGCGCGTTATGCGTACATTTGCGATCCGTCCCCCTATCAATCAATCGCATATGAGACCGCCCCGTTTCTGATGGGGCAAGAGGGAATGGCGGGAAGACAGAGCAGCAGAAATGCGAGGAAGACAAGAGAGAAACGACAAACAACACAAGACAGAGACAAAGCACGAAAAACCGAAAAAAACGCGAAGGAAATCAGATTCTGGTTGCCTCCGTGTTGTGTTTCGTATATACTACACACATGAAGGGCGCACAAAAACTTATTCACTCATTCGGTATTCCGGCAATTCGGTATTTCGGTAATTCGCGGGCTCACGGCACACTTGCGGTGCGGTTGGAATGCGTTCGAGACCTGTTGCCGACGGGATCAAAACGGCCTTGCGGTGCGGTTGTTTCGCGTTTGATTTGCGGTTGATTTGCGGTTGATTTGCGTTTGAGGCATATATGAAAACAGTGTTTGGAACTTATATTCGTAAGCAGCGTGAAGTGCTTCGGGGCGCTGATGCAAGGTTCTCGGTTCGGCAGTTGGCTCGGCGGGTTGGTATCGAGCCGTCTTATCTGAGCAAGATCGAACGCGGTCTTCAGCCGCCGCCTGGTGAACAGACGATTCTGTCCCTGGCCCGGGAGCTTGACGAAGACCCCGACGTGATGCTGGCAATGGCGGGCAAGGTCTCTTCCGACCTGCAGGATATCATACTCAAACGCCCAAAACTATTCGCCGAGTTGATCAGACATTTGAAAACATCACCGCAACACGCGGTGCTGCGCCTGGTCAGGGAAGTCAGGGATGGAAACTGGTGATACCAGCCGGACCAGAGCGACCGGACGCGTCCAGCGACCGGCCGCGACGGCGTCTTGCCGCGAAAAGACCCAAAAAAAACAGAACATCAACGACAAAACGATGCCGGCTTTTCTTGAACTGCAGAACACCGATACATGTGAGAGAAGACGATACAGGCGAACGGTGATGGCTTTTGATCTTCACACGAGCCCAGGCGGCGACCCGAGGCAGGCAACGATTTGGACTTGCTGAACTACTCGTCAGAGTCACGGTAAGTTGCTGTTGGCCTTGATTCGCCCGCGAGGCGTTCATAAAAGGACACGCCCCGGCCGCCGGCGTCCGCGTGATCCGTAACAAGAAGCCGTAGCCGCAGGCCATCGAAGTACTTGATCGAGGACAATGCGTTGGCCCTCGACAACATGGGAGAAAGAGATGATTGAATTGAAGAAAGACGCGTTGGTGTTCTCGTTTCCCGGGGTGCATCCCGAGGCGAAATTGACGATCGATTTCCAGCGCACGCTGCGAATCCCCGACGATGACAACACCTACCCCCTACCGCCCGGTTTGGGGAAGTTCCCGTTGCGGCACGTTGACGATTTCGCAGATAAGGTTCCTCCGACTTGGATGGAGCACGGCGGGGTTATGCTGCCGATGTACCAGGCCGAGGCGATGTGGTTGTCGTTCGACGCCAACTACGCGTACCGACGAGGGATGTATCCGTTCGCGATCAAAGTCGCCACAGGCAAGATCGACGCGGTCACGGGCAAAGACTGGTCAGACGGTCTGCACCGCGGCCCGCAGGACTACATGGTCTCGCCAACGCAACCCTGGCTGGACGGATACTGCGTGGAAAAAGGTCTGATTCGCCAGTTCGTGGCGATGCCGCTGGGATCCGGTTACTCGGCGGAGGAACAGATCACCGGCCAGGCCAAGTACGGCGGGATCCAGATCGCGGTTTATCCCATGAAGCGGGAAGTCTTCGAGCGGCGGTTCCCGAAACAGCCCGAAACGGAGGATAGACTTGAGGACAGACTGCTCTGTTGCGCCTCACTGGCCTCGAGCGACGACTACTTGTGCGAAGAAGGCATGGGCCTGGCGCCCGGCGGCCGGATGACCCAAGAGATCTACGACGATTCGTTCGACATCGACGACTGGGACCTGAGCCATACAAGCCGCTGCTTTGTACACATCGCCAACTCGATGGTCTGGCGTGCGATCACGGGCCGGGACGCACCGACTGTTCCGCCGACGGCTGAGGAGTACGCACGGTCCGGGCTGCCGTGGTTCGACTACTACGCCGACAACGCCACAGCCGTCGAAGGCTCAGAAAAGCTTCAGAATCTCAAGAGCGTCGTGCAGACCGGCAAGATCAAAGGCGACGTCCCATTGCCCGAAAACAAAAGCGTCCAGCCCGGAAACGTCATTGAAATTCGCGCCGGCCTGAAGAAAGGACAAGTGCGCGAAGGACGCTTCTAGCCCAGGGGCAACGGATCAATATCCAACACGGAATGGCCAACGGCCAGTGGCGAATGCCCAATGTTCAAGTTGAAGACAACGGCTCAACGGCAACGACAGCAAGAATCTAATCGGTCGAATATCGATTCGTTTTGTAATAACGCGTTTGCCCCCTGCCGCCCCATTGACAACACCAGCGGGTTCGACAAGAATACGCCTCGCGTCTTTCATCGGTTTTCGGGACACTTTGAGGAGTTGGCGAAATGAATAAATCGCTTCTGTTGTTGATGATCGCTGTTGCTGCGACCCTGCCGGCGTGTACTTCCGAGCCGCTGCCTGTCGACGCTGAATTCCTCGTGGCGCCGAAGGCCCCGATCAAGGCCCATGCGTTCAGCCTCAAAGACGTTCGCCTGCTCGACAGTCCGTTCAAGAAGGCGATGGATATCGACGCGAAATATCTGCTGAAACTCGAACCGGACCGGCTGCTGTCGCTTATCCGCAAGCGTGCCGGCCTGGAGCCGCAAGCCAAGGACTACGGCGGATGGGAACGCCTTGGTTTGACGGGGCACATTCTGGGCCACTACATGTCGGCTTGTTCGATGATGTACGCATCCACCGGCGACAGGCGCTTCGCCGATCGTGTCAACTACATCGTTGACGAACTGGCGATCTGCCAGAAGGCTCACGGGACCGGATATGTCGGCGGCGTGCCGGATGCGAAACGCATCTTCGCCGAAGTTGCGGCCGGCAAGATCGAAGCCAGGAAGTTCGGCCTCAACGGCGGATGGGTTCCGTGGTACAACCTTCACAAGATCTACGCCGGCCTGGTCGACGCGTACCGCCACTGCAACAACGCCAAAGCTAAAACGATCGTGATCGCGATGACTGACTGGGCCGACAGAGTCACCGGCAATTTGTCTACCGAGCAGTTCGAGACCATGTTCCAGTGCGAAAACGGCGGCATGAACGAAACTCTGGCCAACGTCTACGCCATCACGGGCAAGCCCGAGCATCTCCGGCTGGCCGATAAGTTCAATCACAGATTCGTGCTCGATCCGCTGACTAGGCGAGAGGATCGCCTCGAAGGCCTGCACGCCAACACCCAGGTTCCGAAGGTCATTGGAGCTGCGCGGCAGTACGAACTTACCGGCAACCAGAGTTTCCGCACGGCCGCCGAGTTCTTCTGGCATGAAGTCGTGCGGAACCGATCGTACGTAAACGGCGGCAACAGCGAACGCGAACACTTCCGCACCAAGGGCGAACTGTGGAAGCGTCTGACGCCGAGCACGGCCGAGACGTGCAACACCTACAACATGCTCAGGCTCACGCGACACCTGCTGGCCTGGACCGCTGACCCGCAGTACGCCGAGTACTACGAGCGAGCGTTGTACAACCACATCCTGGCGTCCCAGGAGCCGAAGAACGGCGGCACGATCTACTTCTGCTCGCTCAAGCCGGGCCACTTCCACACGTACAACTCGCCGGACAACAGCTTCTGGTGCTGCACCGGCAGCGGCCTGGAGAACCACGCCAAGTACGGCGACAGCATTTACTTCCACGGCTCCGACAACAAGAACCTCTACGTGAACCTGTTTGTCGCCTCGAAGCTGAACTGGCGGGCCAGGGGCCTGAAGATCAGTCAGCAGACGAAATTCCCGTACGAACCGAAAACGCGTTTTGTCTTTGATTGCGACAAACCGGTCAGCGCGACGCTGAAGATCCGCCATCCGAAATGGGTCGGACCGGTCCTGAAAGTGACTGTCAACGGCAAGCCTGTCGCTGCGGCCAGCAAGCCGGGCGAATATCTTTCGATCGCCGGAACGTGGTCCAAAGGCGACATCGTTGACGTATCGCTTCCGATGAGCCTGCGATCCGAGCCTATGGAAAATGCTCCCAACAGAGTGGCGATCATGTACGGCCCGATCCTGCTGGCCGGGCGGCTCGGGCGCGTCGGATTCATCGGCGAGATGCCATATGCCCAGCTTGAGCACCGCCCCTACCACGGCACGCCGACCCCAATCGTGCCGGACCTGGCGGCTATCGGCAAACCAATCGACCAGTGGGTCAAACCGATACCGGGAAGACCGCTGGAGTTCAGGACCGTCGGCGTGGGACGCCCCGGCGACGTATCGCTGATCCCGTTCTACAAGGCCCATCACCAGCGTTACACGGTCTACTGGGACCTGATGAGCGACGAGGAGTGGAAAGCCAAAGACGCCGCGCGCAATGACGCCGCGGCAGTGCTGAAGGATCTCGTCGAACGCACTGTAGACAGCGTAACGCCTTTGGAGAAATCCGAGAAGGCTCACAACTTCCAGGACTCCGGTTCGGTTCTCACCCGGGCCGACGATCGACCCGCAAGACACGCCCGCGACAAGGGCTGGTTCTCCTACGAGATGAAGCTCCCGGCCAGTCGGTCAGCCGACATGACAGTAACGTATTTCGGCGGCGAAGACTGCCGATTCGACATCCAGA
This sequence comes from uncultured Planctomycetaceae bacterium, assembly GCA_964392945.1. Taxonomy (GTDB): domain Bacteria; phylum Planctomycetota; class Phycisphaerae; order SM23-33; family SM23-33; genus BS750m-G57. The sequence goes on along the minus strand of CAYMSH010000115.1, from coordinate 3,815 downwards.
TCAACAAACGCCAGATCGCTACTCAAACGTTCAATGCAGACAAGAACGCCAGGCCCTTCAACGTGACGTATACGATCCCGATGGACCTGTGCGAGAACAAAGACAAGGTCACCGTGCGGTTTCAGGCCCGCGAGGGCAAGGCGACCGGGCGAGTAATCCAATGCCGCATCGTCAAGCGCAGAAACTAACCGTTGGCCCCATGCCGGTAATCGGATGTTGAGAATTCCGAATCCCGGGCGCCTTCAATCTGTCCGGCGGAACGGTTTACCAATTATCGGTGCGGAACGGAGCGGCCGGTAGATTGGCGCCGTTGTAGAGCGTGCCGTGGGCGGTGTTCATCGTGAACAAGTAACGTGCGGCCACGGGCTGCTTGACTTCCTTGGAAGTCAGGACGACTTTGTCGCCTTCGATCTTCGCATCAGCCCAGACCCATTTCTTGTCAGCTCCGGCTATGGCGAAACCTTTGAGAGCGTCTACTGGTTTGGGATCCTCGATATTCTTCTTGCCGCGTTCTTTCAGGGCGGCCTTGAGGCCCTTGCAATGCTCAAAGCTGATCGTCGCCTTGCCGTCTTTGAACTCGGCGGACTTGAACAGCGGGCCGGAATAGACGAGGTCTTTCTTTCCGTAATCCTTGGCCAGCGCCCAGAGCGCCAGGCGCCTGCCGACGTCGTACTTATTGTGAGGATGGATGTTGCGCGGATCGCCAATATCGGTCAGGACCGCCATCCCTGTGTTGGGCAGTGTGAGGCATTTTCGCTGTGCTTCACGGACTTTCGCCCAGCCGTCGCCACCGGCGGGATCTGCGTTGGGCTTCCTGAAACTGGCGAGTTGTGCGAAATAGAGCGGGAAGTCGCCTTGGGCCCAGACCTTCTTCCAACCTTCATGGAGAGCCTTCTTCTTGTGGAAGTAGGTTTCGCCCTCGCGGCCGTTGGATTCGCCCTGGTACCAGATCGCTCCGCGAATCGCGTAAGGCGCCGCGGTGGCGCCCATCGCGTTGAACATTCCCGAGTAACCTTTCGGCGTCCAATCCTTGTTGAACCCCTTCATGACGTCGTAACCCTCTTGAGGGATCCAGGGCTCAATTCTGCAGCCGCCCCAGTTGCAGCCGATCAGGCCGACGGGAACGCCAAGCTCTTTGTTGATTACAGTGGCGAAGTAGAAACCCGCGGCGGTGAAGTGCCCGACTGTCTTGGAAGAGCAAACCGTCCAGGGCATCTTGACCGCTGTCTTCCTGACAGGCTGCCCGGCCTGTTTATGCGGGAACTTGATGTGGCGGATCAAGCCGAGTTGGTCAGGCTTGACGTGCTCCGGCATAATGCTGCCGCCGTAGCCGATCCCCTCTCGCGTGACGGTCTGCTCCATATTCGACTGACCCGAGCAGAACCAGACCTCGCCGACGAGTATGTCGGTAAGCGAGACCGTGGCGCCGTCGCCGGTGACGGTCATTTTTTGCGGCTTCTTGTTGACCTTGAGCGACTTGAGCTTCAGGCTCCAGGCGCCTTTCGCGTCGGCCTTGGCCTTGACGGTTTGCCCTGCGAAGGCGACGCTCACCTCGGAGTCGGGCTTGGCCCAACCCCAGACGGGAACATCCATCCCTTGCTGCAAAACAGCATGGTCGGTGAACATCGGCGAAAGCTCAAGCCCCTGGGCCAGCGGCGCGGTAACGGTCAGCGTCAGCAGCAGTAGAAATGCAATGGAGAGTTTTTTCATTGTGGTTTTCCTTAAATGTAACTGTAGAAACGGCCTGTCTATTAGAAACGGTCGATCTGTTGTTTTCTTGCCAAATTCATTAGGCAGTTCACTTACCCAACCACTAAATCGTCAAAAACTCGGCGATCTTCCATATGCGCCACACAGGCTTTCGGGGCTATGTTTGAGCCGGGGATTGTTTTGAAGTACACTTGGCGACCCCAGCAGCCGCTACATGGCGGAGGCAGTTGTCAACGAAGAGAGCTGCTGAAGAAAGCCGAGCCCGCTGGCGGGTACAGGCGCCAGTACTCCCGGTATACAGACTAAAAGGAATGAAAGCAGTGAGACACGCAAAGCAACTCATCGTTATTGGCCTCGCCAGCATCGTCGGTCTTCTTCTTGGACCAACCGTCGCGGACGCTCGGGAAAAGAGTCTTAAGAAAGAGGGACAGACTCTCACTAAATCCGCCGCCTGGACGCCGGTGAAACGAACCACAAAGAAGATTGTCCTCGCTGAAAAGAGCGTCATGAAATACAAGAAGGACACCTGGAAGCTGGCCTTCTACCGCAACAACGCCTACAAGTGCGGGCTTTCGGGAAACTATACGTTCCTAGTCGTAGAGCCGCGGAATTCCCCGGGCAAGAGAGCGCCTTTGTGGGTGTTCTTTCACGGCGGCGCCATGGGCTATTTTGACAAAGGCGGCGGATACCACGCGATAAAATGGCAGGACAAGGACACGTGGAACCACGAGTCGTCCCTAAATGTGCTACGCAGGATCAACCCCAATCACCCTGTTATCAAAGGGGGGCGCCTCATTGACAACACGGTGTCCAGGCGGCTGAAAGAAGGTTACCGCGTGCTGGTGGTCTCGTATGGAGATCATGACCTGTATTCCGGGTGCGGCACGCCGTATCCCAACAACCCCAAGGGCGGCCAGGTCAACGGACTTCAGGCCTCCATGGCCGCCGTTGAATATACCGTCGCCAATTACCCGACAACACATGTCTTCGCACACGGAACCAGCGCCGGATCAGTAGGAGCCTATGGGCTAGGGTTCGCCTTCGCCCAGGAAGGCGTCAATCTGACCGCCGTGGTGATGGACTCGGCGATAGCAACCCCCAGGCAGATCCCGATTAACAAAGCGCTTGCGGGCAAAAGAGGATTCCCCCGGCCGCGAGACTTCGACGTCGAAGCCATGATAGAGAAGATTGGCGTGATGATCGACCCCACGCGTCCCTTCTACCCCGAAGCCGCGGTCAGAGCAGGATACAAATCCGTCCCGATGTTGATTGTCGCGGGAAAGAAAGACCGTTTCTTCGGCGGCGGTTTCCCTCCTATCGCCGAAGCGAAAGCCGCCGGCCTCTGCAATCATTATTGGGTGATCGACGGCTTGCGACAAGCGATCGAAGAACAGAAGAACTCGCCCCACCAGATCCTGAAGCTCGACAAGCACGGCCACGTGCCGACCAACAAAGACGGCAACCCCGCCAATGATGCCGTAGACAAGTTCATCGACAAGGCCATCTCTTCCCGCACTGGCCACCCCTTTGAAAAAGCCTCGAAGGCAAGATGACTTCAGAGCAGACTCGGTTTATCTCGACGCCATTCAGGGCTGCTGTAAATCACGACGAAGCCAACAGGCGACCTGTCACGACGTAGCGCAGCGAAGACGGAAGACCGGACCCCGGCTAACCGGCTTCTGCGTGGATCGTGGGCTTGCCGCCCTTTACCAGGTTCGCCAGGCTGCGGGCCATGGCGTCGCCGGTGAGGAACAGGAACTTGGCGCTGCCAAAGTAATGAAGTCCGCTGTTGCTGCACGCGCGTTTGATAAGCTTTTCGAGCTTCTTGTATTCATCGCTGTCCTTGCCGCAGACGGCCTGCACCGAATTCTTGAAACCCAGTTCGATGGGAAAGTACTTGGCGGTGTTGACGATGTCGACTGTGCCCTTGAGGTCCGCATCCCTGGCCGCATAGAGCATACCGCCGTTCACGTCGCCGTCAAACGTGGTGTGTTTCCACGCATTGTGACCGAGCAGACCGCACACGACTGGGAGCCCCGGTTGCTTCATTTCCTTGCGGAAATCCTTGATGAACGTGACCAACTGCTGACCGTAAGCCTTGTTGC
>CAYMSH010000114.1:0-16088 GCA_964392945.1 uncultured Planctomycetaceae bacterium | reverse complement strand
CGCCGTCGCCGCCGAGCTGCGTGCCGTCGCCGAGATAGTTCATCCCGCCGCTGAGATCAACTGCATCAGCGGTTACCGCCACGGGGCCCGTCGCTGCGGCCCGAGTCGAACGAACCATCGAGGCGCCTTCCATCGTAAGGTTGGTCAATCCGATAGTGGCCGCCGGCGAATCTAGGGTCAGAGTCGTTCCCGTCGCGGTGGTGATTCCGCCAATCTCGATAATATTAGCGTCGGCGATCGTCACTGCGGAATCCGCCGCAGTTGCGATCGTAGTGTTCGACAAATACGTCGTCGCGGGCGTGACGAACACCATTTCGGCGATCTGTATGCCGTGGAAACCGTTACTGTTGCTCTCGCGATAGTTGTCCACGGTGAAGTTATCGGCGGTCAAACCTTCCCAGAGTGCGTAGTTGGAGCTGGTTCCGTCTCCGCTGGTCGCGGTCATCCGAACGTAATCATCGGGGAAAACAAGGCCTTGAGCCCACGTCTTGTAGTGGTACTCCGCCAGCGTCGTCGGGGTTACGTTCAGATGATCTTCGATCGCCTGTACGTGCGCGGTGCGGCCGTTGACGTCGGAGCCCATGTAGGCGTACACGCCGTACGTCGCGAACGGGATGTTCTCGAACTTCATCCCGGCGGTTCCTGGGTCGCCGGTGTCGTCGAGATATCCGGTCATCATCTTCTCGTCGCCGTTGCCGCCGTTATTGTTGTTATAGTTGGTGTTGGCCCACCATTCGATGGTCGCACTGGTCGCTACGCCGTCCTGGTCAACCAGCGTCGCGGCGATCGGGCCGGCGATGTTGGCTGTCGTACCGGTGATTCCGCCATCGCTGTTGTTCCAGTTGGCATGGGCGACAGCCACACCGGCTACATCGGCCGGGAGCATCTCTGTGGCGCCGTTGGTTGCACGTCGGAAGTTCACGCCGATGGCGTTTCCTGTCGGGGCGTAGATATCCGGTACGTCCAGCCCCGTGAGAGTCATCGCCCCGCCGTTAAGCGTCAGGGTATGTGCGGCCACGACGTCCGAACCGCTCACGCCGAAGTCATTTCCGGTATTCGCGGCTACAACATTGTCACCGATTGTGGCTGTAGTGCTTACCGATACCGGAACCGCAGCGTTCAGCACGGCTCCTGTCGCGACGTTCAGCGAGTCGGTTGCGATCACATCCGGCGTGGTCAGCGAACCGGCGGTCACGTCGATCGCCGTTACTCCGGTAACTGTCGTCAGCGGCGCCATCGTGGTGCTTCCGCCGTTCTGGGCGATCGTCGAAGCAGTCAGCGTCAGCGAGGACGCTCCGTCGAAGGCGACGGTTCCGCCGTTATTGGTATAGCTCTTGGCGGTCAAATTCGCTCCGACAGCGTTCAACGCGGAACCGGCGGCCATCGTCAGGTCGCCGTTGATGCTCAGATCGTTTGTCAGGTCGGTCCCGCCGGTTGTCGCCACTGTTCCGCGAACGGTTGTCGCGATCGCGGTTCCGCCGTTGTTGATCGTCGACGCAGCGGCGTTGAGAGTAACGTCGTTGACGCTGAGAATCTCTGTCCCGAGGATCGTCAGATCGGTGTTGGCGCCCATAGTAAGGGAGCCCAGCACCGCTTCGCTGGCGTGAACGGTGATCGTCGTCGCCGGTCCGGCCGTGGCCAGATCGAGATTCAAACCGGGCATATCGATCGGACCTACGGCGCCCGCCGACAGGTAAAGATCGTCCACCTGCGTTGGCGTAAGACCCGAGTCGTAGACGTAGAATTCGTCGATCAATCCGTCGAAACCGCGTCTGGCCGTGTTCACATTGGTGGTGTAACGACCGATGGCTCCGACATTTCCGTGGCTGGTGATCACATTGTCGGCGCCGGTGAACCCCGCGTCGGCCAGCGAGTCTTCCAGCACACCGTTGATGTAGAGGCTCATGGCGTCGTTATCATAAATCGCCACTACGTGTGTGAATCCGTCTGCGGCGCCAGCGTTCGTCGTGCTGGTGAGAGTATGTCCGCTGGAATTGTCTCGGCAGTGGAAATCCACAAGCCCGTCGGCGTCAATGCGGATCTCGACGCCGTTGGTGGCGCCGCCTTCCCTGAAGAGGTTCGAGTTGTCGTTCAGAGTGTCCGGATCGATCCAGAAGGCATAGGTAATAGCCGCTATCTCGTCTCCGTAGAAGCCAATGCCCGATGACAAGCCGTCGTTGGCGCCTCCGTTGCTCAGGTCCAGAGCGAAGTCCACAACACCCTCTGTCTGGGCGACTGTGCCTTGGTGAGCCAGGTTGTTGCCGCCGGCGACATCCGTGCCGAGGGCTCCGGCGTTCTCGAAATCGTAGTGGGCGCTGAAACCGGCCGGGACGCCTCCGCCTCCGCCGCCGGGCGTGCCGATCGTAAAGGCGCCGCCCGAGACGGTTATCGTACCAGTCGGATCAGCGAGGTTCGAACCGACAATCTGCAGATTCGCATCATCGGTGATCGGAACTTCGCCGAGGGTGATCTGGTTGGTCACCGTCAGGGTGTTGGGAACGTTGACCACGCCGCTGGTATCGACCAGCAGGTCGTCGGTGCTCTGGGCTACGCCGAGGTTCAGCGAACCGGTTCCCGTAACCGAGATGCTCGGTGTTACGATCGCCGCGTTGTTGACGTTCAGCGTGCCGGTTGACACGTTCAGCGCGGTAGTCGCCGCACCGCCGTTATCGAGCGTAACTGCTCCAACGCCGGCTGTCGTCACTGTCGCGGCGGTAATCGGGTTGGTGATCTTCAGGGTGTATGCGTCTTCGGCTCCAAGCGTCAGGGTCTGGCCGCTCAGATCGTTGATCGTCGGCAGGGTGACAACCGCGGCGGCCGAAGCATTTCCGTCGGCCGGGCCGGCGAGGACCGTAACGTCGCCGCTGAAGGTCGGCGCCACCGCGTACGTAGTGGCGCCGATGCTGCTGGAAAGTTTCAGCGTGGTCCCGTCATTGACGTTGAGTGTCGCCGAGCCGATAAGTCCGGTATCGCCGAGGGTCAGTGTGCCGGCATTAACGTTAACAGTGGCCGTTCCGGTGTATCCGCCGAAGGCGTCGGTGATGATCCACTCACCGGCGCCTTCCTTGTTCATGACCGGATCGACGGCGTCGATAACGCCGGAAAGATCCAGGGCTCCGAGGTTGACACTCGGCGCCTCGGTGTCAACGATAAGCCCGGGCGCGCCGGTAATCGCCGCGTCGAACGTTGTGCCGGCGAGGTTGAGCGTTCGCTCGCTGTCGCCTGTGAAGGTCAGCGTTACCGGGCTGGCGACGTTATTAACGCTAAGTGTTCCCAGAACCGCATCGGCTGCGATGTCCAGTGTCGTCGCCAGTGTCATACGCAGATTCGTACCAGGCAGGCTCATCGAGGTCGGGCCGGGGACGCCTACGACTATATCGGTCGGCAGATACGTGAAACGACCCGTGGGCGTCGCATAGTCGGCGCCGGTCTGATCATCGATCACAAACCAATCGACATCGTTGTTGCTGCCCTCGAGCATCCATCGAACCGGATCGCGGTTCGCCACGTCATTGGCCGTCGCAAACGTGTAGGCCTCGATTTCCGTAGGCGTCAGGAAATCGTATTTCAACCAGGTCGCGTTGCTGTACCATTTCGAACCGGTGGCGCCGTCAAAAGCAAAGCTCGGGCCTTCATTGGCCGTCGGGTTCTTGCCCGATGAGTCGCTTGAATTAACGTCGGCGTTCGGGGTTGGGATTTCGACCCCTCCGCTCAGGAAATCCAACTCCGACAACTGCGGGAAATCGGCGCCGCCTCGCGTCACGATGTTGCTCATTCTGTAGTATCGATAGTTGGGATTGACGTCTCCTCCGGCAGGGCTTACCGTAAGCACCCCGCCGGTCAGTTCGAGTTGGGCGGGACCTGAGGCCGGATCAGCCACGACATCGCCGGTAGCGATGAAGTCGCCCGTGGCGCCCATATCGAACACGGCGCCTGTGGTGCTGAGTTTCTGGGTCCTGAGGCTGTTTCCGTTAAGAGTGAGCCCGCCGGCGTTGGATACGTCAACGCTGGTCAGTGCAGTTCCGGCTCCCAGAGCGTTTCCGGCTCCGACTGTCAGCGTACCGTCGTTGACGGTTACCGCCGCTCCATCGAGGACAACGGTTGCTCCGCTCAGGTCGATACCGGAGTTCAGAGTCAGCGTCTGGGTCACTGTCAGGTCCTTAGTGGTCCCGGTCGCCGAATAAACTCCGCCGGCGTTGGCGATCAGTCCGCTGACCGTCACCGCGTTCTTCGTTTCCAGCGAACCGTCGATAGTCACGGTTCCGGCGTTGATCGTGCCTTGAACCACTACATCGCTGCCTGCGCCTATGGACATATCGCCTGTTCCTGCGACGTTGCCGGCGATATTAAGCGTGTAGTTGTCAGTCGTCTGCAGCAACAGGTTGCCGCTGGTCAGCGTCACGTCGTTGCCTGTGTCGTTGCCGAGGTTCAGAGTCAGCGCCCCGACGTTGGCTCCGCCGTTGGCTCCGGCTGTCAGCGTCCCGCCGGTCGAGACGACCGGATTGTCGTACGTCACGTCGGTAGCCGGATCGGTGGCCGTCAGAACGACCTGGCCGCCGTTGATTCCTATTGTATTGTCAGTGACCATGGCGTCAGGCAACTCGGCGATCAGTCGTCCGCCCCTGACGTCAAACGCGGCTCCAGTCGCATTCAGCGAGGCCGCATCGAGGATCAGATCAGCATCGCCGGTCTTGATCAGCGATGCGCCGGTGGAGTTAAAGTCGATCGGGCCGGCGTAGGTGTCGCTCAGGGTCTCGAATCCGAGATCGCCTGTCGCACTGGTTATCGTCGTGCCGGTGAAGCTGATCGATTCGTCAGCTCCGCTGGTTGTCAGGATTCCCTGTCCGTTGAAGCTCAGGGTTCCGAAAGCCGCGGTCGAGTCCGTGATCGCCTCGAGACCGGAATCGGCGGTCACTATCAGATTAGTACCAGTCATACTGATCGGATCGACTACCGCTCCGGCGGCAAGTGCGGCGATTTGCGTCGCGTCCAGCGCCGAATCGTATATATACAGTTCGTCAAGCAGACCGGTGAAAGGCTGGGCGCCAAAGCCTACGCCGATCTGCACATCAGCGCCCGACGCGGTGTTAATGCTCTTAGTCTGGGTGTTGGAGGGCGCCTCCAGCAGTCCATCAATGTATATGAGCATCTGGTTGACGTCGGTTGCTCCATCAGGCAGCACCATCGCAACGTGATGCCAATCGCCGTCGGAGACACTCGTGGTTCCAACGTTGTATCCGCCGTTGACCTCGGTGCGAATGGCTCCGTTCGGTCCGTTTCCGCTCTGCGTCCGGAAAACCCATTTTTGGCTGCCCGTGTTAGTGCCCCAGGATACGATCGTTCCGTCTATGTCTGTCGTCTTGACCCAGGCAGCGGTCGTCCGGGCCTGGGTTCCGCTGATTCCCTTGTAACCGACAGCGTTCACCAACTCGCTATCGCTGTCTCCGTTAATCCTTAGCGCACCGCCGACGTGTCCGGCGACCCACTGGCTGTCGTTGTCCGCGTAGTTGGCCAGCGTTCCGTCGTGCCCGCCGACTGAGTCCGCAGCCGTAAGGCCTGTTGTTTCGTCAAAGCTCCAGTACGCAGCCGCTCCGGCCGGAGCCGGTGCGCCTTGGCCGGTTATGCTGATCGTGCCGCCGGCGAGGTTCAGGTCCGAAGTCGATCCGCCAAGCGGCGTGGCGCCGTCGAATTTCAACACGCCGCCTTGTGCGGTGAACGTGGTGCCGACGGCCGAACCCGCGGCGAGTCCGGTAAGGTTCATCGTACCGGCTCCGCCCTTGGTCAGCGAGGTCACCGCAGCGCCCTCGTTGTACGTTCCGGCGTCAAACGCGCCGATGGTGTTGATCGTCACGCTGGTGTCAACGTCCAGGGAAGTCGCCGTGGCGGCGGGAGAGTCGATAGTCACGTTGGCTCCTGCGCCCACGGTCAATGCTCCGAGGTTCAGCGCACTGGCGGAAGTCACGCCTGCGGTTACACCGCCGGCGACTGTCGTTCCGCTGAAACTCGTGGTTTCGCCGACGCCGGTGATGCCCAACGTGCCGCCGTTAAGGCTCAAGGCGCCGAAGTCAGCAGTCGAGTCGGTGTTCGCAACCAGGTTGGAAGTCGCCGTCACGACGACGTTCGTGGCCGACATGTCGATCGCCAGGTACTCAGTTATCGTATTCTGCCACAGACCGGCCTGTGCGGCCGCGCCGGGGTTGATTGTCGTCATGATGGCCTGGTTGCCAGTATCAAAATCAGTTACCGAGTCGCCTTTGTAGTATTTGGCCGTCATACTATGACCGCCGCCGCCCTGGTAGTAGGCGATGGCGATATCATAGACGCCCTCGGCGAGCGTTCCGGCGGCAATTTCGCCGTATCGCCAGCGACCGCCGTGGGAGCCCTTATTGTTTACGATCATCTCCCCGGCGTCGAATGTGCCGCTGTCGTCCAGATCGACCCAGATCACTGAGCCGTCGTCGCTGGTCGTGGCCAAGCTGATGACCTGGTCTTCCACCAGCGGGTCTCCCGAGCCGGAAGCTCCCACCGCCATCTTGCCGAACCAGACCGCGCCGCTGTTGGTAGTGCCGGTGACGGCGCCGCCGGAGCGGTTCGCGATCAGGTTCGTGACGTTGCCGGTAAGGGCTATGTTAAAAGTGCCGGCGCCTTCGAATGCCGGCGTCGGTCCGGTCGGGCTAAGGAAACCGTTGCCCGAATCGATCGGGTCGATGTACTGATCGCCGTCCAACTGGAATAGCCGCTCATTCAGCCCATTGGCATAGCTCAAGACCTCCGTGCCGGCGGTCTGGAACGTTCCGCCGCCCAGCACCAGTTCCGTCGATCCGCCGAGGCGGTCTGTGCCGGAAACGCTCAGCGTGCCGCCGGAAACTTCGAATGTCGTGTTGACCGCGACGATGTTTCCGTCGCCGCTGTTGTTGGTTGGCAGCGCCAGGGTCCCGGCGCCGGATTTGGTGAACGTCCCGATCGTTGCGTTGTCGGTGAAGCTGTCCAGCGTAACTGCGCCTGCGGTGTTTACCGTGGTGTTTCCGTTTGTGCTGACCGCCCCGAGCGCCCCGCCGGCCGAGCCGATGGTCAGTTGGCCTGCGTTTCCGAACGTTACTCCCGAACCGCTGGCGACGGTGATCTCGCCTGCGTCAATCGCTCCGTTTATCGTAAGGCTGCTGGTCGCATCGACAGACAGCGACCCTGCATTGAACGTTCCGTTTACTGTCAGGCTGCCGTCTGCGATGCTGGCTGTCTTGCCGATAGTCATCGTGTGAGGCGAGGTGACTTCGACGGCGCCGCCGGCGCTTACCGCCAGCGTCCTGGCAACCGCGTCGCTGTCCAGCGTAATGCTCAGCGCCGAATCGAGAATTGCATTGTCATCGACGCCGGGAATCGCTCCGCCGACGTCCCAGTTGTCGACGTTGTCCCACGTCGTGTCGCCTACTGCTCCGTCGGTCCAGGTGAAGTCGAGCCCGATTATGGCGATGGCCTCGTAAAGTTCGGTAACGTCCGCCGCGCCGAGCAGCGCGTTGTCGTAGAGGCGAAGCAGCGCAATCTCGCCGCTATAGCGGGCGTTGGTTGTGGGGGTCGTGCCGCTGTTGAATCCAAGTCCGGCGCCGTCGGTGCCGGCCCAGTCGTTGATAGCCCCGCTGGCGCTTGTCTTGAACTCTCCGTTGACGTAGAGGTCCACTTTGTCGTCGTCGAGGTTGATCACGCCGACGATGTGGAAGAAATCGTCCGGCGCAGCGCTAATTGTGGAAAGATCAAATTCCGCCTGCGCGTTGTTACCCTGATTCTTGACCCAGAGACGCAACGTGCTGCCCTTGATGTACATCGCCGTGCCGTCTCCGCTGCCGCCGGTCTCGACGAGCATCTCGTTGCCTGTGTCGATGTAATCGCTCGGCCTGAACAGGATCTCGAAGTTCGCGTTAGTATTGGCCGCCGAAAGCGTTCCCGTGGTCCCGTGTTCGTCGGCGCCGTTGAACGTATAGGCTTGAGTGACAATCGAATTGTCAAACCCGCTGCTAACCAGAGGAATCAGATTCGTGCCGTCCATGTTGTTCAGCGTCCAGTCCTTACCGCCGGCAGTGGCCTCCCAGATGCTGTTGGCCGTCACGTCGTCAGTGGCGTTCCAGTCCAGCGTCGGCGCCGGGGCGGCCGCCTGGGCGATCGGGGCGGCTACGAGGGTGAATATCGTGGCCATTACGATAACGAGATTGAAGATCTTGCGTTCGTTCATTGTGGGCTCCTGGGCAGGCGGTTATGCGCGCATAAATCATGTGTGGTTTCGAGAAAACGATAAGACAGGTTTCCCTGTATGTTGCCAAGCACTATCAACAAACATACTCCTGACGAATCACGGTCGGCCGATTGATGTGACATATACGGCGGACCGCTACTACAATTGCGACGACACTTGCAGCGAGAAAATCAATCCTCAGTTAGAAAGCATCCTCATGTTCAGCTCAACTCAATTTACGACAGGTCAGACTCCTATCAGACTGCCTTATTCTACCACAGATTCCGCACACGTCAAGAGGCAGGAGATCGCTTTTCTTGACTCACTCGAACCTGGACTCAACACCGTTGCCCGCAGAGAGCTCATAGGCCTAAAACAGCCTGAAAAGCAGACTCCCGCCCCTTCTTACGCACAAAACACTCAACCGCAACAACCCAAATCAACCCGAATATGTGACAAGAAACAAACGCACCCACAGCCCGGATAACACGTACTACTTTTCAGCAATATGAGCAAACACTACAAAACCCGGAATGCCCAACCTTCGCAAGGCCGATCAATCCCGACAACTCCCGACAAACGCAGATGAGTGGCGAGAGACAATCCTATCCATGACCCGGATAAGACGCACTACTTTTCCGCACGATGGGTGCGCTCCGCGAAATCGGTGAACCTATTGTGAACCTGTCGCAAAGCCGCCACGGTCAACGCGGCGTGATTCAGGGCGCTCGGGCGAAATACCCCCGCAACCGTGCCGCCCTCCTGTTACGCGTTGAATACCGGGCCTCCTGCTTCCCAAGAGCCAGACGCCGCGGATTGCCGCTGTCGCCTGTCTATACATCAAATCCCCTACCGCCGTGGCTCGGAGATTGTTACAATCTGAGCCACGACGGTAACCAACGGACGAGAAAGGACACAGCCACATGTTGTATAAGCCGTACGGCCGGACAGGCGAAAACGTCTCTGCGATCAGCTTCGGCGGGATGAGATTCGACGAGCCCGAGAACATCGAGGCCAACGCCGATATCGTTCTATACGCTCACGGCAAAGGGATAAACTACTTCGACACCGCCCCGCTGTATTGCGGCGACAAGAGCGAACTGATCATGGGCGCGGCGTTGAAGCAGCTCAAGCGGGACGAGTTCTACGTATCGACCAAGAGCAACAAGGCCTCTAGTGAGAACCTGCGGTTCGAACTGGAGCGATCGCTGGAGCGTCTGAACGTCGACTATATCGACTTCTATCATATATGGTGCGTGATCCGGCCTGAAGGCTGGCGGGAGAGGGTTGACGGCGGAGCGATCGCCGAAGCCCTGAAGGCCAAAGAACAGGGGCTGATCAAGCACCTGGTGATCTCCTCGCACCTGCAGAGCGACGAACTGGAAGCGGTCCTGGACGAAGGACCGTTCGAAGGGGTCACGCTGGGTTACTCCGCGATCAATTTCCCCTACCGACAGAAGGCGATCGAAACGGCCGGCAAGATGGGGCTCGGCGTCATCACGATGAACCCGCTGGGAGGTGGGCTGATCCCGAGCAACGCCGAGACATTCGACTTCATACGCAGCGAAGACGACTCGTCGGTTATCGAGGCGGCGCTGCGGTTCAATATCTCTCAGCCGCCGATAACATCGGCCCTTGTCGGCTTTACGACAACGGATCATATAGACCAGGCGTGCGCGGCTGTCGAGGACTTTGCGACTTATCACCCGGATCACATAGCCTCGATCCAGGATAGGATCGTCGAAGCGTTTGACGGTCTGTGCACCGGATGCGGATACTGCACGCCGTGTCCGGCGGGAGTTGCGATACCCAAGTTCATGGACGGCTGGAACCAGATGATCCTGTCGGGGCGGAAACCGTCTGTCCTGATAAGCCGAATGCGCTGGCATTGGGAGATGTCAGGCGACACCGCCTCGCAGTGCACTCGCTGCGGAGTCTGCCTGGAAAGGTGCCCGCAGAAACTTGACATCTGCGACAGGCTGGAGAAAATCGACGAAATATACGCATCCGAGATCGAAAAGGACAAGCAGCAAGCCGATACAAAAGAAGAGTAGATCGCGATTTTTCACACAAGACCGAGCCCGCCAATGCGTTATGCATCAGGGGTGACAGTGGAGATACTACTATGTTTCACAGGGCGATTCTGATTGGCGTAATCTGCACGCTGTCGGCTCTGCAGGCCCAGGGCTCGACGGCCTATACATCCTCGGGCGACGCCTACAAAGGCAAGATCACCAAGCGCGGCAGGAAGGTCATCATCGAGACCGCCTCGGGGCGCGTCGAACTGAACGCCAAAGACGTCATCCATATCGAATATACCGAAGACGCCAAGCCCAAAGCCGCGACGCAACCGGTTACGACGCAGCCGGCTGCCGGCGATCCGGTGGCCATTCCCAGCGAACTGCTGAAATCCGGAGCGATGGTCCTCGGCGCCGCGACGAGACCTGAACCGATCATCTACGTGAACATGCGAGCCCAGCCTTTCGCACGCGACGGCGGCGAGTTGTCGCGAATCAGGCGCCAGATCGACCTGTGGCGAGCCCACGCACACGACAGGCTCCGCAAGGCCGGAAAGAGATGGCTGACGCCGAAGGATTTCGTCAGGCATCGCAAGAAGTACACCGAGCTGCTGAAAGAGGCCGACAGACTCAGAACCCTTAGCAGGGGAAGCCGCAGGTACTCCAGCTCCAGGACGCCGCCAGTGCTTACGCCGAGACAGAAACGCTACAAGTACGAATCCTTCGACAAGATGTACCAGGCCGCAAGATCGTGGGCCGACCCTTCGATGCAGAACTTCCTTGTCGGCATCGCTCAAATGCAGGCCCAGAAGTTCGATCGCGCCGAGACGGCGTTTAAGCTGGGCGCCAAACAGGCCCCGCTGCTGGCGGGAATGCACCAGGGCGTGGGACTGGCTTGCGCGAAGCAGTTCAGGTACTTAGCGGCGCTGGAAGCGTTTCTGGAAGTGCTCAAACTGAAGCCCGATTCGTCTGAAGCGGTCTACCTGGTCAGGGAGACGATGAAACTCGTGCCCGGGCGCAGCATCAAGTCGGCACTGTACCGCAAGGCCGTCGAAGCACTGATCCCATACACCGAACCTCCGCGAAGCAAGAGCACATCCTCGTACAGAACACAATACGTCGAGTGGCTCATGCCAGGCGGCGGGAACAGGGGAAAAGACTGGCGAGTTGCCGAAACCACGATGCCGACCCCGCCGTTCGACAGGCTTGAATACCGCCAGGCCGTCGGCGTGCCGCTTGCCAAACACACGCTCATCGTAGACTCGAAAGTCGTCGAAGGCGCCCTGGAAGTATTCGTGAGAATCGACGGGGTGCTCGTACCGGCCAGAGTCGGACGCTCCACCTACTCCAGGAGCCAGGGGAGGCCTCCGGTAACCACGGTCTATCTCGTCGACTACGAAATGACGCCCGTGCCTATTCCGACGAAAGAGAAGCCCGCCAAAGCCGGAAAAGGCGAGATCCACGCCGTTGGAATATTCGGGCAACTCAACCAGACAGTGCGACAAGTTCCCTGCGAGTTCACGCCAGGGGGCGAGAAGAAACCCGGAACGATCACGAAGAAGCTGTTCCCCGGCGACGCCACTTCGCCGGTGATCTCCGAGGCCGGGATGCTCGTCGGATTCGTAGCCGGCAAAACCACTGTGGCGATCAAAGGCGCCGGACCCGATAAGTTCATATCCATAGACGAGATATCGAACACGGTCAGGCGCGCCGCATCGTCGCGCAACGCACCGAGCCGCACCGGGTACAACTCGGCCAAGCGTGAAATTACTCCAAAACCGATCGCAGGCAAGACGTTCGTTGTCTACTCGATCCTCGGCGAGGCGTTCAAGCCGGGGGTCTGAGAATCCCTAGTAACTGACCGCAGTATGGGTACGATATTTACCTGATAACGGCGTATCGCCTTAAGGTCTTATTTTCCATCGCCTTGCAATCATACCTGCCGCCGGAACAACGGGGTTTTTTCGTCCACAATGGTTTTTCAGCTTGCAATTTTGCGGATTTGTGGTATAAGTAGTTCATTGCTTAGCACGTATAAGGAAGGTGCTTGGAGACGTTAGTTTCGTACATTTGCTCAGATAAGGCACGCTCAGCCTGGTTTTGTTATGGTCAATGGAGGAGATATAACTCTTCGGTCCGGCAGCGACAGATCGTCGCTACTCAACGGTGATCGCTATATCCTGATCGGCGTTTCATCGATGTTCCGGGCCATTCTCGATGTAGTTGACGCGGTGGCCGACAAAGACTGCCCCGTCCTGCTCGAAGGTGAATCAGGCACCGGTAAGGAGTTAATCGCCAGACGCATCCACACCAAGTCACGACGCACCTCAGGCCCGTTCATCCCAGTCAACTGCCCAGCGACTACCGAAACACTCTTCGAAAGCCAGTTTTACGGACACGTCAAGGGCGCATTTACCGGAGCTGACAACGCCACGCTCGGTGTTGTTCGGGCCGCAGAAGGCGGAACACTGCTACTGGACGAAGTTGGCGAATTGCCCCTGCACCTCCAGCCCAAACTGCTCAGGCTCCTGCAGGAACGCGAGATAACTCCCGTCGGAGCGTCAATGCCGATCGCCGTCAATACGCGATTCATCGCCTCGACGAACCGATCGCTGGCCAAGGCCGTTCAAGACGGCGTCTTCCGCAGCGACCTGTATCATCGCCTGAATATCGTCAGGGTGGAAATACCCCCGCTGAGGACACGTCCGGAAGACATCGACCCGCTGGTCGATCATTATCTGCGGCACTACGCCGTCGAGTACAACGCCCCGCAGATACAGTTGACCTTCAGGTTGAGAAACTGCCTGAGGGAGCATTCCTGGCCCGGCAACATACGCGAATTATGCGGATACATCGAGCGTCTGTACGCCACGGGGCAACCGGCGATGCCGCCCTCGGCTGCGGCCTGGCAAGACGGATACGTTTCCCACAGAACACCCGCGACCCCGATTGCGTACAAGACCCCTGCCGTCGCGCCGCCAACTCCCACCACCCTCGCAGACGCCGAAGCACAGGCTATTGAACAGGCTCTGGAAGCTGCTGGTTACAATCGAACGGCCGCGGCGAAGATTCTCAATATCCACCGGAGCACGCTGATCAGAAAGCTCCGAACCCTCGGACTTGACAAGCGATCCTGACTGCCGCTGTCGCCCCCGCCCCCCTCGACTCGCCCCCTGTAAATCAGCAGGTGCGTTTGCCGCAAACATCGAGATAGATGCTGCGTTCGCCGTCTTCATCACTCATCACCACCGCTGCTATATCTCGTCTTCGCCGAGAGTCTTCAGATTCGCCAGCGCCTTTTTCTCCAACTGTCTGACGCGCTCCCTGGTCAGGCCGATGATTCTGCCGATCTCCTTGAAAGTTCGGGGCGGTCCTTCATATCCGTCCAGACCGAAACGCAGTTCCAGGATCCTCTGCTGCCGCTCGGGCAGCTTCGCCATCAGGTTGCGCACCATTGGCGAGACCCCCTCGTTGATTAGTTCGTGGTCCGGCTGCGACTCAGTCGTATCGGCAACGACTTCCGATATCGCCTTGGCTTCGTCCGAGCCCATCTGGCTTGGAGCATTGACGGCTTTGAGACCCTCCTGGATGATCTTGGCCTTCTTGAGGGTTATATCCATCGCCGAAGCCATTTCATCGACAGTCGCGGGCCTTCCGAGTTTGGCGTTCAATGCCCCGGCCATCTTTCGCCACTTGCCGATCAGCTTGACAAGATACGCCGGGATATGGATCGGTTGCCCGGCGTTGATCATCGCACGCTTGATCGCCTGCTTTATCCACCAGACCGCATAAGTGCTGAACCTAACGCCGGCGTCGGGATCGAATTCCTCGACGGCCCGCAACAGCCCCAGATTCCCCTCGGCCACCAGATCGCCGAGAGTCATGCCGGGATTGGAGTACGCCTTGGCGACATTCACAACCAGCCGCAGATTCGCCCTGATCATATGCTCACGGGCCATGATGTCCGAATGCTCGCGAATGCGACGGGCCAGTTGCTTTTCCTCGTCCGCGGTCAACAGCGGCGTGGATTTGATCTGCTCGAGATACCAACCGAGCCCTGCTCTTGATGTAGCGCCCTTCAACATTACCTGCCTCCGTGGTGTCCGACGATCTCCGAATCTCCAGCCAGGCCCTTGGACCCGTCACCAATAGAAATTTCGGCGGATTTGAGGGAACACTTAAATAGCTCGCAGGTCTCGACTAGCTGCAATTACCGAATCACAGGCCCCCTTGCGACACAAAAAGAAACGAGGCCCGACCGCACAAGCGATCGGGCCTCGTAATATGCTTAACAGGCGTTGTTTAGGCGTCTGTCTTATCTTCAGCGGCGGCTTCCTCTGCCGGAGCTTCTTCAGCCGGGGCTTCTTCTGCCGGAGCTTCGGCGGCGGCTTCTTCAGCCGGCGCTTCTTCGCCATCACGTTCGCGAATGTTCTTGATGTACTGATCGCCCATCTCGCCGAGCATTCCGCCGGCGCCGGCCAATCCGCCCTTGCGGCGTTTGACCTGTGCGTCGGGTGTCGAGCCTTCGGGAGCGTCTTCGGCGGCCCACTGGGCGCGTTTGAGGCTCAGGCCGATCTTGCGGTCTTCGCTGTCGACCCGGAGGATCTTGACTTCCAGCTCGTCGCCGATCTTGACGATTTCCTGCGGGCTTTCGACCTTGTGGTCGGCCAGCTCGGAAATGTGCAGCAGACCTTCGAGATCGTCTTCCAGCTCGACGAACACGCCGAAGTTGGTGATCTTGGTGACGTGACCCTGCACGATCTGGCCGGGAAGGTAGTTTTCCGGAATCGATCGCAGCCACGGATCTTCGCTGAGCTGCTTGAGTCCGAGGGAGACTCTCATCTTCTCTTCGTCAACGGCCAGCACAACGCACTTTACTTCCTGGCCCTTCTTGAGCAGTTCGGAGGGGTGTCCGATCTTCTTGGTCCAGCTCAAGTCGGAGATATGCAGCATGCCGTCGATGCCTTCTTCGATCTCGACAAAGGCGCCGAAGTTGGTCATGTTGCGAACGCGGCCGGTGATGACGGTCCACGGCGGGTACTTCTCTTTGACCAGCGTCCAGGGGTTGGTCTCGGCCTGCTTCATGCCGAGCGAGATTTCTTCTTTGCCCATATCGATATCGAGGATAACCACTTCGATATCGTCTGCGACGGAGACCATCTCGCTGGGGTGATTGATGCGGCGAGTCCAGCTCATTTCGCTGATGTGGACCAGGCCTTCGAGCCCGTCTTCGATCTTCACAAAGGCGCCGTAAGCCATGAGGCTGACAACTGTGCCCTTGATCTTGGTGCCGACGGGATACTTGCCTTCGATATCTTCCCACGGGCTGGCGGTCTTCTGCTTCAGGCCGAGTGCGACTTTGCCCTTTTCGTTGTCGATTGACAGGATCATGACTTCGATGTCCTGCTCGTTCTTGACCATTTCCGAGGGATGATTGATTCGTCCCCAGGACATGTCGGTAATGTGCAGCAGTCCGTCGAGTCCGCCCATGTCGACAAACACGCCGAAGTCGGCGATGTTCTTTACGACGCCCTTGCGGACCTGTCCGACTTCCAGATCGGCCAGCAGCTTCTCGCGAGCTTCGGCGCGCTGCTCTTCGATCAGCTTTCTGCGGGATATAACTATATTGTGCCGATCCTCGTCGATCTTGAGGATCTTGGCCTGCATTTCCTTGCCGAGGAATTCGCCGATATCGCTGGGTCGGCGGATATCGACCTGGCTGGCCGGCAGGAACGCCGGAACGCCGATGTCGACCAGCAGACCGCCCTTGATCTTGCGTGTGGCTGTTCCGGTGACAACATCGCCTTCGGCCTTGTTCGAAACGATCCACTCCCAACCGCGAATGC
>CAYMSH010000113.1:0-16221 GCA_964392945.1 uncultured Planctomycetaceae bacterium | reverse complement strand
GTTAGCTTGTCCCCATGCGCTGGACAGTATCCGGCCTGGAATAAGGTGGAATCATCGCCATGGGTAACGTTTCGGCTGCTGTTGCGGAGGCCGAGCGCAGCGAGGCCGGAGCAACAGCAGCCGATGCGGCGACGGAACGTCCGTCGCCTGTCTTGATGATACTCGTTCTCGACGGCCCGGCAAGGAGCTTCTTGTCGGCAACTGACGCCTCCAGGCCGTACACCCTGGCTGGCGTGCGGCGACCCAGGCTCCGATGACGCCGCTGATGATTGTAATACGCAAAGTACCGCTCCAGCCCGATCCGGGCCTCGGCCGGCGTCTCGTAGTCGCGCAGATACACGTCCTCGTACTTCACCGTCCGCCACAAACGCTCGATCATGATGTTGTCGAACGCACGCCCGACCCCGTCCATGCTGATCGCGATCCCAGCGCCGCTAAGCACGCCTGTAAACGATTCGGATGTGAACTGGCTGCCCTGGTCGGTGTTGAATATCTCCGGAGCCCGGCCGGCCGACAACGCCTGTTCCAACGCAGCAACGCAGAAGTTTGCATCCATCGTATTGCTCAACTCCCAAGCCAAGACGCAGCGGCTGAACCAATCCATCACCGCAACCAGGTAAGCAAATCCGCGATACAAGCGAATGTACGTAATGTCGGCGCACCAGACCTGGTCCGGACGCGTGATCTCCAGATTCCGCAGCAAATACGGGTGTTTTACGTGCTCTTTGCACGCCTTGGACGTATTGCGACGCGGCCGGGGATAGACCGCCGACAGCCCCAACTTCTTCATCAGACGACGGACCCGCTTGGGGTTGACTTCGATCCGACGCTCTTGGGCCAACGCATCGGTCATGCCGTAACGGCCAAGGTGCGGACGGTCGGTGTATATCTCGTCAATCGCGTTGAGAACCGACAGTTCGAAAGCCGCGCGTGCCGCGTCGCGATGCGGCCGATAGTACAGGCTGCTGCGAGACAGC
This sequence comes from uncultured Planctomycetaceae bacterium, assembly GCA_964392945.1. Taxonomy (GTDB): domain Bacteria; phylum Planctomycetota; class Phycisphaerae; order SM23-33; family SM23-33; genus BS750m-G57. The sequence goes on along the minus strand of CAYMSH010000113.1, from coordinate 15,244 downwards.
GTCAGCAAACGGCACTGACGGGTCAGCGGGATATCGGGGTTGTCCTGATCGATGAGCATCCGTTTGGCCTCAGGGGTCAATGCCAAGCTGCCTAGCTTTTTTTTTCATCCACTCCAGTTCAACCTGGAGCTTGCCGACCTGCTCGTACAATCGCGACTCGTGTTCCTCGGCCGCCCTGGCGTCAGCCTGCTTTCTGCGGCTGAACATATCGGGCATGGCGTCGAGGATTTTGCGCTTCCATTCGGTGATCTGATTGGGATGCACGTCGAACTGGGCGGCCAGTTCGGCCAGCGTCTTGTCTTCACGCAACGCCGCCCGCACCACCCGAGCCTTGAATTCAGCCGTAAACTTCCGTCGTTTCTTCGCCAAAATATCGTCTCCTTATCAGGCCTGCAGGCCCGATCTTACACGGAGACAACTCCACCTTAAACCAGCGCCCAGTTTTTGGGGACACGCTCAGTGGTTATCTCAACGTTAAACGCTTCACTGTAGAAACCGCGAGAATGGCTGAACTTGGTGTCTTCGACGTACAACCAGTGGTCCTGGGTGTTGGCTTCGTTCGGGCTGCCGGAAACAAAATAGTGCGCATCGAGCGCACCGTAAGCGACTTCAACCAGTTCCGGAAGGATCAGAAAATCATCGTCTCCGGCAGTATAGTTCAGGCCGTGGACCGCAAGCACGTTTGCTCCGACTACGAGTTGGTCGATAAACGCCGAACCGTCGAGCGTATCCCAGGCCATCGCCTGCGCATCGTTGCGCTGGTCGGTTGCGTTTGAATTCCAGACAGGCGAGACCGGAGCGTTTCGCGAGCCGATCTCGACACCGTTGAGATACGCGACGAATCCGTCGTCGTACTTCATCCTCAGCGTCAGTGATTCGATTTCCGCCAGCATCGCGGCGGTGTCTATGCTGAAAGGCAGACGAGCCAGCAGCGAAGCGTTGGTCCCTTTCATCACGTCTTTGACGTCGGTCTCGACGAGGCTGGCCAGACCGGCTCCTCCCCCGCCGCCGCTCGGCGTGCTGACAACCGCCAGGCCGCCGTTGGCCGTATCGCCTACCAGGTCGAACGTGGCGTTGAAGCCGGTGCTGGCGCCCGGCGCGGCGAATAGTTCGACAGATGAGCCGCCTTCATTCTCGAAGGAGACCATACGCAGTTCGTACAATCCGGCCGACGGGAAATCAAAAGCGCCTATCGTGTTCTGATCGCCTCGCAAGCCGTCATACGAAATCGTATCTGAGCCGAGGGGCGTAGAGGAGTTGTTTACTGCTGTAGTCGTAGTTCCCGGAATGGTCAACTGGAAGCCGTCGTCGCTGTTGACGCCGAACGACCAGGCTCCGGCGACCGGTATGTCAATCCAGCACGTCACCTCGGTAGCGTACCAGCTCTCGTTGCCCGATATGCCTGGGAAGGTCGACTCACCAGAGGCAAACTGCCCGTGGCCGCCCGATTCGTAGTAGTTGATGACTCCCGGGTTCGCCAAGTGGACCGAGCTTTGCATCGCCGGATTGGCGACGACCTGCAGGGCGGTGCTCAAATTGGGAAGCGCCGTGTTGGACTTGATGTTCCGCACAGCAAAGCCGGGCACGGTGGATAAATAGCCAATGCCCGTGTCGCCGATCGCCCAACCGCTGTCGTCGAAACCCGCTGATGTCCAAGAGCCGGGATCGCCGCCGGGTACAATATACCTCGCCGGATCGTCTTCGATAACGAACTCCGTGGTCTCAACCGAATGGGCCATGCCGTACGAAATGTCGCTGAACTGGTCGGGATACTCGTCGTATTCATGCACTACGACGCCCAGGTCGTCGTACATGCCCAGATACTCGCCGCCCTTGGAGAGTTTGAAGTTGGTGTGCAGATAGGCCCCGTCGAAATCAGGATCTTTCGGATCGGCGACGGTCTCGCGGCCGTTGGAGCAGAAAATCACCCGGAACTCGCCCGGAGCCAATTCCAGGCCGTCCGGAAGTTGCCAAATGTCGGCGCTGTCTCGCAGCGTCCAGCCGGTGAGGTTGACTAACTCAGAGCCGGAATTGTGAATTTCAAGCCAATCGGAGTATTGTAAGTCGGCGTCCTGCAGGCCGGTGTCGTTGTCAGCCATGAACTCCGAGATCATGACACTGCCGTCCAGCAGTAGGCGCGGTTCGAGAGCCTCTAACAATGGAGCGGCGCCATGATCGTATCGTTCACTACGCATGATCAGACTTTTCAAGCCAAGCAGAGACAACCTGTTGCATGACATGCGAAATTACGATTGCTGCCAATCCGGCGTTCCTGTAACGCTAGACGGACATACCGATTGCTTTGTACGCATGCTCTCCGTTGGCGGCGATTCGGCGACCTCCCTCGGCCGATCGAACTACCGCTATTCTAGTGCAGAAAGGGGATTACAGGTAACCTATTTTCTCAAGAAAAAGTCGCCAATGCTGATTCGGCCAGTATATCCGCCAGTAAATCGCCGGAATAGAGGGGAGTTTCGCCGACGTCAGTCGATAATACGCCGGTTAGTTTGCGTTCGACTGTAAGCGATGAGGCTGGCTTGCGGGCCTCGGCGATGAATGATAGTTCTGAGTTGAACGATTGCGGCGGAAAACTGACGGCTGTGGGTTGGGGTTGGCGTGCGTAAACGACAGACTTATGCGTCGATACTGGCGCCTGTGGCGATGTAGGCGAAATTGCTGGAGCTGTTTGGCGTGTCGACTGGTTCACTGAAGTGACCAGTCCGACGGCGAGGGAGGCGACAGGCAGAGTGTTTCCGAAGTTCTCACGCAGGATTACGAAGTCTGACAGGCCTACGTAACCGTCAGTGTCGAAGTCGGCGGCGAGGTTCGAATCCCGCATACCAAACTCGGCGGCGAAGATATCAATGTCAGCCTCATCGACAGTCCCGCTGCCGTCAGCGTCGCCGAGGAGCTGGGCCTGTTCGATCGTTATCTGCTGGTCCGAATAGACGTATCGAGACCGCCCGTCAGCAGTTATTCTGGCGACTATGTAATACTCGCCCGGCGATATTTGCGATGTGTCGACATCGTGAGTTTCAGCGATTCCGTTGTCGAATGCGGTCCCGTCCGACGTGGCCGGCATGGCGATCGTGCCGGCGTATTGCGGAGCCGAAGCGTTGTACGGATTGCGGTCCGTGTCGAACCCGAAACTGATATCGCTGGCGATGGCGGCCTGGTAGCGATACGACAGCGGGATATCGTCACCCTGCTCAACGGAATCGGGACCGCTGAGCTGGAGCGTCGCTTCGAGGTTGGCCCACTGCGAACCCGAGCGGGTGACGTGCGTTCGATTAGCGGCCTGCGGGAGCCAGCCGGTAAGCTCGGATCGGTCCCCTCCGGCGATCAGGCTGTAGTGGAAGCCGGCTGAATCCCTGGGGCCCTGGGAGCCGTCGTAGTAATCGCCCGGCACGGTATAACCGTCGGCCGACGCCGCAGGCGACAGATCGATAGTTCCGTGATACCAGAGGTGAACATCACTGTGCGTGCCGCCGGAGAAGTAGCCGTGTGCACCGCCGAGATCAAGCGGGCCGAGGTTGTATGACCCGGCGATCGGGCCGCCGGAGATGCTGTAATCGGTCTGGTAGTAGTTGTCGGCCAGCCGAACGTTGTCATACAGGATGACATCCGAATCGCCGTCTACCGGATACGGGTCCAGCATAGTCATCTGGTCGACCCAGACGCCCAAGGCGGCGAGTTTCTGACAGATCGCGGCGCTTACCGAGGCTCCGCGGCTGTGGCCGATCAGGTGGATCGGCATTCCGGCAAAATCGGAGCCCGCCAGCCAGTCGGCGACATAGTATCCGACGTCCGTGGTGCTGGAGCCGAAGTCGAACAGGCCGGATGTCATGTCCGACCAGTCGACTTTGATAATCGCTTCGCCGCTGGCGACTGCATCGTAAGTCTGTGCGGGATTATCGGCTGAAAAAAAGTGCGAGTTGGGCTTGTCGTCGGCCCCTTCGTTCAGGACCAGCGTGTATTCGGCCGACTCGGCGCCGATCCGATCGGCGATAGCGTCGGCCATATCGTCAATCCATCCGGACACGCCGCTATTGTGGCCGTGCGCAATGAGCGTAACACCGCTAAGCAACAGCCTTGGCTCAAGTTGCTGCAGGATCGGAGTTCCGCCTGACGGCGATTCGCTCCAGTCGGTATTTATTCTGTAAAACGCCATATTCCCATCACTTATTGTAGCACGCATTTTGATATTACAAAGGCAAAACACCACGTCGCTGTTCGAATCTCGCCGGCGGGATTATTGTGATTATACGCTAACACCGCGCATTTCTAAACCGTGAGTGGACCCCGCTTCGGGCCGCCTAATTCAACGCACTGCTAATGTGGCCCGTGCGTTGGCACGATACAAGAATATGCGCCGTATCCGGGCTACGGATGCAGGCGCCGAAAAGGAGAGCAAGAATAATGAGATTAGTAACAAGATCGGACTTTGACGGACTGGCCTGCGCCGCACTGCTTACGGAACTCGGGATGGTCGATGAGATCAAATTCGTTCACCCCAAGGACATGCAGGACGGCAAAGTTGAGGTCAGCGGAAACGACGTGCTGGCCAATGTTCCTTACGTACCGGGATGCGGACTCTGGTTCGATCATCACTCCAGCGAGGCCGAGCGCCAGCAATACGGCGACTTCTACGGCGTAAGCGACGTAACCTGCCCCAGCGCCACGCGCGTGATATGGAATCACTACGGAGGTTCAGCCAGATTCGACAATCCTTACCTGCACGAACTGGTCTGCGCCGCCGACAAGGCCGACTCGGCCGACTTCAACATAGACGAGATTCTCAATCCGAGCGGGTGGGTTCTGCTGAGCTTCATTATCGATCCGCGATCTGGCTTCGGGCGATACAAGGATTACCGCATCAGCAACTACCAGTTGATGAGCGACATGATCGACTACTTCCGCACCATGCCGCTGAAGGACATCCTGCTGCTGTCGGACGTCCAGGAGCGAGTGACGCGGTACTTCGAGCAGGACAAACTCTTCCGCGAAATGGTCTACGCCAACACGACGATCCACGACAACGTGATCGTGCTGGACCTGCGAAACGTTGACGAGATTTACACAGGCAATCGCTTCATGCTATACAGCCTCTACCCCGAGCAGAACGTCTCGATACAGGTCATGTGGGGCTTCCAGAAACGCGATATCGCTTTGACTTGCGGACACAGCATAATCAACAAGACATCAAATACCGACATAGGTTCGCTCATGCTCGCAAACGGCGGAGGCGGACACAAACGAGTCGGCACCTGCCAGGTGCCGGTGGAAGCAGCCGACATGGTGCTCGATGAGCTGATCGAGCAGATGAACGCCGACGGAGCCCCGGCGGCGACTACCGCCGAAACGCTGGCGACGGCACACTGACCAACACGCAGAAGTCCGACACCCCCAGGCTTAAAAAGAGCCCCGGTCAAGACTGGCCGGGGCTCTTTCTTGTTTGTATCGGAGCCGAACCTATTTGAGGCTATGCGACAGGAGCCACTTGTAGATTTCCTTGTCGTTGTATGCCTTGGTCCAGGAGTTGTGGCCTACGCCGGGGTAAAGTGTGAGTTTGGCTTTCTTGCCACCGGCTTTCTTGATCGCTTCGACCATTATTTTGCTTCTCTCGGCGGGGACGGTTCTATCCTTGTCGCCATGGATGGCCCAGATCGGCAGGTCGATGAGTTTCTCGGCGGTCTTTGCTTTCCCGCCTCCGCAGATGGGGATCGCCGCGGCGAATCGTTTCGGTTCGCGTGCGGCCCAGGCCCAGGTCCCGTATCCGCCCATGCTCAGCCCGGTCAGGTATACGCGTTTGGGATCGGCTTTCGTTGTCGCCAGTATGTGATCGAGCAGTTGGCTGAGTTTGGTCATATTCCACCACTCGGTTCTCGGACACTGCGGCGAAACGATAATGAAAGGCGTCTTGTTGCCCTTCTTGACGTTCCTCGGCGGTCCGTGGATCGCGACTCGCTGAAGGTTGTCGCCGCGTTCGCCCATGCCGTGCAGGAAGATGATCAACGGATGCTTGTCGGCCTTGTCGTAAGTCTCCGGCAGGCTGAACAGGTAGTGGACCGTGGCCTTCTTACCGCCGTCGAGCGTAACTTCCTTTGACGCCTCGACCTGCTGGCCGGGTTTGGCGACCGCCGCTTTCGCAGGCGCCGGAGCCTTGCCTGCCAGCGGGGTCATCCGAACGGTGCGGAACTGCACCGGGCCGCCTTCGGACTGCAGCCCGATCTTGCCGGCCACTACGTCGCAGCCGGTGGCTTCGTTGACCTTTTCGCCGTTGAGTATGACCGTGATGTCGCCGCCGTTGAATGTGATTTCGTACTTGTTCCACTCACCGGGCTTCTTCTCGGCGGCCTTGATCTTCTTGACGCCGGAGAGCTTGCCGACGAACTTGTTGTTCGCCGATATGACACGGGCCGAACCCTTTACGTTGAAACCGTGGAAGCCGTAGACATCGCCTGCCGAGCCCGCCTTGAGCTGGGCCTCGACGCACTTGGGCAGCGCCCGCGGCTTGCCGATGATTCGCATGAGCACGCCGCTGTTTGTCGCAGGCTTCCCGGGAGGCCATCGCCATTCGACAACGAGCTTGAAGTTGGTGTACTGCTTCTTGGTGGCGAGGTATCCCATGGGCTTGCCCTTGCAGACAAGCAGCCCGTCTTTGACGGACCAGACGTCGGTCATCTTCAGCTTGGGATCGACAAGATAGTGCTCCCAACCGTCCAGGGTCTTACCGTCGAACAGATCGACGGCGCCTTTCGGGGCGGCCGCCAGAGCGCCGCCGGTGCCAAGCAACATCGCCAGGGCCAGAACCAAAAGTCCGCTACGTTTCGAAATCGTAATCGTTTTCATTATCCAATTCCTTTCTGATCTGGGTAACTCTATTCGTGTCTCAAAGCTTCGATCGGGTCGAGCATCGACGCCCGGATGGCCGGGTATATGCCAAACACTATTCCGACGCCCATCGATATGCCCAGGGACAGCACGATACTGTACATCGGGACAATAGTAGGCAGACCGGCGAAGTACTCAACCAGCCATGGGAACAATATCCCTACAGCAATCCCCATAAGCCCGCCCACGGTCGAAAGAACAGTTGTCTCGATAAGAAACTGCCCCACAATCTGCGAACGCTTGGCGCCGATCGCCCGGCGGATACCGATCTCACGAGTTCGTTCGGTAACCGAGGCGAGCATTATGTTCATGATCCCAATCCCGCCTACCAGCAGGCTCACGCCTGCAATCGAGCCGAGTACGATATTGAAGTTCTTCTTGGTGCTCTCAACCTGTTCAAGCAGCGCCAGCGGGACGTGAACGGTGTAATCCTTCTGTTTGTGCGTACGTTTGAGCATCGCCCGTATGGCGTCGGCAGTGGCTTTAACGTGCTGTTGCTCCCTGACTTCGACGAGTATCTTGTGCAGTTCAACACGGGTGAAGCTGCGGCTGCCGGCGGTGCGGCGATACTCGAGATCCTCGTAACGAGCAATGAAGGTCGAGATCGGAATGTAGGCGTCAGCACGCATGTCGGGCACGTGCTCGCCTCCGTGTTCGCTGCGGACAATCCCAACCACTTCGTAGATCATACCGTCAGTGGAGCTTCCCGTAGCTCCGAAGTTCACGGTTTGCCCTATGCCCTGGCCGCCGGCAAGCACGATCCGAGCGCCATGCTCGGTCAATACGCAGACATCGGCAACGGCTTGGACATCCTGCCGCCTCAACGTTCGTCCGGCGATTTTCTCGCGTCTGACCAGATCAAACCAATCTTCTGAGACGCCCACAATCCGCATTTCGGCGAGCTGTGACATCTGTCCATAAGGGGTTCGCTTGCGAATGATCTTGACCGGAACAGTTCGCTTAACTGCGGGCATTGTCTCGCGAATGCGAACTTCGTCGGCGTACTTCAGACCGTATGACAGCAGATACCTACTGCTGGTCGAACTGGACGAACCATCTTCGTTGGTCGGTTTGATCGAGCTGATGATTATGTTGTTGCTGCCCAGTTTGCGGATATCGTTCAGGGCCTTTTGGCTGGCGCCCTCGCCGACGGCGAGCATTGCGATCACGCTTCCAACGCCAAAGACCAGGCCCAGCACGGTCAGCAGCGATCGCATTTTGTGCAAAAGGAGATTCTTCACGCCCAGGTTGATATTTCGCAGCAAGCGAATCTTACGCATTCTCACTGCCCTCGATTCGATCGATCTTACCGTCGAGCATGTGCAGACTGTGCTGAGCGTAGGCGGCGATATTGGCTTCGTGAGTGACCATAACAATGGTCTTGCCCTGGCGGTTAAGATCGCTAAGAAGCTCCATAATCGCCACGCCGGTTGAGGAGTCGAGATTGCCCGTCGGTTCATCGGCAAGCAGCACGGCCGGATCGTTCGCCAAAGATCTCGCCACGGCGACACGCTGTTGCTGCCCGCCAGAGAGTTCCATCGGTCGGTGTCCAAGGCGATCGGACAACCCGACCAGATCGGCAAGTTCGCCCGCCCGCCTGGCCGAGCGGTCGGCTTCGTAGCCCAGATAGTACAGGGGCAGTTCGATGTTCTCCTGAACGGTCAACTGAGGAATCAGATTGAAACTCTGAAAGATAAATCCCAGGCGACGCAATCGCAGTTCGCTTCGCTCATCATCATCCAGGTCCGAAGCGTCGTATCCGTCCAGAACAAATCGCCCGGCGGTCGGATGATCCAGGCAGCCCAGGATATTGAGCATGGTGCTCTTGCCCGACCCGCTTGGTCCCATGATCGCCCAGAAGCTTCCTTCCTCGAACGATACGGTAATCCCGTCCAGAGCGCGGACTTCCTGATTACCCATGCGGTAATACTTCTTGACGTTATCGAGCGAGATGAACGTCGAGTCGGAATTGGACCCGGCTGTGATCATTTTCTGGAGCGGCCTCCACGAGTGCCCGAACCAGCGGGCTGTCGGCCTGTCGAACCGGACCTTCCGGTTTTTCGGCGGCCCGTCGCCGGTCTGCTTGTGGCCCCGGAAGGATCGGTTTTGCCGCGTTTGGCGTTAGCAGCTTTGGCTTTGGTCTCATCAAACGGAGGCGCCAACAGCACGTTCTCGCCGGCTTTCAGACCGCTCTTGATATGCATGAAGCGGTTGTTGTCCATTCCCGTCTCGACCCTTCTGGGCTTGGCGCCTGCGGAAGTCTGAACGTAAACAGTGGGCTTACCGTCAAGCAGTTGAACTGATTGAATCGGAACAGAAATGACGTTCTCGTACTCTGCTATAAGAATCTCGACCTCGCAGTTGTACCCCGGCCTGAGATCTGGAGACACTTTGTCGATATGAACTTCAGTGTTAAAGACCTTGATGGCGTCATTATAGTCGTGGTGAGGCAGAGGGTCTATCTCGGCGAGTGTTCCAGGAAATACCTTCTTCTTTGCTCCAGCGATAGTCACTGTCGCGGGCAACCTCAGCAAACTTGCGTCTCTCGGGTCGGTCAACATCGGTTCGCAGGCCTGGGGAATCTTCACTATCGCCATAACTTTGTGATCGGCGTTAGGCATGTGGAACAGTTCCTGTCGTTCCCGAACGCTGGAGCCCTTTTTCAATTCCTCAGGGGTCGACCACCGCCTTCTGGAAGTGGTTGTCGCGTAAACCACCTGCCCGTCGCCAGGTGCGTATATCTTACACTCTTTGATCTGATCGGCGTACTTCTTCTGGAGAGCCAAATGCCTCTTGTGCTCTGAAGTCGTGGCGGCGACATCGGCTTCGGCCTGGCGGATGTTGGCGGCGGCTTTGCGTTCGATCGGTTTGAGGGCCCGCTGGGCCTTGAGCAATCCGTTCTTCAGCTCGGCGACTTTGCGTACGTAGGTGTACTTCTTAAGCACCGCCAGGTCGCTCCTTGCATTGCTGACTCCGAGTTGGGCCTTCTTAGCGGCCAGTTCGTCGGCCTGCAGTTCGGTGCGGGTCAGGTATCCGTCCTTGGCGAGCGTTGTCGACCAGGTGACGCGATCCTGTGCGCGTTTGAGTTCCTCTTCTGCGATGGTGATGGCGCCCTGGGCCTGGTGAAAAAGGTTGGGATACTCGCCTTCATCGTCCTCGGCGGGATCCTCTTTGGTGTAGTCTTTCAACTCGCTTCCGAGATACTTCTTGAGGTCCAGTTCGGCCAGTGTTATCGCGAGCTTCGCCTCCTCGATGGATGTCTTGGCGGTGTTCTTGACCACGACGAGGTTCTCGGTTTCGCTAACGAGAAGCGCTTCGGACCTGATAACGACAATGTCCTGGGCCTCCTTCTTCTGCACGAAGCTGGTGGGGTCCAATTCAAGCAACAGATCGCCTTTTTTGACCTGAGACCCTTCATCGATGAGCCAGATAACCGTTGACGAGCCCTCCAGCGTACTCTGGATAATAACCTTGTCGCGATGGTGGATTGTGCCCGATCGCGTGAGGCTTATTGTAAGCGGTCCGCGTTTGACCTCGTGCCACTTGCTGATATCGAGTTCGCTCTTCGGAGTCCAGAGGCTCTTCAGCCAGCCGCCTTTGTCGACCGGGGCCAGCAACCCCCAGACCGTCGGGCCGATCACCAGCAGGCATATCACCGCGAGAATCATATTGCGGCTCTTCTTACTCCTGCGTTTGCCGATAGGCGCCCCCGGCGCCGCATCCGGTTTATTCGGGTCGATACTCACGCCACAGTCCTTTCTCGTCAACTTCCAGCAGGCCCATGTCCCGCTGGAGTTCAAGTTCGGCTATTCGGTAGTCCACCAGCGCCGCAGTCAGTGCGTCCTGGGCCTGCACGAGCGCTTCCTGGGACTCCAGCACGTCTCGTATCGCGGCCCGGCCGGCCTCAAGGAAAAGCTCGGTGCTCTTGACGCGGGTTGTCGCCAGCTCCACGGCGCTGGACTGGATCACAAACGACTGTCGCGTACGAGCCAGGGTCCGCAAGGCGCCCCGGATCGACAGCTTTATGCGATCCTCGAGCGACTGCACGTCGCGAACGGCCTGTTCCAGCGCGATGTGCGACGTGCGGTAAGCGTTGCGTTCGGCGGTTCGCTCCCAGGGCAGATCCGATGTCACAGTCCCGGAGTAGACGCCCTTTTCCGGGCGCAGGTGCGCGTTGTCCGTTCCGGCGGTGGCGACGCCTCGCGAGGCGCCCATCGCCATACCGGCGTCGAGGGTCAAGTCGGCCTTCAGACCGTCGGCGGCTACTACTACGCCTCGCTGTGCGTCAAATACGCGCCCCTGGGCGGTCCGCATATCAAGGCGATTGGCCAGGGCCAGCTTGAGGGCCTTTTCGACGGGCAACTCCATCTTGCCGCGCCTAGTCTTGGTCTTGTCTTCGGCATTGGCCGCCAGCGCCGCTTTGGCCTGGTCTACAAGCTTGCTCAATTCGGTTCGATCCAGAACTATCCGCGCATCAGTCGGCAGCCCGAGAGTCAGCTTCAGCGTGTCGAGACTTCTCTCGTATGCGTTGCGTGCGGTTATCACGCGATCGCGTGCGCGAAGTTCGTCCTGCTGGGCCTGGTTGACCTGGGTCTGGGGGAGTCTACCGGCGTCGCCGAGCCTGGCCGACCGCTCGCCGGCTTTGATCAGGCGACGGTGATTGTCGGCTGCATTTTTGACCTGGTCAGCCTGCTGGAGCACGCCGAGATAGTCAGTAGCCACCTGGACCGCCAGGGTGCGTTTGTGGCGCTCCAACGCGTGCAGCGAGTAGATGACATTCCGCTGGGCCTGGGTCAGCGGCTCGGTGACAATATGCTTGCCGGCGCCCCTGAGCAGCGGCACGGAGATCGATGCGTCGGCGAATACGCCCAGAGAGGAACCGTATCCGCGAGTCAGCAGTTTGGCTATGTCCACCCCGAGCCGCCCGGTAAGAGCCGCCCCGCTGCGGAAACGCCTGGACCACGACGCCGATCCCGAGGCTACGCCCCCGCCAACGGGCCTGGCGCCGCTCTGGTCATGCGACATATCGCCGCTGAGCAGACCGACGTAAGTGTTGCGGAACTCCTGGCTCTCGAGATCCAGATCAAGTGCGGAGATGAAAACGTCTTCCTTGGCCGACTGGTACTCGCGATTGTTTCGCGCAGCGACCTGGAGGGCCTGCATCAGCGTGATCTTCACTTCGGTTCCGACTTCGGAGACCGGACCGCCGGCGGCGCCTTTCGGCGGGGTCTTGGCCTTGCCGGCCGGCCAGTGCGCCACGGGCTTGAGTTTGTCCGAGCCGAGCGAAGACGGACCGGCTACTTGCAGGCCCTGGGCTTTCAGCAGCCGGCGTCTAAGCGCGTCGGCGGGCGTTTCGATGCTGAACGGCTCTTTGCGCCCGACGGCGCGGGTCTGGCTGTCCTTGACAATATCCAGGGCCACTTCGTCGGCCTCGATGAAGTAACTCCACGGTGACTTGCATCCGCCTGAAACCAGGCACGCCAGCGCGATCGGGCCCAACAGCAGGGCTCTGATCCCGCGACACGGCAGCTTGGTCTGTCTGTCTTCCATATCAGTCTCGTTGTATTAACGTTAAATCCCTCCCCGCAAGAGTCCCCTCCGGCGTCTGAACCAAAACGCCGCTGCAATCCATAATCCTAATAGTCCGTAAGGCGAGCGTCAAGATCGGAGCGAGATCATCCGATCCCTAGCGATCATCGCCGGTAGCTTTTGCGACGCGCAAGTCGCATTTTCTTTCGTATGATCTGCCTTCCTCGCATATATGTGATCGTAACTTCCTGGCCCGGGTCCTTGTCCCGCAGGACGCTTACCAGGCCCTCGAAGTTACTGATCTTATGGCTGTTTACGTGCGTTATCAGATCGCCGCTCTTCATACCGGCCTTGGAAGCAGGCGTGTTGGGATATACGCTGGCCACTCCGCATCCGCCGTGTCTGATCGCCGAGTAGAAACCGAGCATCGGCCCGCTTCCGACGAGCCATTCTTTCCGGACATCGCCCTTGACTAAACTCCGCCACTCGTGGCGAGGCGAATTCATGCGGGAATACTGCATTCCGACGCGTGGAATCATCTGGTTATGCACGCCGACAATCTGTCCCTGTGCGTCCAGCAGCGGACCGCCGACAATGGCGTCTTTAGGTGCGTACCGCCCGCGATAGGTCCAGTAACCCGCATCGATGATATCGGTGATGTAACTCGTCGGAGCCTTCCCGTCTTTGAACGATCGATCGAACGTGAAGCCCACGTAGAGATCGCCGCGGGGAGTACGTTCGGCCTTGCTGAGTTCCAGCCCCTTCCACGGACCCTTGTCGGTGATCTTCACCAGCCCGACGTCGCAACTGCGATAGACCCCGGCGATCCGACCCTTAACAGTCTTGCCGCTCCGCAGGAGAATTGAGGCGTCCTTTCCGGCGCCGACCAGCAGGTGCCCTACTGTCATCACATACCCTTCATCGCCGACGATAACGCCGCCAGCCTGCTGACCGTCGACTGTGACCAATACTACCGCGGGGAAGCCTTTCTTGAGGATCGGAGCGGCCAGCACGCGGCGGGCCTTAAGGTTCGTCTCCCCGGGCGACGGAGCCGGCGGCACGCGTTCGAAATCGTCGTACGCTGCGGCCAGGTAAACATGATCGAGAACAGCGTGTCCGCCGCCGGTGCAGGAGAACGACAGCGATGTCAGGTCCATGCGGCCGAACTCGCCGAATATGTCGCGATCCATAACGATCCATTCCGGGGGAAGATCAACTCGCCAAACGCTCTGTGCGCTTGGATCAGTGGGAGTATCCAGCCCGGCCTGGTAACGATTCGGGCGCCGGTGCGAGGCCAGATGCCCAAGCGTCAGGGAAATCTGACCTGAACCGTATTTCCTGAATGCGAAACGGATATAGCGGAACTGGCCCTTCGCCGGTCTTTCGCGAATGGAGATCATCCGCCCGAGTTTCATTCGATACTCACCGCCAGGGGCGATGCGAACGGCGCGGGCGCCGCAGTGGCGATCGTCGGAGATCAGTTTGACCTTGGCCCGATCGGCGCCGCCGACGGGATCAAATCGCCCGGTGTCTTCGAACAGCGCGTGCGGGGAGACCAGCGGGACCGACGCGTCGGCCTTCTCGGCGCCGGCGGTGTCGAACAGTTTTACGATTGTCCCCACCGGCTCGGGGGCGCCCCCCGGCTGATCGCCAGTAGCCAGCAGGCGAAAACGTCCGAGTGTGGAGATTCGATCGGGGCTGCTCCAGTGCAGCCGCTCGCGGCCGTTGGAGAAGTAATTCATCGGATAGTATTGCGAATAGGCCTGTCTCAGTTTGATGTCCAGCCCGGTCCGTCGAGCGTCAACGCCCCTGGCCAGCGAAAACTCAACCGCGTGAGACTCGCCGAATCGCGACGAAACGCCCCAACCGCCTACCGACGATTTCAACGATTCACTGGCCGCCGCACGGCGATCGAGCCCTGCAACACTGGCCAGGGCCGATGAAAACTCAAGCTCCCTGGCGTCGGAGTCAACCAGTTCGGCTCCCGGCGCCGACGAATCGGCCAGCACGCGTTTCCAGACGGTCTTGCGGTCGGCGTCCAGGATCTCTGCGTTCAGATCGACCATGCGCTCGTATCCGTTTCCGTCCTCCCTGTTCCAGATCACGATCCGATCTATTTTGCGGGTCTCGCCCAGATCAAGCAGCAGCCAGGGCGACATCCCCTTGTCGGTGTGCGTGTAGCCGGACCATACCTTGCCGTCGATCGCGTTTTCGGGCCTGCAGTTGGAGTACAGGCTGGACTGCGACGCCTTGGCTCCGAGTGCGATATTAACGGATATCGCGTCGGAGTACGCCCGCAGCTTAGTTCGCTGATCGAGGCTGCGATCGGCGCGGGGGGTCTTGAGGATCTTTATGATCTCGGCGGCGTCATGGTCGGGCGACACCATATTCTCCGGCGTCGGGTCACAAGCCAGCCCGGCAAGCAGTTCGGCATCCGACGGCGGAGGCGCAAATACCTGCACCTCGTTTACGTGCAGGTAACTCTCCCGGCCAGGCAGGGAAAGCTTGACGTATCGCCCTTGGAGCGTGTTGCGGCGCGTCGCGCCGGTCGATACGCGAAACTGCGATAGAACCGCGCGTGCGCGGCGACCGGGACCGCCTCGCGGCAGTGACGGATCGGTAAGGGCTTCGAGGCGAATTGCCGTGATCATCGGCAGATCGGTTTCGGCGCGGATGCAGTAGGTGTCGAGTATCGGCGGCGATTCCAGTTCACCGGCGGCCACCAGGATCGAACCGTCCTTCAGCACAGTGAGCTTCTCGCCTCGCTGCGACAAAGCGCTGACGGTTCGCAAGGGGCGCCAGTCGACGGAAGTCTGTCGCT
>CAYMSH010000112.1:0-16250 GCA_964392945.1 uncultured Planctomycetaceae bacterium | reverse complement strand
TCCCCACGGCGACTCGTTCGAAGACATTGGCCGAGCACCCCATCCACGGTATCTTTCTCCGTGACGTGTCCAACGCGCACGTTGTCGGAAATGAGTTCATCCCTTCGGCGAAGATGGCTGCTGGGGCTTGCGCGATCAGGCTCGATGATTTCAGAGCCGTTCGTTTGGAGAAGAACTCCTTTCGAAACTGGCCCGGCGGACCGGAACGCGCCGTTCTAAAGACCGGCGGATTGGAGAACAGAAGGGATGCCGAACCAAAGGATGCACAGTGACGGAGGATCGCTGCGCGATCTCCGCAAGTGATCCCGTCGTTATTGCATCTATAAGCGATAATCCGAGGTCCGGCGGGCTTGTTCGTATTGGGAGTTGATTTGAATTATGAGTGGAGTTCTGGCTATGTCGTGGCAGGTTGCTGTGTTGTTGGGTTTGAGTCTGGCGGCGGGCGGGTGGCTTGTGATCAGATCGCTAGTCGCCTCCGGCCGAAAGACCCCGCCGAAGCAGACGCCGGCGTCTCTTTATGTGTTGCGGCTGGGGGCCTGCTTCTGCGTGTTCTTTTCGATGATGGGGATATTCGCCTGTATTCTCATGGGATACTGGCAGGGCCTGGCGGTAGTGCTGCCTGTGCAACTGGCCCTGGTTGCAGTGTCATGCCTGACGCTTCCGGTGTTTCTTCCGGACGAGAAGCTCAAAGGCAGAAAACTGCTTCTGATCCTGATCGCAATACTGGAAATCGTCATGCTGGGTTTCTACCTGTTATCAATGTTCGGATTTCGTATCTAACTGGTCTTTCACCCGAACACCTGAACACAGCACATTCTGCGTGTCGCCGTCGCCGCGCTGCGCGAGAAAGTAGAAGTGTAGAAAGTTGACAGTAGACAAACAACGGCCAACGGCCTGGCCGACTCAAGGCCAGCCGTCGCCGTGGCAGTTGCCGTAACCATCCGTCTTATCCGCCGCTATCGGCCGTTGCCTTAGCCGTTGCCGTAACTATCTGTGCCATCAGTGCCATCCGTGGTGGAAAAAGCCGTTGTTGTCGCCGTCGCCGTCTGGTACTTTACTCATTCGGGATACTCGGATTCAGATTCATTGTTAATGGGAAATGTTGAACCGGACGCCTTGACGGCTAAGGAGATCAGGCAAATGATGAGTATACTCCCAGCAGGGCGAGTCAAGTATTCGATCACACTTTTATGCGGCGCCGCGTTTGTTTTGTCGCTGCAAACGTTCGCCGCGGCGGCGAATGAAGACGCTCCGGTCATCCTCAGGGACACCGACTACGTGAAATACGGGATGCCGAAGATCGGCAATACCTTCTGGACCGAGGCCGAGCATATGACGGCGCTGAAGGTTCTCGGCAAACTGGCCGAGTCCGATCCCTCGCTGCTGCCGAGTTTCAGTTCCGGGGTCGGGTTCAAGACTTTCCAGCGGCTGGTCAGCCCGCAGAGGCTGTCGAAAGATCCGACGGCGGCGAAGTATTTCGACGCGCTGGAGGCGCTCTACCGCAAGCACAGCAAGGGCGTCAAGAGCTTCGACGAGACTTTCGCGCGGATCACGAGCGCCCGGATGAACTACATGGTCAGTCACCTCCAGTCGAAACCTTCGGCCAATGAAAAATTCTCGGCAGAGGTCTCTTCATCGCTTGTCGCGTATGTCGCGGTGCGACTCGATGTCAAGGATGAATTCGGCGTCAGGTTCCACCAGGCCGTTTCGAACTCCGATTCGCTGTTCAACTACGCGATCAAGAAGATGCCGCGGGCGTTTCAGGAGAAGATCGTGTTGAAAGTCGACGAGCTTGTCGCGGCGAATCTCAAGGTCGCCAGGAAGCGGCAGGTTGTTCCGCACTTCATGGAGAAGATGCTCAAGGCCAACCCGACGGTGCGGCCGGAGGCGATGAAGTTCAAAATGAAGCACGTGACGCTCCCGGATGTGGACAAGAGTTGGAATCTGGCGGACCTGAAGCTGGCGTTCGAATGGCTCAAGCGCCAGAAGGACATCAACCAGGCCGAGATGCCGCGCATCGATTCGCCGCTGCTGCGGAAGATGCTGGATCCGAAGACCGTAAGATCGGCGGCCACCGGCGAGGGGAACGTTCACCAGTTAATGGCCGCCATGTCGACCGCTCGCGGTCTGTATCTGGCGAGTTTCCAGATGTATCGGGACGCCGATTTGAAAAGCTACCTGAAGGAGGCGATACCGCTGCTGGAGACGTTCTACCGGCTCTGGTGGGAGGATATCGAGAAGTTCGAGGTCTGGGAGCGGAAGATGCAGGCGTTCGACAAGGCGTTCGCCAAAAAGTTCCTGCACAAACAGTTCAACAGCACGGCCATGACTTTCTGCGCCTGGACGATAAACGATGCGGCGTACGCACGCATAAATTTCCCGGCCGCAAGCACCGCGAAGTTCCAGGCGTTCGCCGCGGAGCACTATCCGCAGGCCTTCAAAATGATGTCGGAAGAATACCGCACAAAGGCCGCCGCCTGGTTCCTGCGCTACAAGAGGAACACTGACAAATGGGTGAAGGGAGGCGGGGCGAACATTCCCAAAACCCTGCTCGGCCAGAAGGCGATGGTCGACAAAATCAACGCGGCGATCAAGCCCTACATGCCCAAAGACGTTAAATGATAACGGACTGGCAGTTGGCAGTTGGCGACGACAAAGACAAAACCTACGGCGGGCCGGTCAGCCGAATATTCTGTTTATCAGCCACGCTTCGCCGACTACGAACGCGGCGCAGCCTGCGACCCATACCCCCAGTTTCATCGTTTCCCAGTAATCTTCGACCGCCTCGCCGCGCAGGGCCGATATCCAGTTCGACGTTCCGAGAAATCGAAGCGCTTCGAGGAAGTTCGCGCGAGTGTCGAACAGCACCCACGCCACGGCTATGTAAACGGGGATGTTTACGATTCCCAGAATCACCCAAACAGTTGTGCTCACCATTGTGCTTGCCCCGGATCAGATTCGGCGCCTAGTTCTGTGCTGCGTCCAGAACGCCTGCGGTTATCAGAACCCCGATCACCAGCACTATCGTTCCGATGGAGGCGTAGAGGATTCTCGCTCCGTTGCGTCCGATCATTTTCGACATGCGTGCGCCTTTCCTGGAATTCATGAAGAACTCCCAGTCGCAGATCGACCCGAGCAGTGCGAATATCCCTATGGCGACGAAAACAAGTCCGATCGGATTCATATGGTCCCGCTTCCTTTCAACGGCAGTGGTGTCGAAGATAAATGTCCCGTACGGGCGGCGATTCTGACACGCCGCACGGATCAAGTCAAGCGCCGGGACCTCCGGCCGTCAGGTTTTGACGATGCGGCCGGATCGGAGAAGCACTGTCGGCCCGGCGGTTTCGGCCGCGGACTATCGCCGCCGGAGGCAATATAGTATGCTGCAAACAGTTAAGTCAGGTGATGGGTAACTGTGTAAAGGAGATTCATATGAAGTTTCGGGTCATGGGAATTGCCGCCGCTGCGATGCTTGTTTTGATTTGCCAGACGGCAGCCGGGGCGAAGGCCGACAAGACGCTCGTCTCGTGGGTTACGATCACCGACAAGAACGTGCGGGCCGGTTCGGTGCTTACCGTGCAGGTCGGGCAGGTCTTCGACGGGATCATTTTCGCCGAGCGGGCGCCTGGCAAATGGATGGCCGGCAGCGACAGCTTCAGACGCACCGGACCCAATCCCGGCTCGTTCCCGGTAGAGACCGCCGACAAGAAGACCCAGGTCCAGATGGCGATTGTCTACAAAGCCGGTCAGGTCTCGATCTACCGCAACGCAAAACCGTACGCCTCGTACAAGACCGGCAGCGTTGATCTGCTGGGTAACAAGCACAACTTCGTGGTCTTCGGGCTGCGGCACATCGGCGGCGACGGGGCTGTGGCCGGGGCGATTGACGATGCGCGTATCTACGCCAAGGCTCTTACCGCCGACGAACTGAAATCGCTGGAGCCCAACAAGGCCTCGCCGATCAAGCCTTACGCCTGGTGGGATTTCAACGGCGACAAGATCGTCGATCGGGCCAAGCGATATCCGCACAGTCGGATGTCCGGCGGGGCGAAACTCGCCGACGGAAAGCTCGTTCTGGGACGCGGTTCGCTGGTGGTTTGCGCCGCCACCGAAGCGGCGTCCAAGGCGACGAATCGCCGACCGCACCGCGCGCCCGCAGGTCCGCACGTGATAATGACCCCGACGATCCCCGACAATCCGCCGAAGACCTGGCTGACGTATCACCTGGCGCACACCGGCCCGGACCGCGCGATTCCCGGCGACCCGAACTGCGCGATCTACTACAAGGGCAAGTATCACCTGCACTACATCTTCCAGAATCACGGCCACTCGTTCGCGCACGTCACCAGCGAGGACCTGGTCCACTGGAAGTGGCGGCCGACGGTTCTGACCCCGCCGATCACCGGCCACGGGATGTTCAGCGGGACGGCGTTTATGACCAAGGAGGGCAAGGCGGCGATCATCTATCACGGCCAGGGCTCGCGACGCAACCAGATCGCCCTGGCGCTGGACGACAATCTCGACAAGTGGACCCCAACCTGGCCCGTCGAGCCGAAGACCGCCGACGGAAAGCCGGCCAAGATGCGCCACTGGGACCCGGACTGCTGGCTCCGAGGCGATACGTATTACGCGCTCGGCGGCGGCGGGAATCCCACGATCGCCAAGAGCAAGGACCTCAAGAAATGGGAGTTCGTCGGCGAACTGTTTCACAAGGATTTCCCCAAGGACCTCGGCGTCAAGAAGGGCGAAGACGTATCCTGCGCCAACATGTTCAAGATCGGGGACAAGTGGATGCTGTTGTGCATCAGCCACGGTCTCGGCGCCAGGTACTACCTCGGCGACTTCAAAGGCGATCACTACCTGCCGACGCACCACGCGATGTTTAACTGGGCCCGCTGGGACTGCTTCGCCCCCGAAACGCTGCTGACCCCTGACGGGCGACGCGTCATGTGGGCCTGGTGTACTCCGTGGGTAAACGGCATGCAGCGGGTCGGGCGAAAAGTGAACTTCGACTCGCTGTTCAAGAGCGAACTGCAGCCCGGCATCCAGTGTCTGCCGCGCGAACTGAGCTTGCCCAAAGACGGCGTGCTGCGCATCAAGCCGTTGCGCGAACTGGAAAAACTGCGTCACGACGAGAAGAAGCAGACAGATATCGTCGTCAAGAGCGATACTGTCCGGATGCTGAAGGGAATCTCCGGCGACGCGATGGAGCTTGAGATCGTAATCGCCGCGCCGAAGGCCAAAGAGTTCGGAGTGAACCTCCTGTGCGACACCGACGGCAAGAACGGTTATGTGCTCTCCCACGGCGCCGGCGCCAAGACGCTGAAGGCCAGCTACAGCGAGCCGCCGTTTGAACTCAAGCACGGCGAGGATCTCAAGCTGCGGATCTTCATAGACAAGTCCATGGTCGAAGTATTCGCCAACGATCGCCAGGCCGTAGTCACCTGGCACAAATACGACACGAAGAACACCGGCGTGAGCCTGTTTTCCAAGGGCGGCGATCTGAAGGTCAAGAGCGTGACGGCGTGGAAGATGAAGTCGATCTATCCAAAAAAAAAAGACTGACTGACCCGATCCACTTTACGCCGAAGCTCCCGACGAAGAAGACCGTCGGCGACGTGATGCCTTTCTTCTGGAAGGGCGAGTACCACGTGTTCTACCTGACCAACCCGATGGGCAACCACGACGTGAACTGGGAGCACTGCTCCTCGAAGGATCTGATTAACTGGAAAGAGCACCCGCCGGCGCTGAAGCCGGACCCCAAGACGCCCAACGGGCCCGAAGGCGGGTGCATGTTCACCGGCTGCATCGTCGAGAAGAACGGGACCTTCCACGCATGGTACACAAGCTGGAATCCGCGCAACCCCAAAGGGCGCGAGTTCCTCTCTCACGCGACGAGCAAGGATCTGATCGTCTGGACAAAGCACCCCGAGCACATGATCGCCCCTGATGGGATCCACTACGCCAATCACCAGAAGCGGGACTTTCGCGACCCGCAGATATTCTGGAACGCCGAGACGAAGGAATACTGGACGCACATCCTGGCCAACGCCGCCAAGCCCAAACCGGGCCAGCCGAGGCAGCGGTTCGGTTTGTTGAAGTCCAAGGACCTGATCAAGTGGACTCAGCACGATCCTGTCGCAATGGACGGCGCCGGTGGGGATGAATGCCCTGACTATTTCAAGATCGGCGAGACGCACTACATCCACAGTTGCCGGCGGTACTACTACTCTGACAAACTGACCGGCCCGTACAAGCATCCCAAGCTCACGCACGAACTGGATCGACCCGGTATCAACGCGGCCAAGCGCGTGTGGGACGGTAAGCGTCACGTATGGTTCGGTGGCTGGTCCGGCGGGATCATGCCCCTGCCTCGCGAAATCTACGCCGGCCCCGGCGGGCTGCTCTACATGAAACCGGTGGATGAGATCGTCGCGGTCTACAAGAAAACCGTTCTCGACCTGTCCGGCAAGCCGGCGCCGAAATCCGCCGTAGATGTCCCGCGACACTACATGCTCGACGCGAGCGTGAAGCTGGCGCCGAAAGGCGAATTCGAACTCCTGCTGGGAATGCAATACCGCATGACGTTTCGCCCGGCGGCCGGGACGATGACGCTGGTCGGGCGCGGTTTCAACAAAACGCGACCCTGTCCGGTTGACATCTCCAAGCCGGTCAAGATCCAGATATTCACCGAGGGCAAACTCATCGAATGTTTCGTCAACGATCAGTTCGCGACAAGCTGCGTGGCCAAAGTCCCACTGACCGAAACGCTCGAGATCAAGGCCGACGGCGCCAGGATCGAGAAGTTCAAAGTCAAGATAGCAGAGCCCGCAGATCCGGTCGAACAGGCCCAGCGAAAAGAGGGGATCCCTTGGGACAAAGACGCGCTGTTCGTAGCCCCGGAAGTTTACGCGCCGACCGCTCCGGCGCCGCCGGGCATGCGGGCGTTCTTCTACGAGGGCGCCGACTACAAAGGCAAGCCGACGCGCGTGTTCGCCTACTACGCCGCGCCGAAAGGCGAAGTTCCCAAAGGTGGCTGGCCGGCGGTCGTTTGTGCGCACGGCGGGGGCGGGACGGCGTATCCTGAATGGATCAAGCAGTGGAACGATCGCGGGTACGCGGCGATATCTATGGACCTTGAAGGGCATCTGCCCGACGAAACCTCCCATGCGGGAGCCGGACCGGCGAGGCAAAACTGGTTCTCCGACATCGCTCTGCCGGACAAAGAGCAATGGTTCTATCACGCCGTGGCTGACGTGATCCGCGCCAACTCGCTGCTGCGGAGTTTCAAGGAGATCAATTCCAAGAAGATCGGACTGGTCGGGATATCCTGGGGCGCCACGATCGCGGCCACGACATCCGGCGTGGATGATCGGTTTGCATTCGTTGTGCCGATCTACGGCTGCGGATTCCTCTACGAGAGCGACAATAAGGGTTTGACCCAGTGGTTCGACAAGAAGCACATGACGGGCGAGCAGTTTCGCCAGTACCGCACCAAATGGGACCCGGCGGCGCATCTGCACCGGGCCAAAATGCCGATGTACTGGGTCAACGGTTCGAACGACGGAACGTTTCCGCTGGACATTTTCCAGAAGTCGGCGCTGGCCGTCAGCGGGCCGACGAGGATGCACCTGCGATTCCGCTGGCTGCACGGCCACTCGCCCGGCTGGCGACGGCGAGACGTTTACGCATTCGCCAACAGCATCGTAAAAGGCGGTGCGCCGCTGCCGACGGCGTCGTATCCGACGATGGATCCAAAGACTCGAATCGTGAGCACCAGGACCACGGGAAAGATATTCCGCGCGGCGCTCTGCTATACAATTGGAACGGGGAAATGGCAGAGTCGCTACTGGGAAAACGCCGCCTGCGAGATCAAGGAGGCCGAAGTGACCAGCGTGCTTCCCAAAGGCTCCACGGTCTACTATTTTAACGTCAAGGACAAGGACGGTAACCTTGTAAGCTCGGAGTTCGTCGAGCTGAATAAGAAGCAAAGCCCGGGAGAGTGAAGTTATGTTGACAGGCAATCGAGTTCGAATCGCGGCCGCCGGCGTTGTGCTGGCGGCGATCATGACTACAGCCCAAGCCGCCGAGCCCAAGCCGCTCAAAACAGTTGTCCCGTGGGATATCGCGGCGTTGTCCAAAACGCCAAAGACCCACGAGGCCAAGGCCCGGCCGGCAAAGAACATGCGATCGCTGTTCCACGAAGGCGCCGATTACAAGGGCAAGCCGACCTGGGTGTTCGCATATTACGCGGCGCCGAAAGGCGAAGTTCCAAAAGGCGGCTGGCCGGCGGTTGTCTGCGCACATGGCGGCGGGGGGACGGCGTATCCCGAGTGGGTCAAATTCTGGAACTCCAAAGGATACGCTGCTATCGCGATGGACCTTGAGGGGCATCTGCCCGGCGGGAAATCCCATCACGTAGAAGGCGGCTTCCCGACCAACCGGGCTCACAAGAACGCCGGCCCGGCCCGCATAGACTGGTTCGGCGACAGGGCGCTGCCGGATAAGGAGCAGTGGTTCTACCATGCGGTGGCCGACGTGATTCGCGCCAACTCCCTGCTGCGGAGCTTCAAGGAGATCAATCCCAAGAAGATCGGGCTGACGGGCATTTCCTGGGGCGGCGTGATCGTAAGCACGGTAGCGGGCGTCGATTCGCGATTCGCGTTTGTGATCCCGGTCTACGGCGCCGGCTTTATTCACGAGAGCGACAATCCGGGCCTGTCGCAATGGTTCCCTCCGAAGAACATGACGCCGGCCCAGTTTCGCGACTACCGCACCAAGTGGGACCCGTCGGCTCATCTGCCCCAGGCGAGAATGCCGATGCTCTTTGTCAGCTCAGTCGCCGATCCGGTCTTCCAGATCGACATTTTTTCAAAGTCTGTCGTTGCCGCCGGCGGGGCGAGCACCATGTGCATCCGTCCCTGGATGATCCACGCACACGGCTCGGGCTGGAACGACGCATGCGAGATCGCAGATTTCGCCAACAGCATCGTAAAAGACGGCCCGACGCTGCCGAAACTCGAAAAGCCGCAGGTCAAGCCCGAGACCCGGATCGTACACACCAAATACGAAGGCAAGAAGAAGTTCACCGAGGCGTGGATGTACTTCACCACGGCTAAGGGTGCGTTCAAGAGCCGAAAATGGCATTTCATCCGGTGCACTATCGGCGAAACCGAGCTGGTCTCGACCAAGCCGCTTCCCAAGACGACAACCGCTTTTCTGGTCTACGTCTTCAAGGATATCGGCGGGCGCCGCAGCAACCACGTGGGTTCTGAGCTGGTGGTTTCGAAGCAACCGCCGGCCGGGAGGAAATTAAAGTGAGGCAAGAAACACCGCCAACAGAAAGAGCGAACATGAGAACGTTATTGCTGCTGAGTGCCTGCGTCGTAATGCTGTCGATTCCGCTGGGCCTCCAGGCCGCCGAGCCGGGCCCATCGAGCAAGAACCGCGGCTTTGAGACCTATCTTCAGGACCACACCAAACAGGTCAACAGCCTGGCTCCGGCGAACATATCCGTCGCGGCGATGAAGAAAGCCATGAAGGATCCCAAGCTGGCTGGCGTGCTGACACGCAGGCAGTTCGTTGCTCGGATCGGTGGCGAGCAGTTGGGCAAATTCGCCAGAGCAAATGCCCAGAACCGGGCGTTCCTGGCGTGGCTGCTGAGCAACACCGAGGCGCTGGACATGTACCTTATCGCCGCGGCGCCGGTCGGTCCGGCAAAGAGGGCGGCGAATGATTACACCCTGCCGATCCGCGTGCTGGAGACTTGGCGGGAGATCTACGACGCCGACCCGGATTCGAAGAAGGGGATCTACCTGAAGCTGGCGATCGCAACGGCGCTTTCGCCTTCGCCGGCGAAGAGCTACGGAAGCGGCGTGGTTTACAAGTCGCTCCCGCGCTACAAGCAGTTCAAGACGGCCCACAAGAACGGCGAGCTGTTTCCCAGCTTCGACAAGCTGCAGGTCTGGGACATTTGCAAAGTTGTCTACTCCTGGGCTTCGGATCGGGATCTCGCCTGGGCGCGGAATCTGGTCAACACGTGGCGCCCCGACCTTAGGAAGGGCCAGCGAGTAGTTCATATCGTAAGCGAAGTCTGGCGGCGCAACTCGCCGTACTATCCGTTCGTTGACGGGTTCAGGACTGTGATGGAGGGCGGCGGGAAGTGCGGGCCGAGATCGTGGTTCGGCGAGATGACCTGCAAGGCGTTCGGCATGCCGGCGATGGCGATGAGCCAGCCGGGCCACTCGGCGATCGTATACAAGTCGCCGTTCCCGCAAAACGATCCGCAGCCGGGCACGGCGTGGAAAGTCGTTTACGGTAGAGGCTGGCACTTCACGCGAGGCGGTTATCAACTCCTGGCCGAGGCCGCCGCCAGAGACCAGGAAGAAGCGTTCGCCGTGACAGAGCACCTGACATGGTTGGCCTCTGCGCTTAGCGACAAGAAGCGGGCCGACGCGGCGATGGCGATCGTCAAAAAACTCCAGGCCGCCCAGCCGCTGCCGGGAAAAGGCCCCAATCCCGCAGTTGACGCCGACGGCAAACCCACCGCCATCGCCAGGGGACCCGTGGCGATACCCGAGACCAGGACCGTTCCGGAAAAACCGTTTAAGCCCGCCGATGGCGTAATACACGTTGAGGCCGAAACGTTCACCGGGATGGCGAATGTGAAAGTTTACGATTGTTTCACCGGCGGAAAACAGGTTAACTTCCAGAAGAACATCAAGAGCAGTTGGATCGAATACGCCATAGACGCCCCGAAAGCCGGCGCCTTCCAACTGACGATCCGCCACGCGGTGGCTAATCGCGAGCAGGTGCTCGTTGTCAAGATTGGCGACGCCGAGCCGATAACCGTGAAGATCCCCAGCTCGAAAGGATTGTGGACGACAACCCCGCCGACGGAAGTTAAGCTGGCAAAAGGCCGACAGTCCCTTAGAATATCGACGCCATACCAAAGAGGCGTGGCGATCAGGTGGTTCGAACTGAAATCAAAGTAACGATTACCAGGAGACACAGAATGTCAACACTATCGAGAATGTTGAGAACGAGAATCGGATTGCTGTTGTGCGCCGTCACGGCCGCGACGCTGCTGTCGGGCTGCACCGTGGGTTCCGATCCGCACGTCTGCCAGTGGCGCACCGAGAAGCTCCGTATCATCAAGGGATTCCGACACCCCGAATGCGCCGTTCCGGATCCGGTAACCGGTAAGATATTCGCCAGTAACATGAACTTCGACACCAACGCCGAACTCCCGGGCAGATACTGGGGCGACGACGGGACCGGTTCGATCAGCATGATGAGCGACACCAAACTCGAGAAGCCCCAATGGGCCGTATCGAACGATAAGGGGACGTTCGATTCGCCCAAGGGACTCTGCATTCTGGGACGGCAGCTCTGGGTCGCCGACAATCACCAGGTGATCGTGATCGATATCGACACCGGCAAGCCGGTCGAGACGATCGAAGTTCTCGGAGCCAAGTACCTCAACGATATGGCCTCAGACGGCAAGTACGCTTATGCGGCCGACACGTCCAACGGGCGGATAACGCGAGTGGGCCCCGGTCCCATGAAGCACTACAAGGGCCCGGCCAGCGCCAACGGAATCGGCTTCCGCAACGGTAAGATGTACTGTGCAAGCTGGGGCGAGCACGACATTTTCGAGATCGACATGAGCGGCAAGGAAGCGGCGAAACCCGTCGGGCTGGCCGATCAGTTCAAGGGTCTCGACGCCATCGAGGCCCTGCCGGACGGGAGTTTCCTGGTCTCCGATCAGCCCAATAACAGGATCGCCTGGGTAAGCGCCGACTTCAAGAAAGTCGAGACCATCGGCGAAGTCAACCAACCGGCCGACTTCGGCATTGACCTGAAGAAGGGTCTGATATACGCGCCGACGTTCTTTGACAACACCGTGACTGTCTTCAGCCTGAAGCGGAAGTAGAGACACGCGACAGACCCTGATGGAGAAGGAAACAGCATGAAGTTCAGCAAGAAACTGGTTGTCCTATGCGCTGCGATGTTGTTGCTTGCCGGCGGCGTTCGGGCCGCATGGGGCGCTACGGATTTCGGCTCGCGTCTTGACGCGGATTCGGCGTGGTTGAACAAGAAGACTGCCGGCGTATCGCAGGCCGCGTTGAAGGGCCTGCTGGCCGATCCGGTTTTCAGGGGCAAGCTGGCCTGCAGGCGATTTGTGGACAAGATCGGAGCCGATAACCTCCAGAAGTTCGCCGGTGCGTCCAAGAGCAACGCCGACTTCGTGGCGTGGGTCATGCGCGATGCGGATATCTTGGAAACCTATCTCCTGGGCGCCACGCCTGTGGGGCTCAACCAGCGAAAAGCCGACGGTTGGAAGCTGTCGACAAAACCGCTTGAGATTTGGAAGAGCATCTACGCCGCCGAGCCCGAATCGCGAAAGGGCCTCGGTCTGAAGCTCGCCATGGCGATCGGATTCAACCCTCCCGGCACCGGCAATCGCGGAGTCGGCCAGGCCGACAAGCCCGAAACTCCGCTGGCTCGATACAAGCATTTCATGGCCGCCTGGAAAAACGGCGAGCTGTTTCCGACATTCGACAAGCTGACGGTATGGGAGTACCGACAGATCGTATCGTCGAACGCATCCAATGCGGATCTGGCCTGGGGCAGGGAGATGATCAACACGTGGCGGCCGGACCTGCGGTTCGGCCAGAAAGTTGTTCTGTCAACCGGGCGCGTCTGGCGGCGCGGTTCGCCGTACGGCTACAAGAACGGGTTCCGCTCGGTCATGGAAGGCGGGGGCAAGTGCGGCCCGCGTTCGTCCTGGGCGGTCTTCATCTGCCAGGCGTTCGGAGTGCCGGCTACCGGCGTAAGGCAGCCGGGACACGTGTGCGTAAGCTGGCGATCGCCGTCCGGCCAGTGGATGCTGGCCTATGGGCGAGGCTGGGACGCGTCGAAAGTCATGGGAATGTCTGGACGGGAGTTCCTGGCGGCGACTGAGGCCCGGGCTCACGCCAGCGAGTTCTTGCAGGTCGAACGCTTGCGATGGCTTGCCTCGGCGATGGAGTCGAAAGAGCGAGCGGGAGGGATCATGGCGATTGCGAAGAAGATATCCCGCGCCCAGACGCCGGACAAAGTCGAGCTGGCCGGGAAGTTCGAGCCGTCGCGAGGCTTGCCGATCAATCCGAAGGGTCCGAAGTTCAAGCCCGAAAAGCCGATCAAGGCGCCGGCGGGCGTGATTCACGTTGAGGCCGAGGCATTCGCCAAGACCGGCGGGCAGATCTCCTACGGCGGTCTGCAGTTCCCCGGCGTGTGCGTTCACAACTGCTGGACCGGCGGCAAGCAGATTCACTTCCAGGCTCACATGAAATCGGCCTGGGCCGACTACGCCGTTAGAATCCCGAAAGCCGGGACGTACGAGGTCTCGCTGAGAGTCTCTGCGGCCAATCGTGATCAGGTTCTGACTGTCGGCGCGGTGAAAGCCAAGCTGCCCAACACATACGGGCTTTGGCAAACCGTCGGCGTGGGCGAGATAAAACTCGAAAAGGGAGCCGGGACGATCCGAATCGCATCCGGCTTCCAGCGTGGCGTTTCGCTCAAGTGGATTCGACTCAAGCTGAAAAAGTAGGGCCGCGCCGCGGAAAAAAACGCCGGCGCAGCAGGTGCGTGAGCATCCCGGCGCCGGCGTGATCGTGCGGGGGTGGCGGTGCTACAGGTTCTTCTTGATCTTGTCGAGGATGGTCTGGCTCAGGGCCTGATCGCCAACGGTTCCTACTCGTATCGAGACGGAACTGATATTGTCGGCCTGGGCCTTGGTCTTGACCACAACGCGCTTGTCGGTTGCTGTCTTGCCAAGGATCTCGGCTTCCAGATCCGACGACGTGAACGCCGTCTTCTTGATATTGAGCTCTTTGAAGGCTCTCTCAGTGGCCGACGCTATCTGTGACGGTGAGGCCGACAGGTGCGCCTCCAGATCGCCTTGAGCGTAGATCACTCCGGCTCCAGCGCCCGCTCCGGCCGCCAGCAGCAGGCATCCTGAAGTCAACAACAAGGCCGAAAGGGTGAGTGCAGCTATTAATGTTCGCGCCGCTTTTTTGATCATGTGTAAACTCCTTATATGTATTTATCCGCCGGGACGAGGGGTTCGGCCCGGCCGCGATGTTCAATGTCAATGAAAGACCGCCTGCAACATGATAGGGCTTCGATCGCTCCGGGACCGGTTTTTCAGGCGCTTTGCAGAGGTTTTTTCGCGTCAACACATCCGACAGTATCAGACTGACGCGTCCTTGAAAAGGGTGTTTTATCCCGAAGGAGCCCGGCGGTCGATTGAATGCGGCTAAATCGCTGACGGACTTTACGCCGAAGAAGTTATTGTGTGGTTGACATGGCATTGTCGTAGTGCTAACCTCGGGTATTGTACTCGGTTAACCTCTGCGCGCCGACATGGGTGGTAAGGAGAACGATATGCTCAATAGGATGACAATTCGGGTAGCGAGCTTCGTGTGCGTCATGATAGCGGCCGGCTCAGCGTTCGGACAGGTTTCACAATACCCCTACAAGGGAAGGGTCAAAGGCACCTCGGTTCGAGTTCGAGCCGGGCGCGGCGATCCGTCGGGAGCCAACAACTATTACTATTGCGCGATTCTAAACAACCCCGACACAGTCACTGTCGTAGGGTCCGAGAAGGGCTGGCTGAAGGTTCTGCCGCCCGAGGGATGCTACAGCATTGTGCTGGCCTCGGCTGTGAGGCTCGATGCGACTGGGACCAAGGGAACCATGATCAAACGCGAGTGGGCTCGCGCCGGCGGAACCGCCAGGACGGCGCAGTTCACGGCCGGACAGTTAGTGCTGCAGCCCGGCGCGACTGTCGAGATTATCGGTACAGTCGTCGATCGCTTCAAGTTCTACAAGATCAAGCCGCCCAGAGGCGTTCGCTTCTGGATATACGCGACGCTGGTTGAGGAAATCGGTCGTGCAGGAACGACTGGCGGAACGACCGGTGGAACAACCGGTGGAACAACCGGCGGAACGACCGGCGGAACGACCGGTGGAACGACCGGTGGAACGACCGGCGGAACAACCGGCGGGACTACCGGCGGAACAACCGGCGGAACAACCGGTGGGACTACTACAGTCACAAAGAAGCCTGCTCCGGCTGCCCCCGCCGGAGTAAGCGCCGAGCAGATGGCCGAGTTCAAAGCCACCCAGGCCGCTCTGCGGAAGGAATACGCAAAGCCCGTAGTCGAGCGAGACTACGCCTCGCTGATCGAACGGTTTGAGGCGATCGATCTTCAGAAGGACAATCCGCTGGTCCCGTTCGTTGTGTATTATGTCAAGTACATCCGCGCCGACATGGAGCGTCTGGCCAGTATCGTCGCGGCCAGGAAGCTCACGACTGACGCCGCCGACGCCCAGCGCGAATTCGACGCGGCCAGGGCCAACGTTACTATCACTGTTCCGCCTAAACCGGTTGTCTACGCGGCCGAAGGCATAGTCGGAGCCAGCAGGATGTTCACCGGCACCTCGGCGGTGCGAAAACGCTACATCCTCTACGTTAACAAGACCCAGAACCTCAACGCCTATATCTTTACGACGGATCCGACGATTAATCTGGCCGGGTTGGTAGGGCAGCACGTCGGCGTCTTCGGGACCGTGAAATACGATGCGGGGCTCGGGGCCAAGATTATCGACGTCAGCCGCGTCGAGACAATCGCAGACCAGGTGGGCGTTCCCACGCGGGACAAACCCGTCGTTCGCGATTTGCCGGTCCGCCCCAAGGTCAGCGACACCCCGATAAGCCCACTGGTAATACCGAAGACCGGACCGGACAGCGGGACCTCTAAGAAGCCCATGCCGCTTACCGATCTTGTCCCGGATGTGAAACCCGACGCCACCAAGCCGGCTACGAAGCCCGTTCCAGTCACCCCAAAACCCGATCCGCTGGTCAAGCCCGTGCCGGTTACGACGCCGCCGAGCAGCGTAGGGACGGTTGATCCGAATAATATAGAAGTGGTAAGACCGCTGCCGGCCGATGTTGTCGCTCGCATGCCGCTCGAAACTACGACCCCCAAGCCGGTCGAGGTCGCAAAACCCGTACCGGTCGAGGTAACCACCCCCAAGCCGGTCCCGGTTGAAATAACCACCCCCAAGCCGGTCGAGGTAACCACCCCCAAGCCGGTCGAGGTCGCAAAGCCCGTGCCGATTGAAATAACCAAACCCAAGCCGATCGAAATAGCCAAGCCTGCTCCAGTCGAACTCATCAAGCCCAAACCGATCGAGATCGC
>CAYMSH010000111.1:0-16317 GCA_964392945.1 uncultured Planctomycetaceae bacterium | reverse complement strand
GCCGCCCAGCACGGTCTTATCGATAATCTCAGCCGCATCTTCGGGCGTTACTTTCTGGTAGAAAATGCCCTGAGGGTCGATCAGGACGGCGACCGCCCCGGCGCACAGCCCGTGGCAGCCGACCCGAGCGATTCGCACGCGATCGCCAAGTTCGCGCCCCGCAACTTCGGCGTCCAGAGCGTCGCACACGTCCAGGGCGCCAAGTGCCCGGCAGCCGGTCGAACATACTCGGATGACCACTTCGTCGGGTCGGGGGGCTGACAGTTCCTCTCGCATCCGGGCCAGATCGTCAACGGTTTCAATACGATTCATATTACTTAACCTGATAGCTTTTCAGAATTGCCTCGACTCGTTCCGGCGTAAGTTCGCCGTAACACTGGTCGTCTATCAACATCGCCGGAGCCAGGAAGCACGTGCCGATGCACGCCACTGTTTCGAGATGGAAGAGCATGTCCGGAGTGGTCTGGTCTTCCTCTATGCCCAGGGCTCTTTTTATAACGCCGAGGACCCTCTGGCCGCCGCGAACGTGACACGCCGTCCCGCGACAGCAGCGGATCGTGTGTTTTCCGTGCGGTTCGGTGTAGAACTGCGCGTAGAAGCTGATTACGCCGTAGACCCGGCTCAGCGGGATTCTCGTCCGATCGCTGACGCCCTGGATCGCACCCGGCGGCAACCAGCCCAATCGATCCTGGATATCCTGGAGGATGCCTATAAGGTTCGAATCCGGCCCGACGCCAAGTTCGTCGAGCACAGACTTGATTACCGCAGGATCGACGCCACAGTCGATCAGAGTGTTTTTGGAGAAAGTCTCCCGAGCCGTCATAATATGCCTTCCTGATGAATTGCCAACCTCGCCGCGTCACAAACGCGACGAGCGCGGGGAACATGAACACGTAAAATGCGAATCTGTATCAGATTACTGGATTATATGCCTCAGGTCGGTCAGATACAACCCTGGCTCCGGCGGGCCTGATCGCCCCGTGCGTTCGGGAGCAGTTGTTTTCTCATGTCCGCGGCGGACTCGCGTTCGAGGTGTTGTTGGAGCGGGTTGCCGGTCTTTGGGGACGCGTTTGAATTTGAAACAGTCCAACTGGTAGTTCATCGCGACGATGTCGAGCTTGGCGTTGTACTGCATGTAGCCGTTGGGCAACTCTATCTTCCCGCCCTTGATCGCGGTCCATTTCCTGGTCTTTGGATCGTACGCGGCCGTGTCGTCGCCAGTGGGGCCGCAGACAAGATAACGATCGCGGGTCGAAATGTAGCAGACGCCCTTGGAGTGCAGTCGGGCGTCCGGGCGGGCGCCGCTTTTCTTCATCTTCCGGAGTTCGTCCCTGCTGGGGATCGGCATGTCGTAACAGTTGGGCAGCGACTCGAAACGATTCCTGGCCGGGTCGAACACGCATAGCCTCGGTCCCAGGCGGAATATCCAGAGCGAACGTTTGGCGTCCCATGCGGACCTGGCGTTGTACAGGCTCATAGGCGGTTTGTTATCCGTCGCTGCGGCGGTCCATTTCTGTGTCGCCAGATCGAACCTCGCGTACTTGTCGCCGCGATCATTAAGGAACAGCAGCTTCTTGCCCTTAGGCCAGTGGGCCATGTGGTTTTCGTAAGGCGAGCACTTGAAATGCTTCCAGACGTTGTCCTCGATGCAACGCCATCGCTTCTTTTCAAAGCTGTAGGCCCAGGTTCGCCCGGCGTCTTTCTTCAGTTCGGCTCGGGCCTGCTCGCTGGCTCCGCGGCCGCCGACTTTCCAGTTGGCTCCGAGCATCATATACATGCTGTCGCTGCGGGGCACGTAGCATATGCCGTCGTAGGTGTGCCGCGGCGCGGGTGTGGGGTGTTTGGCGTAGCCCGGCAGGAGGGCGCCGTGTCCGTAGGAGCCGCCGGACCAGTTGGCGACCTCGACTATGCGGGCGGTGTCGGTCTTCAAGTCCCATTCGAGTGTGGCGTTGGTGTAGTAACCGGGAGACAGACCCAGGGCCTTGCTGTGAACGCCGGTGCGAATCAGAACGGCTCCGGTTGCGGACCGATAGACGTTATCGCTGTACCCGTCGATCGTAGACCAGCGTCCCTTCTTGTCGCCGAGGTAGGCCCTGAGCGGTTTGTCGAAGTCAACCGGTGCTTTGGTCCAGGTATTGGCTTCAGGTTCGGCCGCACCGATCACCGGAGCGATCCACAAGGCCGCGACAAGCATAACGCCGAGCAATGTCACGTGATGCGTTTTCATTGTGGTCTCGATCACTTCAGGTTGGCTTTGATTCTCTTGTCGATCAGCTGGGCTACTTTCATTGCCTCGGAGTAGTCTTTGCCGATTTGATCCAGTTTGACAATGATGTTGGCGCGTCGAAAGTAGATCCACACGTAAGGCCGCCGCTTTGAGCCTCTCGGTTCGATCCGGGCGTCCTGGCCGAGACCCGTGTGGGGCTTGGACTTGAACTTGGCGACTTTGAGTTTGAATTGCTCTGCGGCATCGGAAGAGGTCCTAAGTTTTTGGATCGTCAGCGAGACGCTCTTGCCGGTCTTGTTGTTCTTGTAGTTTTCGTTCACGCACCGGCCGAACGAGTTGGGGCCTCTCCTGCCGGTCGAATACGCCCAGTCGGCTCCCAGTTCCTGCGGCGACGGATGCGACAGGTCGATGTCAGCCAGTATTCCGCCCTGATTTCCGCCGGGCGAACCGCCGCCGACGTTACCCGAATCCCGGCTATCGCCGCAACCGACGGCTCCGATGAGCAACGCGATAGTTGATATGAGAAAAACTCGCATAGTCCAGCCGCCTTTCTTGTCGCGTGTACGGTAGTTAATTCCCCCGCTCGGTTCAAGCATCAGCAGAGCCAGGGGCCAGGTGTCGTGACGTTTGGAGCGGTTGTAAGAAACATCCGGTTTGGCCTTTTCGGGCCGCCTATACTGTATTTAGACATATGGTTTCGTGCGGGTTTCTTGCTGCACGGCCCGCGCATAACCGCCGGGAAGATCCGCTCGGGTCCATCGGTCGGATCATATTCATAACATGAGTTCAAACAGGAGTACTGTCATGAACTACTTCCATCAAATGTCGCGGCTGTCGGTTGTTTTCGTGCTTGTGGTGACGCTGGCGGGCTTATCGGCGGCGATGGCGGCTGAGAAGGGGCCTTCGACCCTCGAGATGTCGACGGCTGAGCACTACGTCAAGCAGTTCGAGTTCAGCGCTTCGCGAGCCGAGGGTAAACCCTTTTCGCCGGGATACGCAGGCAGCCAGGCGATGAAACTTGTCGGTGGGCTGTACAAGAAGTATCCCGACAACGCGAAGGTCAAGGATATGTTCCATCGCGTCAAGGTCTGCCTGAAGAAGTCGCGCGGGGCGTCATTTGAGATCACCGAGAAGATGCTGGCCTATCGCAAGACCGAGCAGTTGGTCCGCGAGGCGATCGGCAAAGAGGCCGACGCAGCGTGGGAGGCTTACGTTAAAAAGGTGAAGGCCTCGCCGCGATATCTGGCCAAACCGCTTCCGGCTCCGGAGCCCGGCGGATCGCGAAACGAAGAGAACATGTTCTTTCGCAGGGTCATTCTCAAGGGCTTTGACTATTACACCAACGAGTTCACAACCGGCGGCAAGCAGTACACGTTTGTCGGCGGCGCGACGCAGGGGTACTACTTTGTCGAGTTGAGCAACAGGCGATGGCTCGGCGCGTACGAGGCGCTTCGCCGCTATCGTCGCGAGGGCGCCGGCAAGTTGCCCAAGTTGTGGACCGTAGTCGGTACGGTCACCGGATCTGAGATCCTCGTTCCGCGCAGTGGAGAGAAGAGCGCCGGCGACATTGCGCGGTTCGGCTGGACGGTGCGTCCCGATGCGATCTATATTCCCGGCGTGCTGTTCGCTCAGAGCGACGGGAGCCATCCTCGCGGCGGAACATACTCCGGCGAGGAGCAATTGATCAAGCTCAAGTCGCCGCACCTGACGTACAAGTCTGTGCCGAAAGACGCCGCGGCGATCAAGCTGGTCGAGGTCTACGCCACCGCGGTCAAAGAGAAGAACTACAAGCTGTATCTGGAATGCCTCGATCCGGATATTCAGAAGACTCCGCGGGCCTTGGAGCGGCTGCGTCATCTGTGGCGGGTCAACCAGACCGGTTTCGAGAAGGACTTCGTTCACGTCGAGCCCTACAAGGAGGGCAAGCCCCAGGTGATCTCCGGCGAGAAGTTCGACGCCGATTCGCCTGAATCGCTGTTCCTCGACGAGGACGAGCGCAAAGCGATCCTGGCCCGGGCCGACGATCTGGTCGAACTGGTCCACGTGACGCTTCGCCGTTACGACGAGCGGGGCAAGCAGGTCGGCTCGCCGCGCGACGTGATCCTCCGCCGCTACAAAGGCGGCCGCTGGTACATTCGCGAAGGGCTCGTGTTCTAGATATCCGCCATTTTCCTGAAAGGATAATGCAATGGCTTACCGCATAATTACAATCATATCGTTGTTGGCGATACTGCTGACGTGCGCCCCGGCCGGGGCGGCCGAGGATTTGCCCGGCGGGACCATACCGCGAGAGGCCAGGAATCAACTCGAGGCCTACCGCAGAGTCAGCCTGAAGACGCTGCAGAGCGTCCTGACCCCGATGGTCGCCAAAACCGCCCAGGGCGAAGAATTTCTCGGAGCCCGCTGGACCGCCGAAAGCGGACGGATGGTCGCTCTGCTCAACAGCATCATGCGCACCGGGATTATCAAGAAAGACAATATAAAACTTAAGAACTGGATCGACGACGAGATCAAGGCCTGGCGAAACATACAGAGTATCGGGTTCCAACTGCTCGATTTGCATTACCGCATGGCGTCGAATGTCGTCGAGATCGAAAAGGACATCAGAGACTCCAAGGCTTACTATTCGGCTTTCAAGGACTCCACCGGCAAGGTCAATACCGACGTCAGCGACCTGAAGGACGCACTGGCCATAGCGGCCAAGACCGTAAAGAACATTAGACAGTTCGGGGCCGCCGTGGACAAACTGGGCGGCATTCTGGGCCATCTGTCGGAGCACTCCCATACCGTCGGCCGCCTGATCCGCCAGTTCAAGAAGCGACAGTTTGAATTCATCAAGGAGCGTGGAAAGCTGGGCGTTCACAAGGCTGCACTGAGCAAACTGAAAGCCAGGAGCATCGATCCGGACGGGACCAAGAACTTCGCCGAATTCGAGAAGGACTGGGAGGCGAGCATGACCAAGACGTACGATCGCTACGTCAAAGCCGTCGCCGAGTGGAAGAAGGTCAACGCCTGGGTCACCAAAGATCAACTCTACAGCACCCTGAAGTCCCTGGTATCCAGTGCGGGCGGGATGCCTGTGAAGTTCCTGACCGTAGGCATGCCGAAATTCGCGCCGGATGACGCCGATGAACTGGAACTCTACGTCACGGTCCTTCGTCTTGGGATTACCGACGCGGTCAAAAAATTCAAAGGCGAGAAGTGGGCCGAGATCGAAAAGGGACTCCAGACCATAGCCAAGGAGCGACAGAAGCTCCGCGAAGCCTGCGAGGACAGGTTCGACGAGATAGAAGAAGAGGCCGGTAAGCGAGCCGAGAAGGCCGAAGAGGATTACGAAAAAGTCGCCAAGCCCATGCTGCGAGAATACGAACGCCTCGGCGCGTTGCTGGCCAAGGAACGCGACGAAGGGACAATGAGAACCCTCTCCCGCCAGATGAAGCAACTCAAGGACAAGATCGACAGCCTGAAACGCGCCTTGGCCAAGACCCAGCACTTTCACATGGAGGAATGGCGCGAAGACGAAACCGAAAAGACTTACAAGCAGTTCCGCGAAGATCTCAAGAAGATCGACGATCGGGTGGCCGAATACAACAAGGCCAAGCGAGACTTGCGGTGAATCGCCGCTGGTAGTGTCTTATTTTCGGGTTTCGGTCTTGCCCGACAGTTTCAGCATGCCAGCCCATTGCTTGCACAGATCGAGCAGCTCTTTTTCCTGCTCTGCGGAAAAAGAGCCCTGGAACTGGGCGTAAACATCCATCCATACCACCAGGCGGTTCATGTCCTCTTGACTGATCTTGAGTTTCTCGTGCGACTTGATCTTCTTGAGCAATGGACTCTGTGACGCCGCGCATTTGCCTTCGATCGACGCGCCCTTTCTATGCCTGATCATGACATGGTCCGACAGGTTGGGCTTTCCCCAGCGAATCAGCATCGAGTATGTTTTCCTCGGGGTCTGGGCCAGGTTGAACTTGGCGGGCTTGGGTTTCTCGCCCTTGGGATTGTGGCACTTTATGCAGTTTCTATCCAGGACCGGCTTGACGAGAACATCGTAACGCAGAGGCCAGGTCCCCTCCGGGCCGGGGGTCAGCTTCGACGGCGCGCGCTTGGCGGCCATAGAAATCCCTTTCTTGAGAGGCGTCTTGTTTC
Organism: uncultured Planctomycetaceae bacterium; assembly: GCA_964392945.1. Classification (GTDB taxonomy): domain Bacteria; phylum Planctomycetota; class Phycisphaerae; order SM23-33; family SM23-33; genus BS750m-G57. The sequence goes on along the minus strand of CAYMSH010000111.1, from coordinate 9,944 downwards.
TCGGTTCGTGACAACCGTTGCAGCTCAATGTCGTTCCGGGCTGGACGTGCGTCGCCGAGCGCATTGTCTGTATGGCCATTCCGCTGTTGTCCAATGCCTGGAAGAACACCGGTACTCCCGCCGGCGTCCGGAAATAAGCCGATCCGTCTTTCTCCACCGGGACGGTTCCAAGCACGCACTTTCCGGGCTCCTCCCTGGTAATCCCGAGATTGGGGTAGTTCATCCTTGGGTCGGTCTTCGGAGGTATGGCGATTATACGCAGGGACTTGACGGCGCCGCGTTTGGTTTGCTTGAGCCCGTTGTAAACGTCGGCAAGAAGGAATTTACCTTCCTTCGGTCCGTCCCAGTCAACGGTATCCGGCTGGGTGATCGGTTTGGTCCGTGCTTTCAGAGGTATCGGCCAGGATGATGTGGTCTTTGGGTCGCGGTGCAGCAATTCGCGAGTGCCGTCGGCATTGAAGAGATACATGCCCATACCGTTGGGAATTCTCGTGTGATTCCACATACGCTTGTTTCCCGGTTCCTGGCCCCATGTGACAAGGTAGAGTTGCTCCGAAAGCGGCCAGGGGTTGGCGTAATACGATGTCGGCCAACCTTCGCTTTCAGGGAATATCACTTCAGGCGTAAGCCGTTTGAGCGGTTTTAGTCCTTCCTGTCCGGCGGTGGGATCGAGCAGCACCAGGCTGCCCATTGTCTGGATATGGTGCGCCGCGGCGGTAAAAATGATCTTGTTGGAATTCGGGATCGAGCGCGGCTCGAACGTGCAGGACGGGTTCCACGTGTAATTACCGTAGACAAGCCTTGCGTTTGTTCCGTCAGGGTTGATCGCCCACATGCTCATGAACGGATGATTGTTGCGGTCGACGTAATCCCATCGCGAGTATATTATGGTCCCGTCGGCGGCCACCGAGGGCGTCCACTCGAACATGGCGAAAGGAGAGATCGCTATTATGTCCTTACCGTCGGGATTCATCGTGTGAAGCGTGTAGACGGCGCAGGGGCGTTCGGGTCCGCCTCCGCAACGCACGTAACACTCGGGCAATGCTTTGTTCCGCATTGTCTTTGCGGCGCTTTCCCTACCGACCTGTATGGCGTGTCCGCGGCGGGTTGAAAGAAACACTATCCGCCCGTTGGGCAGGTAACGTGCGTCGAAATCGTTGTATTTGCCATGCGTGAGCTGGCGGACACCCGTTCCGTCAACATTCATTTCGTACAAGTGATAAAAGGAATCTTCAGGCACGGCGGCCTTGTTCAGTTTGTTCGGCTCGCCCCTGAGCTTGGGGTAGAACCGGCACCAGGCGAACAGGACCTTCTTCGCGTCGTAGGAGAGCATGGGCCTTAGAAAACTGCCCGGGGCCTTGAATGCGGTTGTAATGCACTGGGTTCTCGGATTGTCTGTCTTGAAGCCCCTCAGTATGTAGATACCGCCCCCCGGCCGCGACCACCAGCCCAGATACTGGTCGGACATATGAGTGTACGAACCGGGAACGCGCTTGGTGAAAAGTATGGCGTCAAAATCCAACAGCGGATCGGACAACCGTTTCTTCCGCTGCTCCCAGCGTTTCTTGAAGTCGATCGCGGCGTCCTTGCGGTCCTTCTTGGCGACCTTGTCCTGTATCAACCAGTCGGCCTGGACTTGATCGCGGAAGTTCTTTATGGGCCGAACATCGGCAAGGGCCGGTTGAATTAGCATATAGGCTGCTGCAGCCAGAATCGTTGCTGATTTACAGGCCTTTGTCCTCATGGTTTCTTCCCTGTTTCATGCCTTCTCAGCGTCGGGCGAACGCATGTGGCCCCAGTATGCCGCCGGGCGGGCCTACTTCTTGGCGGTCTTGCCAGCCAATTTGAGTATGCTGGCTGCGGGGACGCACTGCTTGAAGACCATCTGGAGATTCTTCTGGACGCCCTTGCTTTCGGTGTAGTAGACAGACGAGGTGCTGGCGACCATCGCGGTGGCGTTTCCGTAGGGGTCGAAGATCGGTCCGCCGCTGGATCCTCTTGCGAAGTCGGCGGTGATCGTAACGGAGTTCATCATTCCGCGTTTCGAGCGGCGTCGGCTGTATCGAGAGATCACCCCGGCGCTGAGGGTGTAGAATCGATGCTTGGGATGGCTGATGACCGTGACGTCTGTTCCGACGGGACTGTTGGCGGCCAGCGGCAGGGCCGTCAACTTGTCGCCGCCGGTGTCGAGCCGGAGTATGACCGCGTCGTCGGCCCTGGATGCGGCGAGAACTTCCTTGACGGGGTAAACCTTGCCGGCGTGGGTCATCGCAACAATCGCGGTCTTCTTCTTGTCTTCGAACAGGTGGTGGTTTGTCGCGATGGCGCCTGTTGAGGTGATGACGAATCCGCTTGCGGCGCTGGCGTGCCACTTTGTGCACTTGCCGCACTTGTAAAGTCCCGCCACTACGAGCACTCCGGGGACGTTCCTGCTGTATATCTGCGGTCGCGTCAGCGGCTTCCGGCCGCGGGGGGGTAGCTTCAAGTCGCACTTCTTTCGGCTGAGTTGTTTTGTCAGCGTCGCCATCGGCGGGGTCTTCTTGTCGGCCAGGAGTTTGCCGGCTTTTGCGATCAGGTTTCTCATGCGCGCGTGATCGTCGAGCAGGACCTGCTTGTCGTGCGGCGCGTGTGGGTCAATGGCGACTTTCGGCTCCGGCGACGGGCCGGGGCTTACCTGGTGTTGGGAGCAGCCTGCGCCGATCAGCATAGCCGAAGCGAAAACTGCGGCGATGTAGGACAGTCTAAGACGTTTGCATGCGGTCATTGGATTGTACTCCTGAGGGTTTAGGTAGACATATAGGATACCGTCTCGAACGCTCTGTTACGAATTTGTTTTTTTCTTCCGGGAATCGCGATCGTATTTGCCGGGCCCGTATTTGAATCCTAGGTTTCGTTTGAAAGCTGACGACCGGGTTAGCGACTCGGCGTTGGAATGTTAACTGCGGCTAGGCCCGAGACGCCTACGCCGATAACTTCCGGGTCCCCGGAGGATCAGGAGGAGGAAAATCAATGGCTATTAATGCAAACAGAAATGCGAAGTGGATTGGGGCGGTTGTAGTATTTGCGCTGGCCGCGACGGCGTGGGCTACTCCTGTGATCGACGGTCGATACGATCCTGACGAGGGGTACGATCAGTTCAGCGAAGTAAGCTTTGTCGTCGAAAAGACCAATCTTATCCCGCAGGATGGAAGTCTCTGGATGCACCAGGACCAGATTACCGGCGACGTGAGCATCTACTTCTCCCAGCCGGTCACTCTAGTCGACAACTCCTACGGAACCAACAGAATCGGCTGGGGCAAGCACGTGGCGCCCAGCGGCAAGAATCATAATTTCTCGGATCTGACCGGTAGCGACAAAGCGCGGTTCCTGCTCACTGACGGTCTGGGCAATCTCGTGCTGGATATCACAGTGGACTATTTCTCTGAGACCGTCAAGGGCAAGAAGGGCAAGCCCGGCAGCGGCGTCTTCGACTGCCTGGGGCTCTTCGCAGGCGGAGACAGCGCCGTCGACGTCGGATCGGTCGACGATCTGCTGGCATGGTCATCGACGCTGGACTACAACTTCAACGTGCTGGGACACGTGCTTACCGAAAACTCTCCGGCTACTGACCTGAACTACAGCGAGAACCCCGACTACCCCGGCTGGATATACGAAGTCGGATACGAACTGAAGATCTCCGGCGAGATATTCGGCGCCAACGGGCTGGGTGAAGTCGATATAGCAGTGGTCCATGATTCTCCCAACAAGATCGGCGGCAACAAGGTCTATCCGGAAGTCGGACCTCCCGTACCGGAACCCGCTACAATGCTGCTGATGGCCGCCGGGCTTCCGCTCCTGGTCAGACGGAAACGCAGACGCGCCCTGGCGTAGAGGGCTCGTGAAAATCACTTCAGGCAATGCTGCTTGAGGCGGACCGACACTCGCAGTCGGTCCGCCTCTTGCGTGCGCGTCGGTCTCTACGGCAAATGGTGTTCCACTTGCCATGCCATGGGCCTATAATCATGTTTTGGGCTCGCCAGCCCGTCGGTCACGCATCATGAAAGGAATACAGATGAAGCGACGCGATTTTCTCAGGACAGTCGGACTCGGAGCCGCGGCGATGGCCGCCGGCCCGGCGCTGCTTCAAGGCGCCGACAAGTCGTCCAAGCCGAACATCCTTTTCATATTCGCCGACGATCAGACTTACGAGTCGATCTGCGCCCTGGGCTACGATGAAGTCCAGACGCCGAATCTCGACAAACTCGTAAAGGGCGGAACCACTTTCACCCACGCATACAACCAGGGCTCATGGTCCGGGGCTGTCTGCATCGCCAGCCGATGCATGCTCAACACCGGACGATTTCTTTGGAACGCAAAGAGTGTTTACGGTTCGGCCGAGAAGGAGCGAGCGGCCGGTCGGTTCTGGTCAGAGCACATGAAATCCGCCGGATACAAAACGTACATGACCGGTAAGTGGCACGTGAGAGCTGACGCGAACAAGGCGTTCGACGTGGCCGAGGACGTTCGCGGCGGAATGCCCAGGCAGACCAGGCAAGGCTACAATCGCCCGATCGAAGGCAAGAAAGACGCCTGGAGCCCGTATGACAAGAAGTTCGGCGGTTTCTGGGAAGGCGGCAAGCACTGGTCCGAAGTCGTCGGCGATCACGGCGTGTCGTTCCTGAAAAAGGCTTCCAAGAGCGACGACCCATTCTTCATGTACCTGGCGTTCAACGCCCCGCACGATCCGCGGCAGAGTCCCAAGGAGTACGTAGACAAGTACCCGCTGGACAAGATCAAGGTCCCGAAAAACTTCCTGCCGGAGTATCCCTACAAGGACAAGATCGGTTGCAGCAAGGGCCTTCGCGACGAGAAACTCGCCCCGTTCCCGCGCACTAAATACTCCATCAAGGTCAATCGCCAGGAATACTACGCGATCATCACCCACATGGACGCACAGATCGGACGAATACTCGAGGCCCTGAAGAAGTCCGGCAAGGCCGACAACACGTATGTCTTCTTCACCGCCGATCACGGGCTGTCTGTCGGCCATCACGGTCTGGTCGGCAAGCAGAATCTCTTCGATCACTCGGTGCGCGTGCCGCTGATGGTGACCGGTCCTGGAATCGCAGCCGGCAAGACGCTCGACACCCCGGTCTACCTCCAGGACGTTATGCCGTCAACGCTCGAACTGGCCGGCGTGAAGAAACCCAAGCACGTTGAATTCCGCAGCCTCATGCCGATCATTCGCGGCAAACGCGACAGCAACTACGACGCGATATACGGCGGATATCTCGGCGTTCAGCGGATGGTGACTATGGACTCACACAAGTTGATGCTGTATCCCAAGTGCAAAAAGGCGCTGCTGTTTGACCTGAAAAAAGATCCCGACGAGATGATCGATCTGGCCGGCAAGCCCGAAAGCAAGCCGATCATGAAGAAACTGTTCGCTAGGCTCCTGAAACTCCAGGCCGCTACTGGCGACAAGCTGAACCTCAAGGACGTCTTCGGCGGCCTGTTGTAGGCCCCGGAGCCCGGCTCGACGGGGCTGAGCTGAGAAATCATTTGGCTCCGCAATTGGCGAGACTGTCGCATTGTCTTGTGCTGCAATGAGATACGCATATGGCCCAGCACGCCGATCGACGCGCCGGGTATCTGGAAAATATGCACATAGATTCTTTGAATACTGTATAATGATACTTTGCGGTCCGGGGGAGACGCTTGGGCGTGAGCTGAATTACAGGCGAGCTTAGGAGAAACGCGTGAGACATACCATGCTTCGATACAGAGTGTTAGTCGGATTCGTTGTAGGCTCGGGTTTAGCTTTTGGGCTGTTCCTGGCTGCTGTGCCGGCCAAGGATTCGTCCGGTTCGGAATCTGCGTCCGATTGGCGCGGTGTCGCCATGGCCCTGGCTATCAACGGAAGGTTCGACAGTTCGCTCAAGCAGTTCCGCAAGGCCGCCAAGCTCGACGCCAACGATCCGTCACTGGCCGCGTCCGTTAAGCTGCTCAGCGACTACATGTCCGTTCGGGCCGAGATGGATCGCGGAAGGATCGAAGAATACAATCGAGCGGTCTCCAGGGTTCAAAGCTGCCTGCTGGCGTCGGCTTCGAGCGACATGCTGGCCAAAGACGATCTGGGCAAGAAGCTCCGCGATAAGCTCGACGAGGCCATCACGGCTTACGAGGGCGGCGGGGCGGTCACTGATCTGTCGGATGTATCGACGGCGAAAGCCGACGAACTTCGCAACTCGACAATGAAGGATATCGCCGAACTGAACAAGGCCGTCAAAGGCGTCGGGCGACTGCTCAAGGGCGACGACAGCGAATTCACCATGGCATTCAGGGAGATGATCGAATCGTTCGGCAAGAAATGCGACGCCTACGAGAAGGCGTGGCGCAGCGCGAAGCTTGATTCCAAGTCCGACAGGAGCGTGGCGGTCAGAACGCTCTGGCCGTTGCAGTATGACCAGGCCGTAGCGCTGGGCGACATAGAGGCGATGACCGGCGACAAGCCGTGGCGAACGGCGATCACGCAGATTCGCCTGGCCAAGCAGTTGTCAGGGGAGAAGGAAAAGAAAGATATCGTCAATAAGCCGTGGTACGGCAAAGTTGTCGAACTTGTCACCGCCAAGGGCGCCAAAGCGCTGGAGAAAGAAGATTGGCATGAGGCGCTCAGCGCGTTTTGGAGCCTCTCGGAACTCGACAGGGGCGACGAGAAACTTCGCAAGCAGGTCAAGATTATCCGCCGGCACGTCAGGGTCCTGAACATGTACGGCGACAAGGATAAGGACGACGACAAGAAGAAAAAGACCGATGAAGAGCCGACTGACGAAGAAAACGGCGTGACCTGGAAGGAAATGGTCGCTGGAGCCGACGCCAATCTCGTAGAGAAGGCCATCGAAAAACTATCGCGATACGTCGCCAGAGTGGACTATCGGAAAGTAGTCAACGGGGCGTTGGACGGCGTAAAAGTCCTGGCGATGACTACCGAAGCGGGGCACAGTTTCCCGAAACTCAAGGACAAAGCCCTGCGCAAGCAGTTCATCGAGGCTCTCGAGGCGATGGCCAAAGACACCGCCGCCAGAGATCGCGTCTCGCAGATGGATCTCCAGTTGGCGCTGAACGGCGTTCTTCGCGCTTCGGAAAAGAGCGTTGAGATACCCACAGCGGTTCTCGTGGTCGAATTCGCAGACGGCATGCTCGAGCAACTCGACAAGTTCAGCTCGATGATCTGGCCTCACGACGTAATGGAGTTCCAGAAGCAGATTCGCGGCAGCTTCGTCGGAGCCGGCGTGCAGATCCACAAAGAGCCCAAAGAGCCGCTGAAAGTCGTTACGCCGATAGACGACGCACCGGCGTTTCGCGCGGGGATCAAGCGAGGCGATCTGATACTCGCCGTCGACGGCAAAGAGACCAAGAACCTTCACATCAGCAAACTGATCAAGATGATCACCGGAAAACGCGGCACGAAGGTTATCCTGAAGATCAAACGCGACGGGCGTTCCAAACCGTTCGACGTTACGATAGTCCGCCAGCCGATCGAGATCAGGACCGTCAAGGGCTGGCGTCGCAACAGCGACGGAAAATGGGACCACATGCTCGACAAGAAAGCCGGAGTAGGCTACCTGCGAGTGACCCAGTTCGCCGACAAGACCGCCATGGACATCAAACGCGTTCTGGCCGGGCTGAAAGCCGAAGGCGCCAAGCTGGTCGTTCTGGACCTGCGGTTCAATCCCGGAGGACGCCTCGACTCGGCGATCCGCATAGCCGACGAGTTCCTGTCTGAAGGTCCGATCGTTTCGACTAAGGGCGTCAACTCATCAGAGGCCAGCGTCAGCGCCTCGAGCACGGGACGCGGAGCCGGACTGTTCGAAACCGGAGAACTGGCCGTGCTGGTCAACGCACAGAGCGCATCGGCTTCGGAGATCGTCTCAGGTGCGTTGCAGGATCTTCACCGCGGCATAATCCTGGGCCGCAGAACCTACGGAAAAGGTAGTGTCCAGAAGGTCTATTCGCTGCGATGGGATCCGCTGGCCCGGGGGCCCGTGGCCCAGATGAAACTGACGACTGCTTACTACTACCTGCCGTCAAAACGCCTGCTGCATCGCAAGCCCGGCGCCGATGTCTGGGGCGTTACTCCAGACATCAAGGTCCCGTTTACTCCCAGGCAGATTCGCTATTGGCTGGACATTCGCTATAATACCGATCTTCTGCAAGAGGTTGAGGCGCAGCAGCTTACCGCTGACCTCCAGGAGCAGCTCCGGGCCGATCTTCAGTTGAACACGGCTCTGACGCTCCTGAAACTCAAGCAGCTCAATAAGCAAAAGACCTCCAAGAGCGTCGTCAGCAAGTCACTGTAACGACCAGTTGCGGCGTCTGCGGATTATGGTTAAGGCAAATCGCCCAGGCTTGGGGTCAGCCAGTGCTTGTCTTGCAATTATGTCTGATATGTCGAATAATCGACTGTGGGCATCGAATCGGAAAGGTCATTTGAATGGCAAATATCGACGAAGTCTTCAAGGCGTACGATATCCGCGGAATATACGGATCCGGGGTGGATGAAGATCTCGCCTGGAAAGTGGGGCACGCATCGGCCCAGTTCCTGCGCAGTCTGTTGAGCGGATACGATCGAGGTCAATTCGCCACGAATCGACTCGTTATCGGTCGCGACATGCGCCCTCACAGCAAGGCGCTGGCCGAGTCGCTGGTCGAAGGCGTGACGGCCACCGGAGCCACTTGCGTTGATATCGGAATGGTCGACACCCCCATGATCTACTTCGCCGTTAATCACCTCGGCGCTTTTGGCGGAGTACAGATCACCGCCTCGCATAATTCGATGGAGTACAACGGGTTCAAGATCTGCGGACAGAAAGCCAAGCCGATCGGCCAGAACACCGGCCTGAGAGAGATAAAGCACATCACCTCGACGTTGGGGCGAATGCCGACCAGCGCTTCGATAGCCGCACACCAGGAGGTCGATCTCTGGGACGAATACCGCAAACATGTACACGGGTTCCTGGAGATGACGCGCCCGCTCAAAATCGTTATAGACGGTCTGAACGGTATGGGCGGCCTGATGGTTTCAAAACTGTTCGACGGGACGAAGATGGAAATAATACCGTTGAACTTCGAACTGGGAGAGGAATCGGCAAACTCGCCCAACCCGATGCTGGAGTCCAACCTGAAGCAGGTCAAGAAAGCCGTCGTAAAGAACGGAGCCGATCTGGGCGTATGTCTCGACGGCGACGCCGACAGGTGCGTGTTTATCGACGAACTCGGAAACGATATTCGCTGCGATCTGATAACGGCGCTTCTGTGTCGTCATTTCCTTGAAGATAATCCCGGCGCCGCGGTGATCTACGATCTGCGTTCGTCGCGCGTGGTCAGCGAGGAGATTCGCGCCGCCGGCGGTCTGCCGAGGCGAGAACGTGTCGGCCATTCGTTCATGAAGAAATCCATGTCCGACTTCCGCGGGGTCTTTGGCGGCGAACTGAGCGGGCATTTCTACTTCAGGGACAACTACAATTGCGACAGCGCCGCGATTGTACTGGCCACTGTCGCCAGCGTGATCTCCGACCAGGGCGGCACGCTGAGCGAGATGATCGCACCGTTGAGTCGCTACAGCCACTCGGGAGAAATCAACTTCGAGGTCGACGACAAGGAAGCGGCGCTCAAAGAGATCGTGGCCGCCTTCTCCGACGCGGAAATCGACTGGACCGACGGGGCGACGTGCCAATACGAGAAATGGTGGTGCAACGTGCGTCCCTCGAACACCGAACCGTTGCTCCGGCTCTGCCTGGAAGCCAAAACCAAGAGAATGATGAACTCAAAGATCGCCGTCATTACCAAGATGCTCGGCGAGCCCGTGGACCACTAGCACCGCATGCGGGCTAGGCAATTTATGGGACCGAGCCGCGGGGGGGGGGGGGGGGGGGGGGGGGGGGGGGGGGGGGGGGGGGGGGGGG
>CAYMSH010000110.1:14402-16337 GCA_964392945.1 uncultured Planctomycetaceae bacterium | reverse complement strand
CGGTAAGAAGCTTCGCTTCGCCATGATCGGTTGCGGCGGACGCGCCGGCGCCCACTACGGTTGGGCCGGTAAGGAACAGATCGTAGCAGTATGCGATCCGGACAAGGGACGCCTCAAAGGCCGCTGCAAGGGCGACATCAAGGGTTACACCGACTACCGCAAGCTGTTCGAAGAAATGGGCGACAAGATCGACGCCGTAGTCGTCGCCACTCCGGACCACAACCACTTCCCGGCCGCCATGCGAGCGCTGAAGCTCGGCAAGCACGTTTACTGCGAAAAGCCGCTGGTCTGGTCCTTCTGGGAAGGCCTGGAACTGGCTCGCGAAGCCAAGAAGCAGAAAGTCGCCACGCAGATGGGCAACCAGGGCATGGGCGGCGGCGGATGGCGCCTCTGTGATGCATACATCAAGGGCGGAGCCATCGGCGAGGTCAAGGAAGTGCACACCTGGACGAACCGTCCGGTATGGCCCCAGGGCATCGGAAGACCCGAAGGCGAAGACAACGCAGAAGCAGATGGACTGGATTGGGAATCCTGGATCGGACCGGCCCCGATGCGTCCTTACAAGAAGAAGAAATATCACTCATTCGTATGGCGCGGATGGCTGGACTTCGGCGCCGGCGCACTCGGCGACATGGCATGCCACACCATGAACGCAATGTTCAAGGTCCTCGAGCCGGGCTACCCGACGGAAGTCGAACTGATGGCCGCCAAGAACGCCAACGACGAGACATATCCCTCATCAGAGACCATTCGCTGGTCGTTCCCCAAGACCGACAAGCGCCCGGCGTTCACGGCGTTCTGGTATGACGGACCCGGCAGCGACAAGGCTGTACCGATTCCCCCCGCATACGAAAAAGGCCGCAAGCTGCCCCGTACCGGCACGATGTTCGTCGGAACAAAGGGCGTCCTGCAGGTCACTGGCGACTACAACAACTCGCCGATGCTCATCCCCGAAACCGCACGCCAGGCGTTCGGAAAGCCCAAAGCCACGATTCCGGGCTCCAAGGGCGGACACATGGGCGAGTTCATAAACGCCGCCAAGGGCAAAGCGGACTGGGATTCCCCGCTGTCGAACTTCCAGTACGCCGGTCCGATGACCTCCGTGATCATTCTCGGAATCATCTCGCAGCGCGTAGCGGCCAAACTGACCTTCGATCCCAAGACGCTGAAGTTCACCGGTTCGAAGTGCGAAGAAGCCAACGCATTGCTCAGACGCATCGAGCGCAAAGGCTGGGAAGCGTAATATTCCAGCTTAGAACTGCTTAAATACGACAGGCCCCGTCATAGCGACGGGGCCTGTTTTGCTTTAACGGCAAAGTCAACGGCTTTTGCCACAGAGGTCGCAGAGAACGGCAACGGCCCAATCTATGTTACGGCCACGGCAACGGCTTAGATAAACGGCGAGGACACAGAGGTAGGCAACGAACCACGAGTTGTTGCACTACTCTCAGTGAGTAGGCGTCAAGATGTCAAATCGGTCGGCCGTTGACTATCTCTGTGTCCTCGCCGTTGACTTGCCGTACCGTCGCTGACGTAACAAAGATCTTGCCGTCTGCCGTTCTCTGTGACCTCTGTGGTAAGGGCCGTTGACGTTGGCATGGTCGTTGTTATGAGTTTGTCTTTACGAATCAGCTCTAAACCGCTACTATGTAGGGCTTGCTGATCGGTCTCGGAGTGTTTCCGGGCCGTTTAACTGACGAAAGAGGCGCAGAAATGATATCCGACGCATCACTTAACAGAACACACAATTGCGGGCAGCTCCGCGAAAGCGACTTGGACAGCGAGGTCCGCCTGTGCGGATGGGTTCGCAGCTATCGCGATCACGGCGGGGTGATCTTCGTCGATCTCCGCGATCGATACGGAATAACGCAAGTCGTATTCGACACTCCCGCAGAAGGCGATGACGCCGGCAAGGCGCTGTACGAACTCGGCGAT
>CAYMSH010000110.1:0-14392 GCA_964392945.1 uncultured Planctomycetaceae bacterium | reverse complement strand
GAGAAACGAATGGGTGATCTCGATCGCCGGCGTGGTCCGCCATCGCGGCGAAGATCGAATCAATCCGAAACTCGATACCGGGCAAATCGAAGTAGTCAGCACCGAACTTGTCGTGCTAAACGAATCGGACACCGTTCCGTTCGGGCCCGACAGCTTCACTACAGTGGCCGAGGAGACGCGACTGAAGTATCGCTACATCGACCTGCGGCGCCCCGAGATGACCCGCTCGATGATCCTGCGTCACGAGATCACCGCCGCGATGCGGAGCGTGCTCAACGAGCAGAATTTCGTGGAGGTCGAAACGCCGTTCCTGACCAAGTCGACCCCGGAAGGCGCTCGCGACTTCCTGGTCCCCTCGCGAATGAACCAGGCCGACTTCTACGCTCTGCCACAGAGCCCGCAACTGTTCAAGCAGATCCTCATGGTCGGCGGAATGGACCGCTACTACCAGGTAGTGCGATGCTTCCGCGACGAAGACCTCAGGGCCGATCGCCAGCCGGAATTCACCCAGCTCGACCTGGAGATGAGCTTCGTTACCCAGGACGACGTGATGAACGCGACTAACAACGTGTTGCGCGAAGTGTGCAAAGTCGCCGGGAAACCGTTCCCTGACGAAGTCCCGATCATTACGTACGACGTGGCCGTCGACAAGTACGGTATCGATCGGCCTGACATCCGCTTTGAAATGCTCCTGCAGGACGTCAGCGAGATAGTCGCCTCGACGGACTTCAAGGTGTTCACCGGAGCAGTCGAATCTGGCGGAATCGTTAAACTTATCTGCGTTCCCGGCGGGGCGAAGTTCACCCGCAAAGTGATCGACGGCTACACCGCGTTCGTGGCTGATTACGGCGCCAGGGGGCTGGCCTGGTGCAAGATCGAAGCTGAAGGGTTCGCCGGCGGCGTGTCGAAGTTCCTGTCGCCGGAAGTCCAGCAGCAGCTTAGAGACACAGTGGGCGCCAACGACGGCGACATACTGTTCTTCGCCGCGGCCGACGCCGACTCGGTGCACAAGGTCCTGGCGCCTCTTCGCGTGAAAGTCGCCGAGGACATCGGGCTGATCCAGCCGGACACCTACGCCTGGTGCTGGGTCACCGAATTCCCGCTGGTGGCGTACAACCAGCAGCAGAAACGTTGGGACTCGCTGCACCACCCGTTCACCATGCCCGCGATCGACGATCTGGACCAGTTGATGGCCGATCCCGGATCCGTCAAGTCGCTGGCGTACGACATTGTCTGCAACGGAACCGAAATGGGCGGCGGCTCAATTCGTATCCACGACAGCAAGATCCAGGAGAAGATTTTCGAAATTCTCGGCATAGGACCCGAAGAGGCCGAGGAGAAGTTCGGATTCCTTCTGGACGCACTGCGGTTCGGCGCTCCTCCGCACGGCGGATTGGCCCTTGGCCTGGACAGGATCGTGATGGAGATGGTTTCCGCCCCGTCGCTGCGAGACGTTATCGCGTTCCCCAAGACCCAGCGGGGCACGTGTCCGCTGACCGGGGCGCCGGCGGAAGTTGACGACGATCAACTGGCGGAACTCGACCTGAAAATCATCGTCCCGCATAAAAAGTAATTTCCCGATTAATCGGGATTGTCACAGTAGTCCAAGAAGAGAAAACGCCTGAATTTCAGGCGTTTTCTTCTATATATGGGGTGCAGATTGCAGTAACAGTTCTTGTAATGTGCATACTAACGCTAGGAATAATAAAAGGTTATGCGGGTTTTATGTCGATAATTACTCCAGTCCAGTTATACTGATTTGCGCGGTATGGGGCCGTGAATGGGAATCAGCGTTGTGTAGTTCAGGGAGATAGGCTAATGCCTAATGTGGAAGACGTTTTGATGGTCAAGGGGCCTGACGTTGTAGTCGCCGGGGCGGACTGCACCGTTCAGCAAGCCGCCAATATGATGCACCAGGCCAATGTCGGTTCGGTCATCGTGCGCAATCACGGGGCGATCCTAGGGATAGTTACTGAGCGTGACATGGTCGGTCGAGTCCTCGCCAAGGGCCTGGACGCCAGCGCCGCCAAGCTCGGCGACGTGATGTCCAGCCCAGTCAAGACCTGCGGGCTTGGCGATTCGATGGACTTGTGCATGGAGCGATTCCAGCGAGACCACATTCGCCGTCTGGTCGTTGTCGCCGACGGGATGCTCCTGGGCTTGATCAGGATGCGCGACGTGATCGGCGCACAACTGAAGGCCAGGAACAAGCGTATCGAAGAAATCGAGAAAGCGCTGGCCGAGTAACCGCCGGGCGGGTCATTTGTGCGATTCGTCCGCCGAGGCTGAGAAGCCTGCTTTTTCGACGGCCGCCACCAGTTCGTTGATCTGCAGATCATCGCCCGACACATATGCTGTTGCGGCTTTCAGATCGATCGATACTTCGCTGACCGAACCGCAGGCTTCCAGGGCCTTCCTCACGCTCGATTCGCAATGTCCGCAAGTCATCCCGCCGACGTTCAGCTTCAGCTTCCCTTGATGATCTCCGGCGTGATCGGCGTGGCTTGCGGTCCGGCCAAACGCTCCGAAGCCCAGCAGGCCGATCAGACCCACCGCCGAGGCGTGCCTGAACCAGATCGGCATCCAGTCGTCGTGCATCGCCATCTGCACCTGGTTGATGGTGACTACCGAATCCAGGAGCATCCCGCCGACGAAAGCCGAGACCATCATTGTGCCAAGGTATATCAGGCAGGTTCGCCGTCCGAGCACTTTCCAGATCGTTACTATAGTCGCAGCGTTCGTCGCCGGTCCGGTTATGAGCATCGCCAGGGCGGCCCCGGGAGAGACCCCGGCCGCGATCGGTATCGAAGCTGTCGCGCAGATGTACAGCGGTATGCCCACGAGCATCAGCAGGAGAATCTGCACCGGCCCGGGCGGCACGGTTTGGGAGAAGTAGTCGTTGCCGCCGATGTAGACCGTAATCAGGGCTCCGAGCACCAGGCCGAACAGCAGCGACTTGCCGATATCCCGCGGCAGGGCGATCAGACCGTACCGTAGCGCCGCGGCGAGTTTTCCGCCGCCGCTGGAGGTGCAGCACGCCTCGGCGCAGGGCGTGGTGTCGGAGATTGTCGGCCCGCCGTTGCTTCCGGTAAGCGAGACAAGCGCCCCGCCAAGAACGCCGCTTATCAGCGCCGCGAGTGGGCGAAACACCGCGGTGATCCAGCCCAGAAGGCTGAATGTCGCCAGGATGCTGTCTACTCCGGTTTGCGGGGTCGATATCAGGAACGCGGTCGTCGCGCCCTTGCTGGCGCCCGGTTTTGGAAGCGCGGCAGCGACCCGGATAAACCAGCACGAGCCGAGCGGAAGGGGCACTCCGAACGCCGATGCTTTGATGACCGGGGCCAGTCGCCCGCGGCCGAGGTTCTTTTCGATCCACGTAGCCGATACGAGCACCGACAGCGCTCCGGCGGCCAGGAATCCGAAAAGCAGAAACGGAGCCATCTGGCCGATCGTAGACCAGAACTGCCAGGCGAGTTCTGTGAGTTGTTCAGGCATTTGCCTGGTCTCGGTTGTTGCACATCGCCAGGAACTCGGCGACATTCATATCGTTGCGTATCCCCAGACGCGTGAGTGCGAAATCGTATCGAACCGGATCTTCCGGGGCCACTTTTCTGAACGCCTCGGTGACCTCGACTACCGTTCGCATGTCGGCGGCTTTGCGTTTTGTCGCGCCCAGGCCTGCGGCGATCTTGTGCATGTGCGTGTCCAGCGGTATCAGGAGTTTCGAGGCACATACCCCGTCCCATCCGCCCGGGTCCACCCGATCGGTGCGGACCATCCATCGCAGCATCAGGCACAGCCGCTTGCAGGCGCTGCCCTTGGCCGGGTCCGGCAGGAGGTGTCCGCATTCAGCGCCCGCCGCTTCGGTAATCTCGCCCACAAACGCCTTCATCGCCTCGAGCACGGTTTCGTGGTCCCGGGACACTCCGCCAGCGAAGCACGCGCCGAGCGATCCGTCTCTTGCGATCACTTTCCGGGCCCCGATAAGCATGGCGGCCACATGCTCGCCGGTGCTGAATCTGTGCTTGAAGCCCTGCATCGTTCGCCGGATCGTCGCGGGCCTGTTTTCGGCGAGATACCCCGCCGGATTCGGTCCCAGCCTCTCCAGCACGTCGGTAACGCTCTGGAGTATCTGCGCGACTCTCCCGTAGGCCATGGAGCTGGCCAGCAGCGCAACCAGTTCGCGATCGGCCGGTTCTGTGTAGTTGTACAGGAACTCCAGCGGATCCGGGTGAACGTACCGGCGGCGGTTTATGTCGCGGTACAGGTCGTCCAGCACATCGTTGTGTTTTCTTAGCGGCATACTACATCATATACTCGCCGAACGGCTATTTCAGCCGCCAGTGATTTCCGTCTGCGGCGATCAGATCTTCGGCGGCTTGGGGGCCCCAGGAACCTGCGGGATATTGCAGCATGGCCGCCGGGTCGGTGTTGGCGCATCCTTCGATAATAGGCGAGACGTACTCCCAGGCGGCCTCGACTTCGTCGCTGCGGGTAAACAGCGTGGCGTCTCCGACCGCGGCGTCCAGCAGCAGCCTCTGGTAGGCGTCGGGAGGGGCCTGGCCGAACGATTCCTGGTAACCGAAGTCCATTTCCAGCGGCTGGATCTGCATGGCCTGGCCGGGCGCTTTTGTCTGGAATTCCAGTGCGATCCCTTCGTTGGGCTGGACTCGAATCGTCAGCACGTTGGGCCTGAGCGGGCCGGCCGGCGGGCGATTGAACAGCACCTTGGGTATGTCCTCGAAGTGGATGGAGATCTCCGTGCAGCGTCGTGGCAGGCACTTGCCGGTTCGCAGGTAGAACGGCACGCCGGTCCATCGCCAGTTGTCAACGTTGGCCTTGAACGCCACAAACGTTTCAGTCGTAGAGTCCGGCGGCACGTTATCGGCCTGGCGGTAGCCCGGCTCGTCTCGCCCGTCGATATGCCCGCTGGAGTACTGGGCTCGGATCACGCCGTTTGCGGCGCACTGGGCCGGGATCGGTCTGAGGGCCTTGAGTACTTTGACCTTCTCGTCGCGAATGGCGTCGGCGGTCAGCGCAACCGGCGGCTCCATCGCCACGAGGCACAGCAGGTGCATCAGGTGATTCTGCACCATGTCGCGCAGGGCTCCGCTCGTGTCGTAATATCCGCCGCGAGTTCCCACGCCGAGCGACTCGGCGGCGGTGATCTGAACGTGATCGATGTAGTCGTGGCGCCAGAGATGCTCGAAGATGCTGTTGGCCATTCGAAGGACCATGATGTTCTGGACCGTCTCCTTGCCGAGGTAGTGATCGATTCGGAATATCTGGTCTTCGTCGAACACTTTTCGCGCGATCTTGTTGAGCGCTCGGGCCGACTGGAGGTCCGTGCCGAACGGTTTTTCGATGACCACTCGGGCCCACGGGTCGCTCTGTCCTCTCCTGGCCAGGCCAGCGGAGTCGAGATTGCGGATGATGCTCTCAAACGCCATGGGAGGCGTCGCGAGGTAGTGCAGGCAGTTGCCGGGAATTTCCCGCTGGGCGCTGACATCTTCGATGCGCTGTTTGAGCGCGGCGAAATCGTCCGGCGAATCGTAGGAGCCCTGCTGGTAGAAGATACGCGATGCGAACGTGTCCCACGCCGCATCGTCGATCAGGCCTTCGTGGCAGTTCAGCGAGTCGCGAATCGATTCGCACAGGTCGGCCCGGAAGCTCTCGTCGGTCTTGGCGCTGCGAGAATAGCCGATAATCGCCGTGGATTCCGGCAGGTGGTTTTCGCACCATAACTGGAATATCGCCGGCATGAGTTTGCGGCGCGTCAGGTCGCCTGAAGCTCCGAAGACAACCATCACGAACGGGTCGGACCTGCGTGTCGATGTCGGGTCGGTGTTGGCTTGGCTCATGGTTATTTCTCGATACTCTCGGGAAGGGATTCGATGAATTGTCGGATGTTATCTCTCACGCGCCGGTAGCAGTTGAGTTTGTCGGCGTCGCTTTCGCATTCGGCCGCCATCCGCGGCGGATCGTCGAAGCCGACGTGAACCACAGTCGTGCGACCCGGGAACATCGGGCAACTCTCGTTGGCCGCGCCGCAGACCGTCACAACATAATCAAACTCGATGTCGCCGAGTTCATCGAGATGCTTGGAGTGGTGATCGGAAATGTCCACGCCGACTTCAGCCATTACCGCCACAACGTTTGGATTCATCCCGTGGGTTTCAATCCCCGCCGAATACGCCTCGATGCAATCGCCCTTGAGGCTCCGGGCCCAGCCCTCGGCCATCTGGCTGCGACAGGAGTTGCCCGTGCAGAGGAACAGTATCTTCAGTTTCGGCGTCATGTCAGTGTCATCCATATTGTCTATCCCAGCGATACTTCGAGCGTTATCATGATTGCGAATTCGACTGTTACTCCCATTGTAGCCGGCAGGGCCTGCATTACGGGGTTAAGATCGTAGAACCGTTGTATAGTTGTCTCCCTTTCATCGTAACGTTCAGTGCCCGCCGGTCAAGTGGACCACCAGGATTCGAACGCCGATACCTATAAGCACGATCCCGCCGAAACATTCGGCCCAGAGTCGCGTACGATTGCCAAGTCGGCTTCCGAGTCGAATTCCGACCAGGCTCATTCCGCCTGCGACGAGTCCGATTATTATGCTCGGCAGCCAGATCGACACGCCGAGGCACGCCATACTCAAGCCGACCGCCAGCGCGTCGATGCTTGTGGCGACAGACAGCATCACCAGCGTCCAACTGCGGGAGGGGTCCTTTCCGAACTTGTCGTCGTCGCCGAATATCGCGTCCCATAACATCTTACCGCCTATGGCGCCCAAAAGCCCGAATGCGACCCAATGATCGTACGCCTGGACGTAACCGGCTATGGTTCGCCCGCAGAACCATCCGATGATCGGCATCATGCACTGGAAGAGCCCGAAGTGGAACGCGATGCGGAATATATGTCGACCGGTCAAACGCTCGATGGTCAGCCCGGCGGCTATCGCCACGGCGAAGGCGTCCATCGCCAGACCAATTGCTATTGCGACAATATTGAACCAATGCATAACAAGCCTATTTTCCACCACTTTGCAGCCGAGTCAACAACGCCTTTCATATTCACGCCGAACCGGGCCGTCGATGCGTATAATGATATGGCGGGGGGTTTGTTGTCGGACCAGGAGGACCGATCATGAAAGACGTTTCGAAGCATTTGGTAAAACCCGCACTTCTGCTGGCCGCCGCGGTGATGCTGATCTTTGTCGCAGGCTGCGATTACGAGTACGAGTTGGGCTACCATCGCCCCTACATTGTGCCTGCCCGAAGTTCATATTACTACGAGCCTTACGCAGGCGTTGATTACTACTCGTACGGATCTCCCTACAGTACGAGGATTGTAAACTCCTACTACTACACGCCGTACAGGAGTTACGGTTTCGCCGGATTCAGACACCGGTTCCCGTACCGAAGCTACGGGCGCGGTATAGGCTATCGCGGATTCCGACGCGGCTACGGCTCGCGACGCTGCAGGTAAGCAAGCCGCCCGGGCGGGTTTTCTTGTGGTGTTTTGGTTTTTCTATTGCGGTAGGTCGGTCGCGTCCAGCTCCTCATGTTTGACACCGTGCTTGAGGTCGTATATCCAGATCACCGCAAAAACAACCAGCATTACTGCAGGCAGGATCGCCACTGATCGGAACGATACTTGCGAAGCAACGGCCATCACTTCATTCAGCTTCTCGCCCGAGAGCAGGTCGAACGCTTCCTTACCGCCGGCTTCGCTCAGCTTGGTGGAATCAAAAATCCGCCCCATTGTCGGCAAGAACAGATATATCGCCAGCGTTGCGCCTGAACCCATCAGCCCCATGCCCAGTGCGCCCGATCGAGGGTAGCGTTCGTTTACCGTCGCCAGCATCGTAGGCCACATGTAGCAGACCCCAATTCCCCATAACGTCGCTCCCAGGAGAGCGACTACGGGACCAGTTGCAAAGCTGAGCCACAAGAGCCCTCCGGCGGCCAGCAGGCACGAGACCCACAATAGACCTACTGGAGAAAGTTTGTGCACTACAGTACCGGCGAAATGTCTCATGACAAACATCAGTCCGCTGACATAGATAACCACCCAGATACCACGTATGCCGATAGTGCGAGTCAGCGCCATGTCCACCCATTGGCCCGGCGCCAATTCGGAGGTCGCGGTGAACCAGATGCAGAAGAACCAGACCCAGAACATGGGTCTCCTGATTACTTCCTTGAACATATCGCCGAAACTGATTCCCGCCGCCGCTCGTTCAGTTAGAGGGAATCTCGCGATACAACAAAGGACGAATAATAATACCGCCGGTACAAGCGTAGACAAGAGCTGGTACTCCCACGGGACGTTGAGTGTCCCCAGTCCCCATCCTGTTAACCCTCCCAGGACAATGCCGGCCGGCCACCAGGCGTGTATGACATTGAGCCTGTGGGTCTTATCCTTGGGGTAGAGCCCGACGACCAGCGGGTTGGTGTTGGTGTCTACGAGCCCCCAGCCCAGTCCGACCAGCAACATGCCGCCCCAGATAATCCAGTAGATGTTGTCGGGTGCGATATACTCTGCGCTTACGACGGCGACGGTTCCTACGGCGATCAGCATTCCCGACAGGCGCATGAGCAGTCCCATTCCGATCGCGTCGATGAGAGGGCTGATAATGAACAAGGTGATAGCATACCCAAGAAAAGGAACGGCGAATACCGATGCGGCCATTCCGGCGGATTTCGCGGTGTCAATCTTGCTGAAAACCGCTTCGACCTCACTGGTCAGCGCTCCTCTCATGCTGAAGTGGAATCCAATGACCAGATACGCCAGGCAGCAGATGAAGAACAGGAGGAAGCGATGTTTCGGGGCCGAACCTTCGGCGTTTGGAATTGTTGACATAGTAGTCCTTTTCTAAGCGGCGTTTTTTCAGACAGGTTCTCCACTCGTCCCGATGTACATCGGGCCCGCGAGGTGCTTGGAAAGATTGTATACGCCGGGCGGCGTCTGGGGAAACAGAATACCAAACTCATATTTCGCCGCGAGGGGTCCGGCCCGGTCCGATTCGCCATAGTGCGATCGCCGCCGATGCGGCCAGGTTCAGGGAATCGATCTGTTTTGACATCGGGATCGTAAGCCGCACGTCGGCCCGTTCGATCAGAGGTTTGGCCAACCCGTCGGCCTCGGAGCCGAACATCAGTGCTGTCGGCCCGTCGGCGTGGAAGTCGGCCAGGTCGATCGCCGATTCGTCGAGCACCATCGCCGCCAGTTTGTATCCGTGCTGGGCCAGGACCGCCAGGTCGTCGGCCAGGTTAGCCGAGCGGGTGATCTTCAGTTCGAATGCGGCGCCCATCGAAACTCGCAGTACGCGGCGTGAGAATTCGTCGCAGCATTGCTCGCCCAGCAGGATTACTTCTACGCCCAGCCCGGCCGCCGTGCGGAAGATCGAGCCGAGATTTTCGGCGTTGCTCGTGTCGGGCAGGACTACGACGGTCCGGCCGGTTTTCGATTGGGCCAGGGCCTCGACGAGTGTCGGCAGGACGGGTCGATCCGCCGAGGCGATCACTCCGCGATGGAAGTCAAAGCCCACTATCGCGGACATCGTCTCGTTGTCGGCCACCAGCAGATCGTCGCTCGCCACGAGCGGTGAGAATTCGTCTGCGAACCGCTCGCTGGTCAGCACCTGGGTGTTGGGGTATCCCTGGCTGATTAGTCTGTGGGCCAGCCATCGTCCTTCGGCGATCAGGCGGCGTTGGCGTCTCAGATCACGATCCCGCAGGTTCGCAAACGCCTCTAATCGCCGGTCGCCTTGGTTTACGTGCATCGGGAAAATCCTTTCTGATCGCTTGTCGATTGACAAAGCGTGTGCGCATGAGTTTACTATGTCTGTGATTATGAACACAGATGATTCCACTAAAACCGATCCTGTCGCCGATGAGCTTCCATCGGGCGCCTGTCCTCGTTGCAATCTGGCGATCGCCGCCGACGCTGAATACTGCAATCATTGCGGCGCAAAGGTCGGTCCGCACAAGCACGTTCCCTGGTGGCATGTCCATCGGCGGATGTACGATTGGGTGCTGCACTTCGCGCATCACAAGCATTCGACCACGGCGCTGTTCGCTCTGAGTTTCGCAGAGAGTAGCTTCTTCCCGATCCCGCCTGACGTGCTGCTGGGCCCGCTGTGTCTGGGCAATCGCAAGAAGTCGATGTGGTTCGCCGCGGTTACAACGATCGCAAGTATTCTCGGCGCCTACCTGGGCTACCTTATCGGGTTCGCGCTGATTGACGTGGCGCTCATGATCCCGGGTATCACCCAGGAGCGGATCACGGGCCTTTCGGGTGAGTTTGAAGCCAGGGGCCAGTGGTACGTTTTCATCGCCGCACTTACGCCGATCCCGTTTAAGCTGCTGACGATAACCGCCGGCGTGGCCAAGATGAACCTGCTGGTGTTCACCCTGGCGTGCCTGGTCGGCCGGGCGATGCGGTTCTTCGGAGTGGCCGGGGTCTTCTGGCTGATCGGACCGAAGGCCGTTCCGTTTATCGACAAGTGGTTCAACTGGCTGGCCCTGGCGTTTGTCGTGCTGCTCGCCGGCGGATTTGTCGTGCTGAAATACATGATGTGATCGCGCCGCAGGCGTACAATAAAGAAGTGGCAGGAGCGTGGAAAATGACCATATCCGCTGAAGACCGAAGTACGCTTGTTTCTCTGGCCCGCCAGGCGGTCGCCGCCCAGGTGACAGGGGCGCCCCGGCCGGCCGCGGCGTCTGACGAAGGCCTGCTTTCGGAGAAACGCGGCTGCTTCGTAACGCTTACCAACGCCGGCCAGCTCCGCGGGTGCATCGGCACGTTTCAACCGGATCGCGCGCTGGGCGAGATGATCGTCGAGATGGGAATGTCCGCCGCCGGTCACGATCCGCGATTCTTCAGCAACCCGATAACGCCTGGCGAACTGGATCATTTGCACATCGAAGTGTCGGTTCTCTCGCCGCTGGCCAAGACCGACGATCCGATGAGCCTTCAAATCGGCACGCACGGCATATACATTGTCGGTTCAGGCGGACGGTCCGGATGTTTCCTGCCGGAAGTCGCGACCGATCAGGGATGGGACACACGGGAGTTCCTCGATCACTGCTGCGCATCGAAGGCCGGCATGCCCCCGGGCGCCTGGAGCCAAAGCGACACCACAGTCTACCTGTTCACGTCAGAAAAATTCGGCGGTTAGTCGACTTTGTAGAACTCCACCGTGTCGGTTTCGGTGTTCAGGAGGGCCACTGTGGGGTACTTGGGTTTGCGCGGGTGGGCCAGGGCTCCGGGACAGATCACCCTGATCGATCCGTACGTATCGTCGGCGGCGCGGTGAGTGTGGCCGTGAATGACGTAGGGGAACTGGGCGCCTTCGACGAGATCCCGCAACAGGTGATCGTTATCGCCGTGAAGCGCTGCGAGGTGCTGGCCGGCGCCGATCGCAACCTCGATGAAATCGGCGGCGAATTGCACACCGTACTGTTCGGCGACTTTGGCCAGTGCGCCGGTGTTGCGGTCCATGTTGCCGGCGGCCAGATACGCCGGGACACCGCACGTGCCGAGGATTGACACGTGATCTGCGGCCACGATGTCGCCGCAGTGGACGATCGCTTCGGCTCCGAGATCGATCAGAGTCGCCGTGCCGTTTCGCAGGCGCGCAGCGTCGCCGTGCGAGTCGCTCAGGAGTCCTATCATCATTGTTCTAGTTGACTCCGACCGGTTTGGCGGGCATTCGCTGTTCGGCGGGGGATGAGTAGATCGCGGATCCCTCAGGCGGACGGTATCGCGCCATGATCCAGATGTTGGCCGATCTCGGCCGACTGGTCCACTTGGCCTGCAGGGAGTATCCCCAGAGCGTGTTGTACTGGCCCACAACGCGGCCGGCCAGCTCCCTGGCGGTAAACGTGCGGGCCAGGAACGGTTTTGGCGCGTTGTTGATATTTTTCGGGATCGAGCCTTCGAACACCATCAGGTCGACCTCGCCGGTGACCAGCACGGTCTTGGGACCCTTGCCGAAATCCCTGAGCAGCATGACCTGGGCCACTACGCCGTCAACGCCGGGTTGCTTGTCCAGGTTGACTACGGCCTGCTGGGGCACCAGCAGCGCGATTCGATCGGCGTTTTCGATTGGAGCCGGCAGGTTCTTCAACGCGGCGGCTCGCGGGTTGTTGCTTGTGTTGGGCTTTTTGGCTTCGCATCCGCCGAGACTCAACGCCGCGGTTGCTGCGAGGATCACAACGATCCGGGAGACATTAGTCATTAGACAGTTCCTTGTCATAGTTGTTTCGCCTTGCGGGGTATTTCTTCTTGTCGTCGATCGCCTCGTCCTGGATCTCGTTAAGCAGTTCGAGCGGAAGCAGTTCGGCCGACGTCCTGTTGGTCATCGCCGACTTCTTTTGCGGCATCGGCAGGAGATCCTTGTACGGCTTCTGGTCGCTGAGCCATTCCAGCAGACCCTGGCGCCGCTTTTCGCTGAGCAGGTCGAGTCGCTTGATCTGCTTCTTGGTTTCCTTGTCGGCGTCGGCTGAGTTCAGTTGTACGTACGGGGTCAGCACGATCAGCAGTTCGGTGCGATTCTTGGTTATCGTGGTGCTCTTGAACAGTTCGCCGAGTATGGGCAGATCGCCGAGGAACGGGACCTTCTTTTCGGTGTTGTTGTCCTGGGTGGTGATCAGACCGCCGATGACGATGGTGTGTCCGTCCTTGACGGTTACGGTGGTCGTCGCCGAGCGGTTGTTCAGTACGATCGCGTTTACGCCTTCGCTGATCTCGACGCTGTCGGAGTCGGAGATCGAACTGATTTCCGCGTTGACCTCGAGTTTGATGTCGCCCTCGGGATTGATTCGCGGCGTGGTCTGGAGGATGATTCCGACGTCTTCGTACTGGATCGTGTTGAAGACCGAGCCCTGGTCGGTTACACGCGAGTTTGTAACGAACGGAACTCGCTGGCCGACGTTGATCTCGCCGGTCTGGTTGTCGGCGGTGAGTATCTGCGGGCGAGACAGTACTTCCAGGCGTCCTTCGCTCTGCAAGGCGTGCAGGAACAGGTCGATGTCGCCGCCGGACAGGGAGAACCGGAATCCGCCGTTTGTGTTGAACGAGCCTTCGACCCCCAGGTCCGTACCGACGCGCCGCACGGCTCCGCTGCTGCTGTTGCCGTGCATCGCCGAGTGATCCCACTCGAACCCCAGATCGGATCGGCCCGTCAGCGTGACCTCGGCCAGCAGCACCTTGATCAGCACCTGGGGCAGCGGCTGGTCGAGCTCGTCGATCATAGCCGAGATGGTCTTGAAGTACCGTGGGCTGGCCGACAGCAGCAGCGTGTTAGTCGTCTCTTCGGCGACTATCGCAACTTCCTGCTCCAGCAGCCTGTGGGCCGCTCCGATGCTGTCGGCTCCGAGCGTGGTCGAAATCGTCTGGCGTTCCTGGTCCAGGAACGATCGCAGCGCGGTCTGGATGTCGGAGGCCTGTGCGTTTCGCAGGCGGTAGATCTTGGTCTGCCGCTCCTGGGCCGGCGAGGCGTCGAGTTGCCTGATCACGGTCCCGGCCAGTTCGACGTACTGCTTGGTTCCGCCGACCAGCAGGCTGTTTGTTCGCGTGTCTACGGTTACGGTTAGTGCGCTCTGTTCGGCTGAGCCCAGTGTCGCCGAGACCGCCTCGGTGTCTGCGCCCGACGGTCTAGTCGTCGGTTGCAGCGTGTACTTGATCGACTTGGAGTCAGCCGAGCCGGTCTGCTGCAGGCGGAACAGTTGGGTCAGGACTTCGGCCATTCGCGAGGCGTCGGCGTTCTTCAGCGTGAAGACCTTGATCTCCGCCGATCGGGGGGCGGTGTTGTCCAGCGCCTTGATGAGGTTGGCCAGCAGGGGCATGTTCTCGACCGGGGCCGAGACCACCAGCGAGTTGTTTCGCGAGTCCGGCGTGATCAGGAGCCCTTCCTGCAGGGCCTTGGCGACGACCATCTTGCCGTCTTTGTCCTGGGTCACGAACTTGAGCATCGCCTGCCGGACGTTCGGATCGTCGATCGCCGACTTGGGCTTGCTGGTCAGCGTGTCCAGCAGTATCGTCGCCAGTTCCGTTGCGTCTGCGCTCTTGAGTTCGAACACGCGTATTTCAGTTATTCTCGCCGTCGAGCCGGTATCGAGCTGCTTGATCATCTCTGCGATTGACTTGAAGCTCTCGCGGCTGCCGGTGACCAGCAGGGTGTTGGTTCTGGCGTCTGCGATTATGCTCGTCGGCAGCGATCTGCCGGAGGCTCCGGCGGCCTGTTCGGCCTGGAGTTTGGCCCGGTACAGATTCGTCAGGGTGTCGGCCAGATTCGTCGCGTTTGCTTTCTTCAGGTGGAAGGCCCGAATGTCGCCGAACAGTTCGGCGTCATCGGCGTCGACCTTCCTTATGATCTCTTCGATCA
>CAYMSH010000109.1:0-16483 GCA_964392945.1 uncultured Planctomycetaceae bacterium | reverse complement strand
GGCACAGTGGCGAGGTCATCTGAACGTCGGAGGCTTCGCCTGAACGGTTACCGCCAGGGCAAGTCCGGCCTGCTTTCCCAGAGCATCGAAGGCGCCGAGGCGGGCAAACTGCTCACCGCAGCCAAACACATACTCAAGAACCCATGCGGCGGCGCCAGGGCAAGCGTCACCACGCTATACAAGACCATGACGCCAAAGCAGTTAAAGCCAATAATGCCGGAAATCATCGAATCGATCCGCAAACCAGGCTGGAGCGTGATGTTCTCAAACAACGTTCGGGAAAAGGGGCTGGTATTTCTGGCGGAAAACAACATTTCAGAGGGTCTCGACGAACTGATGAAGATCATCGAACCCGACCCGGGCCGCGGAAACGAAGGATACTGGTTCGCCCCGCGAGTACTGAGCTACTTCAAGCATTACCGAGGCGCGGCCAGAGCGCATCTGCCGAAACTGCGCGAGTACCAGAAAGCCTACAAGGCCCATAGATCGCTCAAGAAGAACGAGCGTTTTCTAAAGGAACTGACCAAGATCCTGGAACTGATCGAGAAGGACGCAACCCCTCCTAAGTTACGAAGCTGGAAGACGCTGTAATCACCGCCAGTGACCACTGAATCGTTGCTGACAAGGCCTTTGCGGTCATTTTTGTCGCGAACTGGAAAAACTTCGGACCTTGTGAGTTCTGCAGTCTACAATTAAGAGTTGACAAGCGATCCGGCGCTTGCCGACTTGGTCGATTGGTGACGAATTGTCAAGTGTTTATTGTTACTTGCTTGACTTGAGGCGACATGCTGGTTAGAATCTTTAGTAACACATGTTGTATACGTTTTAACGGTTTATCAATTAGTCCTTTTTTCAAACTTCCATTGCACTTTAACCAGGACAGGGTGGGAAAGTCGAAAGGAGCGTTGCTGTGAACCGCAAACCACATCTTCTATTGTATTCTATTTCCATTGTTCTAACGCTGGTCTGTACGCAGTCGGTATGGGCCCAAGTTGGCCCTTTACCGACAATACTGCCTGCAGGGGAACCTACGATCTGCCCGGCGACGCTGACCACGTGTCCGCCTGTGCAGACGGCATGCGCAATTGCCCAGACGGTCTGCCCGGCAGCCGAGACGATATGTCCGGCCGTTGAGACGCAGTGTCCGCCCCAGGTGACGGCGTGCGCGACTGACCCTGTGGCGACGCGCTGTCCGCCGGCGCCGACGATCTGCGCCACTGGCGGGACACCCACTGTCTGTCCGCCGGCCGAGACACAATGTCCGGCAGTGGAGACAAAATGTCCGCCGGTTCAGACGAAGTGTCCGCCGGTCGAGACCGAATGTCCTCCGGCCCAGACGGTATGTTCGCCCGACGGAACGGCGACGGTCTGCCCGCCGGTTGAGACACGATGCCCGGCCGTGGAGACCAAGTGCCCGCCCCAGGACACCAGATGCCCTCTGGACCCGGTAGCCACTCGGTGCCCCAGCCAGGAGACCAGGTGTCCGCCTGAGCGGACCAAATGCCCGCCGACACTGAGTTTCTGCACGCTTGTGGCGACTCGCTGTCCGGCCGTTCTGACACGCTGTCCGCCATCGGTTACGCGATGCCCGCCTAGAGAGACGGCATGTCCGCCGCGCTTTACGCGTTGCCCGCCGAGAGAGACACGCTGTCCGCCGAGAAGGACCAAGTGCCCGCCTCGTCAGACGCGTTGCCCGCCGGAGAAGACCAAGTGCCCGACGCGGTTTACCAGGTGTCCGGAGACCAGGACACGATGCCCCGTAGCCAAAACGCAGTGCCCGGCGAGAAGGACGTTCTGTCCGCCGACCGAGACGCGTTGTCCGCCGCAAAGGACCAAGTGTCCGCCCGTGCGAACCGAATGTCCGCCGGAAAGGACGTTATGCGTTGGTCCGCGCACGCAGTGCCCCGCCGAGCAGACAATTTGCCCGGCGTTGGAGACGCGTTGTCCGCCGCAGAAGACGAAGTGTCCGCCAGCCGATACGCGATGTCCGCCGAAGCGAACGGTCTGTCCCGTAGCAAGGACAAAGTGTCCGCCAGTGGCGACACGCTGTCCGCCGAGGATCACCAGTTGCCTTGGTCCTGATACGAGGTGTCCGATAGCCAAGACGAAATGTCCGTCGGTGCCGACTCGTTGTCCGCCGAGACGAACGGTGTGCCCCCCGTCGCAGACGAAGTGTCCGCCGAGGCTGACGCGATGCCCGCCGACGGAGACAAGATGCCCGATCAGGATAACGAGGTGTCCGCCGCTGCAGACGAGATGTCCGCCTGTGGAGACAAAGTGTCCGCCCAGAGAGACAAGGTGTCCGCCTGTAGAGACCGAGTGTCCGCCGGAACAGACAATCTGTTCGTCTGACGGGACTGTGACGGTCTGTCCGCCGGTTGAGACGCGCTGTCCTCCGGTATTGACTGAATGCCCGGCCGGTGAGACCCGATGTCCGCCGGAGCAAACGAAGTGTCCCCCGCTCCCGACCGAATGGCAGGCTGTGGATACTCGAGGCCCGCTTGAGATCACGAAGTGTCCGCCGATCCGGACAAGGTGTCCTACTCAGGAAACGCGATGTCCGATGGAGCTTACCAAGTGCCCGGCTTTGGCAGCGACGACGCGGCCGCATGCTAGCTGCTGTCCTCCGGTTCTTACGATTTGTTCGCCTGAGTATACGATGTGTCCTCCTGTGCAGACGTATTGTCCGGCCTGTGAGACGTTTTGTCCGCCTGAGGATACTATTTGTCCGCCGGTGCTGACCGAATGCCCGGCGGTTGAGACACGATGTCCGCCGCTGGACACGAAGTGTCCGCCAGTGCTGACTGAATGTCCGGCAGGCGAGACGAGATGTCCGCCCGAGCAGACGAAGTGTCCGCCAAGGGAGACGCTGTGTCCGCCTGAGGATACGAAGTGCCCGGCTGTACTGACCGAATGTCCGGCAATTGAGACGCGATGTCCGCCGGAACAGACGGCGTGTCCGGTGATTCCGACCAGATGCCCGCCGGAGCAGACGCTATGTCCGCCGATAGAGACGAAGTGTCCGCCAAGGGAGACGAGGTGTCCCCCGCAACAGACGGTATGCGGTCCGGATCTGCAGCAGACGATCTGCCCGACGGCAGAGACACAATGTCCGCCGCAGGAGACGCGTTGTCCCCCCGCCGAGACACGGTGTCCGGAAGAGCAGACGAAGTGTCCGCCTTTGACGACGCTGTGTCCGCCGAAGGAAACGACGTGTCCGATGATACCGACGGCATGCGTGCTCGACCCGGTCGAGACACAATGCCCGACAGTGGAGACGCGTTGTCCGCCCCAGCCTACTGAGTGTCCGCCAACCGAGACGAGGTGTCCGCCGGAGTTCACGAAGTGTCCGCCGCTGGTCACCGAATGTCAGACGGTCGAAACAGTCTGTCCGCCGCTGGAGACCAAATGCCCGGTCGCGGATACGAAGTGTCCGCCTCAGGATACGGTCTGCCCGCAAGATGCGTCGACTGTGACGAGGTGTCCGCCGGTGCCGACTGAGTGTCCGACGTTGGAGACGAAATGTCCGCCGACGGAGACCGCATGCCCGCCCGAGCAGACGCTTTGCCCGGAGCAGCAGACCAAGTGTCCCGAGCAGCAGACCCAGTGTCCGCCGGATCCGACTGTCTGTCCTTCGATCGACACGATCTGCACCAGGGACCCGATCAGCACGGTCTGCCCGGTATCTGAAACGCAATGTCCGCCAACGAACACCCAGTGTCCCGAGGCTCCGACAGTATGCGTAGTCGATCCGCAGGAGACAATCTGTCCCGAAGAGGCGACAAAGTGTCCCGAAGCGCCCACGAAGTGTCCGACGTTGGACACGAGATGTCCGCTGGACGCCGAGCCGACGAAGTGCCCGACGGAAGAGACGCGATGTCCGCCGGAGCCGACGAAGTGTCCGGTGCAGGAGACGCGGTGTCCGCCGGAACAGACGATCTGTCCGCTGGATCCGGAGCCGACGCGGTGCCCCGAGGAAGAAACGCGGTGTCCGCCTGAGCCGACGCTCTGCCCCGAGGACCCGACGACCGTGACGCAGTGTCCGGCCGAGCCGACGACTTGTCCTGATCCAGGGACCGTCACGCAGTGTCCGGCCGAACCGACGACTTGTCCGGAACCGACGCACTGTCCGCCGGTGGAGACCGAATGTCCGCCGACGGAGACTCGCTGCGGCCCGAACGCCACGACGTGTCCCGACGGTACGGATTGCGACACCGGCGCCGGCTTGCTATCCACCCGACGCCGGCCGGTGTGTCCGATCGTACAGGTCGAATGTCCAACAATACTGTAATGCGGCGATCGTTGATCGTCTGACAAAGCGATAAGCCGCATTTCAGCAGAGCAGTAGTTAACAAGGGGCGGCCGGACTCGGTCGCCCCTTGTTGCTGCGCTGTCAAAAAATGCGACAAATCGAATCACTGCGGGAATATTGCATGATTACATGGTAGAATGTAACGTCCTATCTGTGTCGCACTTGTCGCATATCTTAAAACTCGAAACGGCGAGGTCCTTACTGTGGGCAGTAACGCAAACTCCAAGGAATCAATAGCAACACCCAACGACGCACTGCAATCGACCAGTCAGATCCCGTGGTCTTCAGTCATAATGGTTCTGGCGGCGATGTCGGCCGGCTGGATCGCCTCAGGCGCCGCAGGCCTCCTGGCCCATCCGCTGAGACACACGCTAACGCTCCTGGGCGGCGCGATCGTTGTCCTGTCCGCAAGGCCCGACAAGCCCAGATCGCTGAACTCCTGGACGATCCTCGTCGCAGGCGTCATAGCCGCGATTGCAATGAACTCATCGCGGCTGGATTCGGTGAACGTTCTGGCCATGGCGGTCCTTACCGCCGCTATCGGCAGCAGCCTCTCAGGCGCCAGCCGCAAAGCGGCCGTATCGGCGGCGATGGCGCTGGCGGTGCTGGGAATCTATCGCCTGGCGTTGAAGATCGCGATATTCTGGACGCTCACCGACAGGGTCGGAGGTTTCCTGGGACATCTGGCCGGGACGATCTCGGGCCAACCGCTATGGGTCGGAGCCACTTTCAGCGGACTGGACTTCCTGGTCCTGGCGAGCGTTTTCTTCGGAGCCTGGATGCTGTCTGGGCGCCGGACAAAATGGTCTCACCTCGGCTTTGCGATCGCGGCGATAATCGTAGGACACATCGCCTACCTGATCCTGCTGAGCTTCGCTCCGGCGATCAAGGCCGGACTGTTGAAGATCGCCGCAGAAGCGCCCATCCCGCCGGCCCAGCCCGGAGTTCAACCCGAGGCGCCCTGGACACTGTCCGGTTTTCTGGCAAACTGCCTGCCGTGGAACGCGCCCGCGATCGGCCTGCTGATCCATCTTACGATCGCCGGGGTAGCCCTGCGATGGGCTCGACAGCCGGATGGGAATCCTGAACCAAGCTCCACAACCGAACCCAGCCCCCCCCTTATCGGGTGGGCTACTTGGGGCTTGTGCGTAGTCCTGGCGCCAAGCCTGGCGATGACAATAGTGCTTTCGACAGATCCCCTGGAACTGGAAGGCAAGAAGGTAGTCGCAAGCGAAGACGGCTACCTCAACTGGCTCAGGCCCGACAGAAAAGGCTACGGGCGACTTGGCATCGGGATGTACGGCATGAGCGGCGACTACTTCGAATCGCTGGGCGCAGAGTTCAAGAAGGTCAGGGGATTCTCAGACACGACAGAATCCGACGCCAAGAGCCACAAAACGCCCTCGAAAACGCCGGATATCACCGACGAGGAACTGGCTGACGCCGATCTGCTGATGATGATCTACCCCAGCGATCCATGGAATCACGGTCAGCTCGATCGAATCATGAGGTACGTTGAAAACGGAGGGTCCATGCTGGTCCTCGGCGAGCACACCAGCAAGGCCAAGGACCCCGGCGACGAATTCAAACTCAGCGAGAACCGCTTCAACGAACTGCTCGCAAAAACCTCGATGCAGGTGGAATTCGATTCGGCGCAGTTCGCCGTCGGAGGCTGGCTGCATTCGTACCAGACCACGGCGCACCCGACAACCGCCGGCATCGACGACGAACGCAATCGATTCGGGGCGGTTATCGGAGCCTCGATGAAAACCGGATGGCTCTCGGCTCCCCTGCTGATCGGACGATGGGGATGGGCCGATCCAGGCGAAACCGGACACGCGTCGATGATGGGAAACGGCGAATACGATCCCGGCGAGAAACTCGGCGACGTGGTCCTGGCCGCGGAAGAGAATTACGGCAACGGAAGAATAATCGCATTCGGCGACACCTCCACGTTCACTAACGGAATCACGATCGGCTCGCATCACTACACCTCGCGGCTGTACGGTTACCTGGCCTCGGGAGCCTCAAGCCCGCAAAGGATATGGCAACAGTTTATCGGCATACTCCTGGCCGGCGGACTGATCGGTCTGCTGCTGTGGACCGGAAAACCGCTGCAGACAGCCCTGGCGTCAGTAACTCTGGCCGCAGTCCTGGTGCTCTGCACCGAAGCGACTTACAACGCCGCGACGGTAATCCCCGACGGGCGCCGAAAAAAGCCGAACAACCTGGCGTACATAGACACCACCCACATGGAGGCCTCCAGCGCCGAATCATGGCGGCCCGAAGGCATGATGGGTATGAACCAGACGCTCATGCGCGACGGATACCTCGTGCTGAACCTGCCGGAATTCACTCGCGAGAGAATCTCAAAGGCCGGAATGATCGTATCAGTCGCCCCGGCCAGGGAGTTCACCAGGTCCGAACGCGAGATAGTCAGAGATTTCGTAGAGGCCGGAGGCATCTTTATCTGCACCGTCGGATACGAGCAACGCGGACCGATCAGTTCGCTGCTGGCGGAATTCGACTTCCGCGTCGGACTCAAATCGATCGGCCAGAAAGAACCCGAACCTCAACCCATGGGACACTTCAAGGTTCCCTACGTCCAGACTCGAGACGGCAAGACCCAGGCGTACGTACGCTATTTCTCGTCGTGGCCGATCTTCTACAGCGGACCCGAAGACGAAGCCCGAGTCATAGCCAACGGTCAAAGAAGAACGATAGATCAGCTGCACCCGGTCATCATGTACCGCAGGCTCGGAAGGGGCAAATTCGTATTGGTCGGCGACACCTCGTTTGCAATGAACAAGAATCTCGAACGCAAGGACGGGCTGCCGATCGAAGGCAAACGGGAAAACGCCGACTTCTGGCGGTGGTTCCTGGCGGAGTTGAAGGAAGGCGACAAGTGGAGCCCGCTGCCGCCGACAACTAAGCCAGCGGACAAACCGGCCGCACGAAAGGAGGCGGCGAAATGAAACGAGCATGGATAGGCGTTGGAATTCTGTCGTCAACATGGATCCTGGGACTGAGCTACTACTATGCGGCCAGCCCGCTGGCCTGGACGATCGCACTGGCCCTGGCGATACCGTTTCTCACATCGGCGGCTCCCGCCGTTCCCAGCCGGACGATCGCCTGGATATCCGCGGCGATGCTGCTGGTGATGGCGATCGTCGCGCCCTGGCCGTATCGGGCCGGTCCGCTGCTGCTGGCGGCCGGATTGGCGCTGCAGGCCCTCCCGATTCCACGCCGATGGCCCGAGCGACTGGGCTCGGGGCTCACAATCGCCGGAGTCGTGCTGATAGTCCAATCCGTGGCGATGCTGGGCTACGAATCGTTCACCGCCAGGTTCCCGGACCTGCCGGGCGCGATGGCGAATCTGCTTGCCGGAGCAATGCGACTGATCGGCATCGACGTGGCGCCCAACGACGCGAACCTGTCGATATTCACGATGCGCAAGGTTCACCATATCGGAGCCACGTGGTCCCTGCTGCTGGACCCGATGACGCTGTGCTTCATCGTAGGAGGGCTCGCGCTTGTGCTTCTGGGAGCAGTCGGAAACAGATCCGACAGCCCCGCGCCGATCGCCCGGCCCGTGGCGAGGTTCGCCATACCGGTGCTCCTCTGGCTTCCGGTCCGAGCGCTGCTGATGCTGTCGATATACATGCACAGAACGCTTCGACTCGGCTTCGACGATTCGGCCTCGCGACTGGTTGACCAGTTCTGGAGCCCGTGGGTGTCTATGGCCCTGCTGGCCGGCCCGATACTGCTGGCGTGGCGATTCGCCTCGGACCGACAAGAGCCCGAACCGAAACCCGCGCTTCGGGAAACCGCCGCATCCGCAGCTTGGTGGAAGCCGTGCATCCCGGCCGCACTGGCTATGATCGCAGCGGTGCTCTTTACCTTCGCCGCAGCGTTTGAACCTGTCGGACAGCGACAGAAAGGCCGCGTCCTCGTCGTTGACTACCACGATCATCAGTACTGGCCCAGCAAGACCTTCGACACGGTCCGAACCGACCAACCGTTCGTGACAAACATCTACGGTCAAGCCGCCGCGTACAACCACAGCTGCCTCTACGACTACTGCTCGCGATTCTACCAGATGTCGAGGCAGATCGAACCGCTGCACGAAACAGCGCTAAAGGGCATCGACGTGCTGGTCCTGAAAGTGCCCTCGGTTCCCTACTCGCCCCGGGAAGTGAAGCTGATCATGGACTTCGTCGATCGCGGCGGCGGGCTGCTCCTGCTCGGCGAACACACCAGCGTATACGGATCGGGACCGTACCTCAACGTGCTGGCCGAGAAGTTCGGATTCCGCTTCCGCTACGACTGCGCGTTCGGAATCGACTCGGTGTTCGAACAGCGATACGTCCCGCCGATGCTCCCCCACCCGATCGTACAGAACATGCCGCCGATGGAGTTCGCCACATCCTGCACTATAGACGCCGGAGCAACCGGCCAGGCCGCGATCCAGGCAACGGGCCTGAAGAATCTCGGGGCGTACTATCACGTAGCTAACTTCTATCCGCAGGCCAAAGACCAGCCCGAAATGCGATACGGGGCGTTCGTGCAATTGCTGGCCACCCGACACGGACAAGGACGCGTCGCGGCGTTCACCGACTCGACTATCTTCTCGAACTTCTGCACCTTCGAACCGGGCAAGAGCGAACTAATGCTCGGAATGCTCGAGTGGCTCAACCATCGCGGAGGCTCAAGACCAAACATATACCTGGCGATCCTGGCGATCATTCTTCTCGTCGCAGCGATCGTGACCGGACGGAAGCGACGCGCCTTTTGGGTGCTGATGCTGGCGGCCGGCCCGCTGGGCTGGTCGCTCAGCGCGCCGATTGTCAAGGCGGTGAACTCAGCGGCCATGCCGGCGCCAAGACGGCACTCGCCGATGATCCGAATCGGCGTGGACCGCACCATATGCGACTCCAAGCTCCCGAAAAACGGCTTCATCTCCGGGCGAATGACGGATTTCGGGCAGTTTGAGCGCTCGATACTGCGACTTGGGTACTTCACTCAGCGAGCATCCGGAAGACAGTTGCTGGACTCGAACGCCATAGTATTCCTCAAGCCGAACCTGAGCATCCCGGCGGAGTTCAAGGAACAGATCAAGGAGTACGTAGAAGGCGGCGGAACGATCCTGGTCATGGACTCGCCTGACAACGGCAAATCGACGGGTTCGAGGCTTCTGCACGATTTCGGAATGAAGTTCCGCAGACCGTGGCGGCCTGTCAGCGGCAAGCTGAAGGTCCCGCCGGGTTGGCCCGCGCCGACAGTCAAAAACTCCATGGAAGTAATCGGCGGCGAGCCGCTGGCCCATCTGGGCACAACCGCCGTCGCGGCTAAAGTCAAATACGGTAAAGGACAAGTCATAGCGATCGGATTCGCTACGCGCTTCACCGACAACCGGATGGGCTTCGTGGCCGACGTAACTCCCAAGGGTGAGCTGATACCTGTGTTCCAATACGTCTTTGCGATGATGCGAGCGGCGGCCGAAGGAACCCAGCCGACGCCGACTACAGCGCCTGCGCCCAAGACACAACCGGCGCCGAAAACCCAACCGGCCGGGCGGTGACTCCACGTCGCGCGGGTCGTTAATATACTGTACTTTGCACCGCTACAGGTTAGAATCTCCGCATGGACAGAAGGAGCTTTCTAAAGACTCTCGCCGCGGGCGGAACGCTTGCCGGCTCGGCCGGTTTGTACTTCTTCGGCCTCCAAGCCGGGCGCGATCCGGCCTCGTACACCGGCATGACAAATCGCGAAGGCGGATTCCAGACGTTCGACCGCCGGAAGTGGTCCGTCAGCAAACCGACCTATCAGACAGTCGGCGAAACCAGCCGCCCCGACGGTCGCACGGAAGTTATATTCGCACGGATGGGCTATCTGGGCCGGTACAATCCGGAAAAGGGCCTCGGCAGCTTCCCGCCGCACGTTCGCAAGTACTACGAAGATCATCCCGAAGATCTCGAACTGGACACGACCGTCAGGAAAGAAATCCACGCCAAACGATCCGGCGACACAAAGAAGTATCGCTCGGAGTTCATCCTCAGCAGGGCCTGGTCAAACGCCATGGGCGCCGTCGGCCCGCGAGGCGTAAACGCTCCGCCGGACAAATGGGACTTCCCGCGAGGATCGATCACGCCTTACAAAATGAAGGACCCTGTGCGAACATCGAGGCTGATCAAGAAAGTATCGCACCAGTTCGGCTCCACGCTCGTGGGAATCGCCGAACTCAACCCCGACTGGGTCTACAAGTACCCGATGAACGGCGGGAGAGGATTCGATCGCAACGAGCCGATAGAGGTGCCCAAGCACTGGAAATACGCGATCGTTGTCGGCGTTCCGATGTCGTGGGATCCGATGTACGCCAACCCGCCTTACGGCACGTCCAACGACGCGTATTCCCTCTCGAGGATCGTGGCTTACCGACTGACGGCGTTCATTAAAAACCTCGGTTACGCCGCCAGACCGCACACTCCGGGAGGCTCGTACGATCTCATGGTCCCGCCGATCATGGTCGACGCCGGACTCGGCGAACAGGGGCGCCACTCGATCGTGATAACGCCGGAACTGGGCTGCAATTTCCGCCCCTCGATCGTCACGACAAACATCCCGATGGAACCCGACAAGCCGATCGACATCGGCATCCAGGACTTCTGCAAGACGTGCAAGGTCTGCGCCAACCAGTGCCCATCCGGAGCGATATCCAAAGGCGACAAGGAGACGATCCGCGGCTACAAACGATACGCGTTGCACTCGTCCAAGTGCAGTAATTTCTGGTCATCGAAACTGGGAAACACCGGCTGCCGCCTCTGCGTGGCTGTCTGCCCCTACACGCGAAAATCAAACTGGCTGCACAAGACCGCACTGCACGCATCGATGCACGATCCCACGGGCCTGGCGGACATCGCACTGGCGAAAATGCAGGAACAGTTTTACCCCGGCAAGGATCCTCAGAAATACTACATGCCGTCTCTGGGCGGCGAAAACGCGTCGTACCGCCCCATTCCCTGGTGGCTGAAAACCGACGATTTTATAGACATCCCCGATCCCGAGAAACCTACAACCAGGAGCAGCGATTAGCATGTGGTTCTTCACCAGCGGAGCATTCTGGTTCGCCGAAGGCGCCCTGTTCGTCCTGGCGATGATCGGGCTGAAGGTCTGGATGGAGGACCGCCGCACGCCGATGCCGATCTGGAAATGGCTCGCAGTGATATTGTGGATGCTTATGTGCGGATTCACGATAGCGTTCATAGGGACAAGCATCGGCGAGAACGAACTCGTCGCGGCGAAAAAAGGCGGGATCATATTCTCCGTAGCGTGCGTTATCGTCGGGGCCGCGGTCTGGCGTCTGCTCCAGATCGGCCGGGCCGGAACGAACCTGAAAACAAGGGACATCTCTGGCGATGAAGAAGCTTGAGCGTATCGCCGGCGTCCTGGCGCTGGGAGCGATCGCAGCGGCGTGGGTGATCGGGGCCAGAGGACCCCAAACCGACTTGAGCATCCCGCTGCAGCGAGCCCTGCCGCAGGCATCCGAGTTCAAGCCGCATGCAGATCGAGTTTACGCCGGATACGGCCCGAAGACAGAGGGCTCTCCCATAGCCGGTTACGTTGCAGTGGTCCAGGTAAATGGATACGGCGGGCCCATGCGGGTGGCGGTCGGGCTCGATATGTCGGGGAATCTGGCTGGAGCGTCTGTCGCAGACCACAAAGAGACGCTCGCCTTCTTCGACAGGATCAAGATCGACAACTACATCAAACAGTTAGTCGGAAAGAGTTGCAGCGACCCCTTCACTCTGGGATCCGACATGGACGCCGTGTCAGGAGCCACGGTATCGCTTAAGGCGCTGGCGACATCGTTGCGGCGAGGAACCGAACGAGCGGCGGCCGAAGGATTGGGGATCGAAGTCTATCGCAGCGAGATCGGAGAGATCGAAACCGGGCTTCCGGAACTCATCCTTATACTGCTATTCGCAGTTGGTTTCGTAACGTACTCAAAACCGCTGACCGCCAGGCCCAAAGCCCGAACAGTCATGCGATGGATAACCCGTCTGGCGGGACTGGCGCTGATAGGTTTCGTGTTGACTATTCCACTGTCGATTATGAACCTGAACTCCTTCCTGCTGGGATATTGGTTTAACTGGCGGGTGAGTATCTACTGGTATCTCCTGATCGTGGGGGTCTTCGGCCCGCTGATCCTGGCCAACAAGAACACATACTTCCAATGCGTCTGCCCGTTCGGAGCCGCCCAGGACGTTCTTAAAGCCGCTTCGAAAACCGAACTCTCACTCCCCCACCGCTTCAGCTCGCTCCTTCGCTGGATCCAGCGGATGCTCGCATTGACCGCGATCATTACTGCGCTTCTCTTCCGAAATCCAGCGCGTTTCGACTACGAAGTATTCGGAACGTTCTTCACGCTGATAGGGACCGTTGCGCAATTCGCCCTGCTGGGAGTTGTGCTGATCGTGTCAATGTTCATGTTACGCCCGTGGTGCAACTTTCTCTGCCCAATTCGCGCCGTCAGCGACTACATCCGCATGTGGCGGTTATGGGGCAAAGACACGTTGACCAAGCGTCCGAACACTAAGGCGTGAACGCCGCAGCCCTTGTCGAAATCGAATACTGTGGAGAGCCATTCTGTGTGATCCGCTGTTCATCACAGAAGTGCTTAAGAACACCAAAGGCCACTAACCGCAGATGCCATAAACGGAGCTATTTACCCTTTCCGATTAAATATCATCGGTTCACTGCGCAATACCTAAGATCGCTAACACCTGAAGGGGTATCACTTAACACGCGTCGCCCACCATGGCGACTGACTCGGGTAGAATTTATACCACTCTTCTAGTAGGATGTCTCTTTGGCATAAGCCAAAGTCATGTTATAATGACCGCTTGTCCTACTTTAGAGCGAAGTGTTGATTCGCTTGGCCGCTGAAGCAGAGACGGACCCGGCGTGAGCCCGCCGGATTCGTAGATGAGGGTAAGAACGCTCGCTGTGTTCTTTCCTGTCGCAATTAAGTGAGTTTTCCGGTTTTCGAGCAGGGTATCGCTATGCATATTGCGATGCGGTCTTGACAATCCGCATACCCTGGATGGTTGGGTTACGCGCCCGGCCGGGACACCGACTCTCAGGAATAACTCAGAGTTGAAGTGCATATTTTACATACGGTTACATGCATCCCAGGCGCCAGCTTGGGCATTTGAGATAACACGAAACAGGAGAAACTCCGACTGGACTCACAAGCAAGCGTGTAACCAGCGCCAGTAGCAAAAGCACAGTCGATCTCAGTGTAGAGAATCGGCTTACATGGGCCTCGACTGAGCCTGTCGAGGTCGGAAGAAACACAGAAGAATGAAGGGACCTTACGATGGACAAATGCATAAGACCCAGATCAACGAGACGTTTGGTTAGCACGATACTATTGGTTGGATTGGCGATGACAATCTTCGCCGTCCAGACCGACGCCGCCAACATAACTCACTCCACCACGGCACTTTCAGCGGGGCGCGGAGATGGAGCGGCGACGACGGTGGGCGGCAGGGCCTTCTTCGCCGGAGGCGTATCACCCGGCGTATACCACAACACGGTGGATATCTACGACCCCGGTACGACCACGTGGTCCACGGCCGCCCTGTCGGTAGGCCGATTGGAACTGGCCGCAACGAGCGTCGGCGACTATGCTCTGTTCGCCGGCGGATATAATGCCGGCGGCGTTCTGAATACCGTGGACATCTACAATTCGAGCACAAACACGTGGTCCAGCACCACCCTCACGTCGGCGCGCATAAACATAATGGCCACCAGCGTTGGCGACTTGGCGATGTTCGCCGGCGGCAACACGACCACCAACACAACCAGCGGGACCACTATTGTGGATATTTACAATTCGAGTACGAATACGTGGTCCACGGCCAACCTCTCGGTGGCGCGTGGCAGGGGAATGGCCACCACAGTTGGAGATCTGGCCATCTTCGCCGGCGGCCGGGGACCTGCGAACTACTCCAGTGTGGTCGACATCTACAATTCAACAACAGATACGTGGTCCACGGCCAACCTCTCGACGGCGAGGGACAACGGTACTGCAACATCACTCGGCGATCTGGCCTTCTTCGCCGGCGGATCTCCGAACAGCAGTGTCGTGGACATCTATGACTCCAGCACAAATACGTGGTCTACGGCGGCGCTGGACGAA
The DNA here is from genome assembly GCA_964392945.1 of uncultured Planctomycetaceae bacterium. Lineage (GTDB taxonomy): Bacteria > Planctomycetota > Phycisphaerae > SM23-33 > SM23-33 > BS750m-G57. The sequence goes on along the minus strand of CAYMSH010000109.1, from coordinate 1,967 downwards.
GGACGGCGCGGCCTGCAAGCGGTTAGCGTAGGTGGATTGGCGTTATTCGGACATGGGTACCCCTACACGACAATCGTGGACGTGTTTGACCCGTCTCAACCTGCGGGCAGCGAATGGTCCACGGTTGATTTCGGATCAGCGCTGCCGCCTTCGGTCTCCCACGTGGGGGGAATGGCGACGGTGGTGGGCGACCAGGCCTTCTTTGCCGGAGGCGCCCCCAGCTATGGTCCACAAGTGGACATCTACAGCACCCCCGAACCGGCAACGATGAGTCTGCTGGCTCTCGGCGGATTGGCGACGCTGAAACGCCGTCGTCGCAAGGCGTAATCGCGCCGAACCGAACGCATATGAAAGGACAATTATGAAAGTGAAGAAGAAGACAAAACTACTATTGGGATTGCTTGTCGTTATGGCGATGAGTTTTCTTCTAGCGTCTTCAGCAAATGCAGACGTCCTCGCATTTGATGATTTCAGCTCCTCCGGATCGGGAACGGGCTGGGCTGCCGGCAGTTCCTGGACAGGCGGCTCCCTGGGTGCGTCCGGATATACTGTCTCCTGGGGAGGCACCTCGTTTCGGCCATTTGAGTCCAGTATTCTGGACTCAAACGATCCGCTTTATGTTGGGTTCGACTTCACCCGAAGTTCCGACACATGGGCGGGAGTCTCGCTGTTCAACGGCGGTTCAGAAGAGCTTTTCATGGGACACCCATTCAATCAGAGCTTTTATGGCGGCGAGGTAAGCGATCCGGTGCAAGGCTCGATATACCTGGGTAACGTCTCTATCGATACATCTGCGCACCGCATGGTGACCCAGATCGATTTCGGCGGCGGGGCCGGTGGCCAGGATCGGATCCGCTTCTGGGTGGACAACAGCACCGAGGCTGCCCCGGATGCAACAGTTGATGTTAACGGCAGCTGGCTGCCCAGTCAGTTCACGCAATTGAGATTGGGTACAAACGGAGTTCTTACCGTGGACAATCTGACAGTTTCCACCGACTTTAGCCAGGCCTTTGTCGGAACTCCCGAACCGGCGACGATGAGTCTGCTGGCCCTCGGCGGACTGGCGATGCTGAAGCGTCGGCGTCGCAAGGCGTAGTAGTTTTAGTTTTCAGCAGTAAGCGATACTGACTGCAAACTCAATTCAACCGGCGTGCCCTTCTGGGCGCGCCCGATTGCTGCGCCCCGATCGATTCGGCCTGTACGCGCCTCGGACCATGCCTACGCATGTCCCGGGCGTAAGGACAACGCTGCATAACTGCCTCACGCAAAGCAGGTTTCCGATCCCCAAGAAAGAGGCCCGGAGTGAAAAAACAAATTAAAACACCCTATTCCCCCTTGTGTTCGTATGAAATAACGGACATACGGAAATACTTATCCCGCCATAACTAACACACAAGCCACTCACCTGGCAGCGAATACAGCATATCTAATCTCACCCATACAATAGGGGTTTCTCTTGACATAGCCCGATTCCATGTTATGTTATCATCTTTTAATGGTTTCGGGACCATGACATAATAAGTTTGGGACTGAAGCAAGGAGAGGTCCGGCGCGAGCCCGCCGGATTCTAAGTTGAGGGTAAGAACGCTCGCTGTGTTCTTTCCTGTCGCAAGAAAGTGAGATTCTTAGATTCTAGGGTTTTCCAGAAGGGTATTGCTACGCGCATAGCGATATGCGGTTAACAAGTCGCGTGCCCTGAGCAGTTGGGTTGCGCGCCCGGCCGGAGCGGAAAACACAGAGGAACATCCAGAACATAAACACAGTCATAAGAATTGGTTACATCCACCCAAGGCACGGGCCTGGGCATCGAGGGCGACTACAGAACAGGACAAGGAGAGACAGGAACAAGGTCTGCAAGTTAGCGTGTAACCAAAACTCAAATGACAATGATGCGGTCGATCTCAGTGTAGAGAATCGACTTGGAGTAGGCCTCGGCGGGGTCTGTCGAGGTCGGAAGAAACAACAAG
>CAYMSH010000108.1:0-16658 GCA_964392945.1 uncultured Planctomycetaceae bacterium | reverse complement strand
CTGGGCCCTACAAAACGCCCTCGCAGCATAATGCCAGAAAAACTTCTCACACCCGGCTTGGCTCTTTCTTACCGCACGGCGCCCAAAGTAGGCGCAGATCAAGATTGAGCAATTAACTTCTTGGGAGTATTCAGAGAATCTTACAGATTCATTGTCAATCAGTCAAGGGAATTCTAAGAAAAATGTGTTCGCAGATATCTCGCTGAAATAGCGGCGGATACGGATTTAGAGTCGCTTTGCGGTCGGGCGGAGGGGCCGCTGTGCCTCGCCGCGGCTCGTGGTAAAACGCCAGTCGAGCGTCAAAACGCTTCTTGACGTTATGGCCCGCTCAAATTACAGTACCTTGCCCCTTGTCGGTTAAAAGGGCCAGAAATACAGGAGTTGGCAATGAATTTAGTTACCGGCGCAACAGGCCTGCTTGGCAGCCATATAGTCGAGAAGCTCATCGAACAGGGTCAACCCGTTAAGGTTCTGGTCCGCGACAGCAGCGATACGCGCCTCCTGGACGAATGGGGCGTTGACAAGGCCGTCGGCGACATCACCGATCCGGCGAGCCTTACCGAAGCGATGAAAGGCGTCACTACGGTTTACCACTCGGCGGCCCAGGTCGGCGACTGGGGACCCTGGGAAAGATTCGTAGCGATATCGATCCAGGGCACCGCGAACATGCTGGCGGCGGCTCAGGCCGCGTCAGTCCAGCGGTTCCTGCACGTCAGCAGTATAAGTTCGTACGGACACCCCGACGGCGAGGGGCTCGTGCTGGACGAAACGGCTCCGCTGGGAGTCAACCTGCACAAGTGGAGCTATTACAGCCGGGCCAAAGTCGAGGCCGAGAAGCTCGTCTGGGCCGCACACGAGGCCGGAAAAGTGCCGGTTACTGTCGTGAAACCCAGTTGGCTGTACGGACCGCGTGACCGTGCATCAATGCCTCGACTGATAAAGGCGATCCGAAACGGAAAAGCCAAGCTCATCGGCGACGGGAACAACCTGTTTAATCTCACATACGCCGGAAACGAGGCCGAAGGCTGCATCCTGGCGGCGACGAACGACAAAGCCCTCGGCCAGGCCTACAATCTTTCCAGCGATGGCGAGTTCACCCAGAAGCAGTACATTAACGGTGTGGCCGAGTGTCTCGGCCAGCCGCCTGTGACAAAAACCGTTCCCTACGCGGTCGCCAAGAAAGCCGCCTTCGTGATGGAACTGTTCGGCCACATGTTCAATCGCAAGACTCCGCCGCTTATCACTCGTTACTCGGTCTGGCTGATGGGCCGCAAGTGTTTCTTCTCACCGGAAAAGGCCCGCAAAGAACTAGGCTGGCAACCGACAGTGGGATACGACGAAGGAATCCGCCTGGCGGTGGAATCATGCCTGGCCGACGAGAAGAAGGCGTAATTTGAGATTTGAGATCTAACAGCGGAGGGGCTATGCCGCTGTCGTTAAGCTTTCGCCGTTGACGTTCGCCAATTGCCAAAAACCAATTGCCAGCCGTTTACAACGAAACGGCTACTTCTTCCAGCAGTTGGGCCATGTCCAGCGGTTTGGTTATGCATACTCTGGCGCCGCAATCGATGATCTGCTGTTCGCTTTCTGGTGAGGGGAACGCTGTCATCGCCACGACTTCGGCGTGCCTGGTTGCGTCTTGGGATTTGATCAGTCGGCAGACTTCGTAGCCGTCCATTCCCGGCATTCGAAGATCGAGCACTACTACGTCGGGTTTCAGCGTGGCCACCAGCGTGCCGGCTCGGAACCCGTCGTGGGCTTCGTGGATATCGTAGTCCGGATGTGCGGCACGAAGGGCCCTGGCGATCAGTTGAGTAATCGCCGCTTCGTCGTCAACTATGAGAATGCGGATCGGGATCGTGTCCAGTTCCGGAGGAACAGGCATTTTATGCTCGCGGAGGAACTGTACAAGATCCTCAACTGCTACTCGTCTGTGTCCGCCCGGGGTGCGATGGGCTTTCAGAAGACTCTGGTCAATCCAGTTGGCTACAGATCCCGGATCGACGTGCAGCATCTCGGCTATAGCAAACGTTGACAGGTTACTGGCCATGTAAATTTCACTCTCATTATCTATAGATCTTCGATCTAGTAGTTATTTATCCGACGATCGACTGATATACAACACAAAAATGAACGAATAGACACCCAGCTAATTGTCATTAATCATATATAGTATCGGCTTGGGCTTCAATAGAAGTCATACTTTTTTCCGCATTTGCCGTAGTTTAGATATGAGTTGTGATTGGCTCCTGGAGTGTTCTGAGGGCTTAAGAAATACTTGACATATTTGCGGCCTGCGAGTACTGTAGTAGTAACAATGACTTGCAACTACGGACAATTTGAAGCTTCCAGCCGGATTCATCCCGGCGGCGGTCCGTACGCGCTGTCGGTTGTATTGCTCGTCTCTGTACTATAGGTCGCTGTGCTCTTTGCAGTGCGGCGGCCGCCACTTCGGACTTGCCCCAAAGGCCCGTCGCATTCCCACTGTTGTATTTCAGGCCCGGGGCTGTAGGATAGTTTCACAATCGTTCGGGCGGGCGAACCGGCCCAGATGAGAATTCTAAGGATAAGAGTCATGACGAATAAAGACGGTAAGAAATACAAGATGAAGCTCGAGCAGGGTTTTGTCGGAGCGTGTGGCGGAGAAATCGTCCAGCAGATGATGCTCGACCAGGGTGTCGAAGTGATCTTCGGATTCCCCGGGGGAGCATTAATCCCGATGTTCGACGTGCTTTACGATTCGGATATCAAACTGGTCATCACCCGCCACGAGCAGGGCGCGATCCACATGGCCGAGGGATACGCACGCGCGACTGGCAAGACCGGCGTGGTTATGGCCACTTCCGGTCCGGGCGCCACTAATCTGGTCACCGGCCTGGCCAACGCATACCTCGATTCAACGCCGATAGTCGCCATAACAGGGCAGGTCAAGAGCCACCTGATTGGAAACGACGCGTTCCAGGAAGCTGACATGACCGGTATTTCCAGACCGATCACAAAGCACAATTTCCTGGTCAGCAACGTTGAAGACCTCGGGCGAATACTCGCCGAGGCGTTCCACATAGCCTCGACCGGTCGGCCCGGTCCGGTCCTGATCGACATCCCGGTCGATATAACGATCAACAGACTCGAAACGCCGGCGAATCTCACGATGCGCATCCCGGGCTACAAACCCAGCATGTCGGGACACATCCGCCAGGTTCAAAACGCCGCCAATATCATTAACGCTGCAGACAAGCCGCTCCTGTACGTCGGCGGCGGGGTGATACACAGTGAAGCGACGGACGAGCTCCGCGCCGTCCAGAAAAAAGGACAGCTTCCGATAACCACCACGCTGATGGGGCTCGGCGTGATCGACGAGACCGATCCGCTGTCGCTCCAGATGGTCGGAATGCACGGGACGGCCTCGGCGAACTACGCCATGCAGGAATGCGACTGCCTGATAGCAGTCGGGGCCCGTTTCGACGATCGGGTGACCGGTAAGCTCGAGACCTTCGCACCGAATGCGACGATCGTGCATATCGACATAGACCCGACGTCGATATCGAAAGTCGTCCAGGCCGATGTGCCCGTTGTCGGAGATGCGAAAGACATCCTGGCGAAAATGGTCGACGTGATCGAGACCAAAGACCGCAAGCCGTGGCTTGACAAGATCGCCGCCTGGAAGCAGCAGTATCCGCTGGGCTACGAGTCCGGCGGCGCGGTGATCAAGCCCCAGGCGGTCATAGAGAAACTCGGCGAACTGACCGGTCACGACGCGATGATCGCAACCGGCGTGGGCCAGCACCAGATGTGGGCCGCACAGTTCTACAAGTTCACCAAACCGAGGCAGATAATCACCTCCGGCGGACTTGGCACGATGGGATTCGGCGTACCGGCGGCGATCGGCGCACAGTTCGCCTGCCCCGAGGCCACTGTGATAGATATCGACGGCGACGGGAGCTTCTCGATGACCATGGTCGAGATAATCACCGCCGTGCAGCACGGACTTCCCGTCAAGTTCATCGTGCTGGACAACGAGTATCTTGGAATGGTACGCCAGTGGCAGGAGATGTTCTTTGACAAGCGATATTCCGGTACGGTCCATCCGTGCCCGGACTTCGTCAAGGTCGCCGAAGGCTTCGGGGCCAAGGGTATTCGAGTGGAAGACCCGGCGAAATTGACCGACGCATTGCAGGAGTTGCTGGACCACAAGGATGGTCCTGCGGTCCTGGTTGTCGCCGTCGATCCTGAAGAGAACGTCTATCCGATGGTGCCCGCGGGCAAGAGCCTTCACGAGATGGAACTGGGGCGCCTGGCCTGAGGCCGGTGAGAAACAAAGAACTTGGAGAACTAAAATGAAACACGTGATAACCGCACTGGTGCAGAATCAGCCCGGCGTGTTGGCGCATATATCGGGCATGTTCGCAGCCCGCGGATTTAATATCGATTCACTCGTCGTCGGACGCACCGAAGACGCCGACTTGAGCCGGATGACAATCGTGGTGCTCGGCGACGACAATGTGCTCGAGCAGGTTCGCAAGCAGCTGGGCAAAGTCATACCGGTTGTGAAGGTTCGCGACTTCACGAATACCGAAAATGTTCAGCGAGATTTACTGTTGATTCGCGTTCACGCTCCGGCCGAGAAGAGACCGGCGGTAGTCGACCTGGTAAACCTGTTCCGCGGAAGGGTCGCCGACGTGGCCCGCAGTTCGGTAGTCATAGAGCTTACCGGCACCGAGGACAAGATCGAGGCGTTTATAGACCTGGTTCGACCTTACGGGATCAGAGAGCTGGCGCGCACCGGCGTGATAGCGATGCTTCGCGGCGGGCGGAAGTAACGGCCGGTTGTCAGTAACGGCAACGGCTTGGTAATCAGTAGTCAGTAATGACAGACGGCAACGGCATTCCAACCGTTGCCGTCTGCTTTTCTTGGGGGGCCTTATGCTGTCAGTTCTTCGAGGTCCGCCGGCGTGATGTCGGCCAGTGAGGCTACTATACGATCTGCGTCGGTCAGTTCCGCCGCCGGATATGACGTGCTGACGGCGAGCACTTTTATGCCTAGAGCCGCGGCCGATTGGATGCCGGCCGGCGAATCCTCGATTACTACGGATGTCGCCGCCGTCGGTCCGCTGGCGGCAAATGGCGCCAACTGCTCCAGGGCCAGGCGATATCCCTCGGGATCGGGTTTCCCTCTTTGCACATCCTCAGCGGCGATGATCACCTTGAAGCAGTCTCGCACCCCGATTGATTCGGAAGCGACTTGGATTTCCTCTCGCAGCGAGCCGCTGCAGATCGCCAGAGGCGTTCGGGTCCGGGCTATCTTGCGTATCAGTTCGACTGCGCCCGGCAACGCCTTGATGGATGTCTGGAATTCCTGGAGTACGAGTTGTGTCTTGGCTTCGGTAAGGCGCCGTATTTCGGCGTCGCTGAACGGTCTGTCGTGATCGGATCCGACTGCTTTGAAGCAGTCGTGGTCGTCGAATCCCAGGTACTTGCCGTAGTAGTCCTCGCTGGACATCTCGATCCCCTCGTCGCGCAGCACCTGCTGGAATGTGGCCATGTGCACCGGTTCTGAGTCCACGATCACCCCGTCAAAATCAAAAATAAGCGCGTCCAATTACTGTTCATCCTTTCGGTCTGTTTCTATTATTTCGACTGCGGTTGAGACTTCGATTCGCGTTTCTCCCGGCTCTGATCGTATAGTCAGCTCGGCTCCTACGGCATTGGCCCTGTCGCGCATGGACGAGAGTCCCAGGCCCGAGCCCTGGGCCGCCGACACGTCGAAACCGGTTCCGTTGTCGACCACGGCCAGAGATAATCGCCCATCGGAGTACACCAGGTCGATGTCTATATTGTCCGCGTCGCTGTGGCGTATTGCATTGTTGACCGCTTCCTGCGCGATGCGGAACATGGCGATTTCGACTTCAGGGGAGAATCTCGCCCTTTCGATTATTGGATCGCATTGGATCGCGGCGTTCATTCCGGCCGCAAAGCAGTGCTCTTTGAGCGGTTGAATCGCCGCGACGAGTCCCAGGGCCTCCAGCGCCGGAGGATAGAGCCCGCGGCAGATGCCTCTGATGTCTTCTATCAGCTTGTTGCAGGTTTCGGACAGCGCCGATCCGCCGCCTTGGTTCCCGCCTTCGAGCAGCATTCCGAGTGCGACAAGTTCCTGGCTGACAGAATCGTGCAGTTCGGCGGCCAGGTGTTTTCGTTCTTCGTCTCGCGCGTTGACCAGTTTCATGTGTGCGGTCTTCAGTGCTTCTTCGGCCCGCCTGGCTTCGGTGAGATCGTGAAAAAAGCCCACCATGCAGTCCCGTCCATCAAGTCGGATTACTGTGGCTGCTACATCGGCGTATACTACCTGTCCGTCCTTTCGCAGGAACGGAACGGACCGGGCGACCCTGTTTTGTCCGGTGGCCTGGGCTTGGAACTGGCCTAACACTCCGGGCAGATCTTCGGGGGCGTGCATGTCTCGTACGCTCATTTCCAGGAGTTCTTCGGCACTGTACTGCAGCAGTTTGCAGACCGCTGGATTGGCGAAGACGAACTGCAGTGTTTCAACGTCCGCGGCCATTACGCCCTCGACGGCGCCTTCGAAGAGCGTTCTGTGCATTTCCTCGGACTGCCTGAGCTGCTCGGCGGTCCGCCTGGTTTCGGTCAGGTCGTGGACGAATCCGACTGCGCAATCCCTTCCTTCGAAATTGATAAGCGCAGACGATACGTCGGCGTAGATTACCTCGCCGTCCTTCGTGAGGAACGGGATGTTCGGCGCGACTCTGTACTCTCCGCGGGACTGGGCCTCGAAGCAACTGATTACGTGCGCCAGATCTTCGGTCGGGTGGAGATCGGGAATGCTCATTTCGAGAAACTCTTGGGCGCTGTAGTTCAGCATTTCGCAAATGGCCGGGTTGGCGAACACGTACTTGTGCGTTTCGACGTCCGCGCCCAGTATGCCCTCGTTGGAGCCTTCAAAGAGCATCCTGTACTGTTCCTCGGACTTCCGCAGGCGTTCGGTCGCCTGTTTGCGTTCGGTGATGTCCCGTGCGAACGCCACTACATTTGTTATGTTCCCTTCGGCGTCGCGCAGGGGAGAGAGAGTGGTTTCGACCCAGAACTCCCCGTTCGGCAAGATGGTGGACCACTCGCTGCGAGAGGGCCCGCCGCCGGCGTGCACTTCTTTGAGTTCCCGGATTCTCGCCTTGGCGATTTCGGGCGGATAGAAGTCTCCCAGGTTCCTTCCCGGCAGGACGGCGGTGTCTATTCCAAATTTCGGCCCCATGTCCGGACTGGTCCAGGCCGAGAGGATATCGCCGTCGGGATTGTAGACTAAGATAGCGGCCTGGTGCAGAGAGGTCAGTATGGCTTGCAAATGTGCTTCGGATTCCCTGAGCCCTTCTGACGCCTGTTTCTGTTCCGTGATGTCGCGGGCGAAGACCAATGCCGAGCGGACCTGGCCATCGTGGTCTCTGACCGGTTCCATTGATATCTGATACCACCTCATTTTATCGCCGAGGGGCACCGTAGTTTCAATCAGGCTGCTCTTGCCCGAAAGAACCGCTTCCCGTGCGCGGACTGCTTCGGTATCGGCGAATTCCTTCGGGAATACGTCCCACAGCGTTTTGCCGACCAGTTCATTCACCGAGCCGCCCAAACGCTGTGCGCAGACGGTGTTCATGAACAGGAACACGCCTTCGGCGTTCATGGTGCATATCGCCTCGCCAGAGGATTCGACCACGGCGCGGTGCTCTTCTTCACTCTGCTGCAGCGCGATTCGGGCTGTTCGGGCCTCGGTCACGTCTCGAACGGCGCCCATGATCACCACCGGATTTCCGTTTTCATCGCGTTGTCGCACCGTGTACGGAGTCGCATCCAGCCAGCGGGTCTCTCCGTCAGGACGGACAATCCTGAACGACATGGCCCGACCTTCTTTTCCGGCTAGTATATCGGCTATCAGGCGGTGCATGTCGCCCCGGTCTTCGGGATGTATTATCGAGTCCACCAACTTGCTGGCATCTTCAGGAGGCGTTCCCTCAGGCAGACCGTAAATCCGCAGCAACTCCTCGGACTGGCTGGCTTTTCCGGTGCGCAGGTCCCACTGCCAACTGCCCACACCGGCCAAACGCTGGGCTGCTTTCAGGCTGGCCTCGCTGTCGCGCAACGCCGTTTCCATCTGTTTGCGTTCGGTGATGTCCAGGAGTACGCCTCGAACGTGCGTGATCTGACCCTCGGAATTCTGGATCGCTATGTTGCGATCTTCGATCCATCGAATCTCGCCGGATTTCGTGAAGATGCGGTACTCTTGGGTGTACTTGTTAACACCCGGTTCAAAGTCCGACTCTATGTCGGCTCTGAGCTGGGCCCTGTCTTCGGGATGTATCAAGTCCCAATAAGATGTTTCGCCGGAGATAAACTCCTCCGGCGCATACCCGAACTGGCGGATGCCGTCGGAGATGAATTTCAGGGGCCAATCGTCGGCTACTCCCCAGACACACACGACCGCGGGGCTGGATTCGACCACGGCGCGGTATTTCTCTTCGCTCTGCTCTAAGGCGAGGTGGGAGGCTCTCTGGTCTGTGATGTCTTGAACCGTTCCCATGATGACTGTCGGGTTACCGTCTTCGTCGCGTTGTCTTACGGTGTGCCTGGTCGCCGACGCCCAGCGAATTTCTCCATCAGGTCGCACGATTCGAAATGACGTGGGCTGACCCTCTCCGCCGGCCAGAACGTCTTCCAAGATACTGTGAAGCGTCGCCCGGTCGTCGGGATGAATCAACGTTTCCACGACGGTCTTGATATCATCAATCGGTGATTCAGCGGGCAGACCGTGGATTCGAAGCAGTTCGTCGGACATGCTGAACGCGCCGGTCTGCAGGTTCCACAACCAATTGCCCACCTGCGCCAGTTCCTGAGCGGCGTTGAGGCTTGTCTTGCTGTCGCGCAGAGCGGTTTCCATCTTCTTGCGACTGGTGATGTCGACTATCATGCCCTGGATGTGGGTGATCTGTCCGTCTGCGTCGCGGATGATAATGTTGCGGTCCTCGATCCAGCGAATCTCTCCGGACTTGGTGACCAGGCGGTATTCCTGATCGAACGTCGCATCTCCGCCGGCCAGGTGAGCAGTGACTTCGGCTTCCAGACGCACAACATCTTCGCTGTAAGTTATTCCCGGCCAGGATACCTGACCCGACATCAGCTCCTGGGCGGTATATCCGAACTGCTTGACGCTTTCGGATACGAACTCTACAGGCCACCCGTCTTCCATTCGCCAGAGGAAGACTACCGCCGGGCTCAAATCGACGATCGACTGGAGCCTTTGCAGACTGGCCCTGGTCTGGGCCAGTTCCTTTCGGCAGGCCTCCAGTTGGTCCGGGGCGCTCTGGGATGTATGTTTTTCGTCCATTTGCAGCAGTAAGTATCGGCAAGCAGAGACGCTACGCAAGTGCGAAAACATATATACTCGATATTTGCGTCTGATCGATGTTCAAACCTGTCTCTACGTCAGTGGCAACACGACGGTTACAGTCGTTCCCCGGCCCGGTTGGCTTTGCAGCGATACGGTTCCGCCCAGCCTGTCGGTTGCGTGTTTCACGATCGCCAGACCGAGTCCGGTGCCTCGCGCCGACGCATCGCCGGACCGCGAGGCGGCGGCCTGGAAGAACCGCTCAAAAACGCGATCGTGCATTTCCGGCGATATTCCGCATCCGGTGTCCGTTATCGCCAGGGCGACTTCGTCTGGCCGGCCGGTCAGCGTGCAGGTCACCTTTCCGCCGGTGGGCGTGAATTTCAATGCATTTCCCAGGAGGTTGTCGAGGATCAACTGCAGCAGTGCGGGATTCGAATCGAAGACGAAATCGTTCGGATCGTTCGAGACGATCAGTTCCACCTGTGTGCTCCTGGCCTGATCGCAATGGTCCTTTCGAATTCTGTCGGCAAGCGACGCGATCGACACTTCGGTAAGATTCACTTGTGCGCCGGGGGTTTCGACCAGGTGCAGATTCAGCAGGTCGTTGGTCATTTGCTCCAGGCGGGTTATGTGTCGGTTGAGTATCTCGGCCACTTTTTCAACCGAGCCCGGATCGTCGCTCAGCGTTTCAGTGGCCGCCCGTATAGTCGCCAGGGGCGTGCGAAGTTCGTGGGACGCATTGGCGACGAATTCGGCTTTCATAGCTGACGTTTGAACCAGTTGGGTTACGTCGCGCAGCACCAGGAGCACGGCGATCCCTCCCGGCCGGCCGGCGGTTACTCTGGCTGCATGGACCTCGAGCGTTAGTCCGCCGGGCTCGTCTGATTCGACCTGGCCGTCAACGGTTTCTCCGGCCGCCATCAGTTTGTGATACAGTTCCAGCACGCCTTCGGCGGTAATAACGGATTTGAATTCTCGCCCCGTCAGGTCTTCTGCGCCCAGAGGCAGCAAGTCGAGAGCCGATTTGCTGACCAGTACGATATGTCCGGTCTTGTCCAGTGCGATCACGCCTTCGCGGAGGTTATCGACTACGGAGCGAAGTTGCTGTCGCTGGGTTTCAACCGTGTGCATTTGCACCGCCAGGTTGTCTCGCATTTCGTTCAGCGCGACCGCCAATTGGGACAGTTCGTCAGTTCCGCTGACCTTTACTCGCGTTTCCAGGTTCCCGGCGGTCAGTTGTTCCGCTGTTCGGGTGATCTGCTTGAGCGGCGCGTACCATATCCAGCTCATCAGCATCGCCAGCGCCGCGGCCGCTCCGACAGCGGCCAGCAGCGTCCAGAAAAGAGCATCCTGGATCAGCGCACGATCGGCGGCGATAGTTCGAACGGGCATCGCCAGTCGCACCAGTGCGACTACCTTGTTGTCCTGTCGAACGGGTCTGGTTATGTAGCGGTACTCGATCCTTGTGGTCTTGCTCAGGCGCGTGTCGGCTCCGTTGCGTCCTTCGATCGCGGCGATCACCTCGGGTCGATCCGGCGTGTTGTGGTTGTCCATGCCGGCAGGGTCTGCGATGCTGTCGCCCAGGACGCGGCCGTCAGAGGCGATCACTGTCAGCCGCATCTTCGACCCGGCGAGAAGTTTACGCGCTGCTTCCTGGGTCCGGGTGTCGGCCACGGGCCAGAGATCCTGGAAATAGCGGGCCGTCAGTTCGGCTGTTTGATCCTGGCTCGTGCGATTGTGTCGCATGTACGACGTGTTCAAGTGGCGATAGGAGACAGTAAGTCCGATGGCGATGACAATGCCCACCAGCAGGAGATTGCCCATAAACAGTTTGATCAGCAGGCCGAATCGTTTCATGATTTCTTCCCGGTGAATTTCGAGGTTTCAAGTGATGTCTTCGTCTGCGGCGAGTTTGTAGCCTATGCCCCGGACTGTCCGGATGTACTTGCGAGCCTCGCCGAGCTTCTTGCGCAGTGCGGTCATGTGTACGTCGATCGTGCGATCGGTGACAATCGTATCGGACCCCATCGCCGAATCTATTAATTGGTCCCGCTGCAGGACTCGTCCTCCGGCCGAGACAATCGCCGAAAGCAGGCGGAACTCTGTCAGCGTCAGCGTAATGTCCTGTTTGTCGAGCCGGACCCAGTGGCGATCAACGTCAATTTCGATCGGACCGGCTCTCAGCGTATCGCTTCGGTCGGATTGCTGCTGATCGACCCGTCGCAGCAGGGCCGATATCCGTGCGACTAGAACCGACATGCTGAACGGTTTGGTCATGTAGTCGTCGGCGCCGAGATGCAGCCCGACAACGATATCGCTTTCCGCGGACAGCGCCGTGAGCATGATGATCGGCAGACGCATTGTGCGGCGGTCTGATCGAAGCCGAGCGGTTATGTCGGTCCCCGACATCCCGGGCAGCATCAGGTCCATAATCACCAGGTCCGGCGGATAGGAGAGGATCGTTTCCAACGCCTCGAGACCATCGTTGCAGACAGTCACTTCGTAGTGTTCGCGTTGGAGGCGCATGGCGATAAGCTCGGCCATGTCCGCTTCATCTTCCACGATAACGATACGCCGTTTTGACATGTTGGTCCTTATTGTCGGCCCGAAATATTAATGCAATCTTAACAAAGTGCAAATGCGCTCTTAGTTATTACCTGCGACAATAACTTACGTAAAGGCCCGTGGCAAGAGACGCCTCGGGCGAAACACTCTTTGTAAAGCGGAGATCAAGAAATGATCGCAGAAGCGAGTTCCTCATTTGACACAATGCTGTTGGCCAAGATGGCCTTTGACGTTGTCGCCGGACTCGGCGTGTTCCTGCTGGGCATGAAGTACATGTCGGAGGGTCTTCAGACAATCGCCGGTCGGCGCCTTCGTACAATGATCGGGGCCGCTACAAACAACCGTTTCGCCGGAATGGCCGTCGGCACCGGCGTTACCTGCCTGGTCCAGTCCAGTTCAGTGACCACGGTTATGGTCGTCGGATTTGTAAACGCCGGCTTCATGACGTTGACCCAGGCCATCGGCGTGATAATGGGCGCCAATATCGGCACTACCATCACCGGCTGGATAATCGCGCTGAAGATCGGCAAGTACGGTCTTCCGATTATGGGCGTTGCGGCGCTGGTCTTCGCCTTCGCCAAGAAGGACAGGCTCAAGTTCCTGGCGATGGCGACAATGGGTGTCGGCATGGTCTTCTTCGGTTTGGAATTGATGAAGAACGGTTTCAAGCCGATCCGCGGAATGGAGGAATTTGAGGCGTGGTTCTCGGCTTTCCAGGCCGACAGTTACGCCGGCGTTCTGAAATGTGCGTTCGTGGGCTGCGTACTGACGATGATCGTGCAGTCATCCTCGGCGACTCTGGGCATAACCGTTAGCCTTGCCGCTACCGGCGTTATACCTTTCCACACCGCCGCGGCGCTCGTGCTGGGCCAGAACATCGGAACGACTATCACCGCGTATCTGGCGTCGCTGGGGACAACAACCAACGCCAAACGAGCCGCATACGCTCATGCGATATTCAACATAGCAGGCGTTGTAGCCATAACGGCGTTATTCAGGCCCTACATGCACCTTGTCGAGAACGTCCTCAGCATTGATCCGTATGTAAGCACCACGGCCACCGAGAACGGAAAGGAAGTGATCAACTTCCCGCACATCGCTGCCGCTATCGCCGCGGTCCATACCGGCTTCAACGTTATCAACACGCTCGTGTTCATGCCGTTTGTCAACCAACTGGCCGCTCTGCTCACCCGCATTGTGCCGGATCGCAAGTTCAAGGAAACTCCGCACCTGACCATGCTCGACGCGCATATGGCCGATACGCCGGTTATCGGCATCGAACAGTCGCGCAAAGAAGTGAACCGCATGGCCGATACGCTGGACAAGATGCTGCCCCGTCTCCGCGAGGTGATCGCAACAGGGGCCGAAGACGACGCCAACGTGCAGAAGATATTCCACAAGGAAGAGGTCCTGGACATAATGCAGAAGGAAGTCACGGTGTTTGTGACCGACCTGCTGGCCGGGAGCCTGACTCACGATCTGGCTGACGAGGGCAGGAGCATCGTTCGAATCGCCGACGAATACGAATCCGCCGGCGACTACATACAGAACTTACTGAAGCTCTACTTGCGTCTGGACCAGGCTGGCCTGGCGCTGTCGAAACTCGAACGCGATAGTATTCTGGAACTGCATGACGACGTGGCGGGCTATGTCGATCTGGTCTCAACGGCGTGCAGGCAGAATCGCGGCGAGGTCGTAACCAAGGCCCACAGTATCGGCGAAGGGATCAGCCACCAGATTCGCCGTCTGAGAAACCAGCATCTGGCCGAAGTGGCCGAAACCAGACCGGCGCCGCTGGTTACCGTGATATACACTGACATGCTGAACGCTTACAGACGAGTCAAGGACCACGCGATGAACGTGGCCGAAGCACTGGCCGGATAAAAATAGACCGCGATAAAAAGCAAACAGGGGCCGGGACTCGTTACAGAAAAAGTCCCGGCCCCTTTTCTATGCGCCCGGGTTTTCGATATGATGAAAGCGTCGTATGTTTTGAGCAATGAACGATTCGCCCTGACGTTTTGACTATTCGGGGCGACTGGCGGATTGTCCGCCGATCGCTTCGAGCATTCGCGAGTATTCGCAGGAAATTCTGGAGACCAGTACCTATGAAAACAAGTGTGAAGATAGCGGTGTCTGTGGCGTTTGTGTGGTCGATCCTGGCTGCCGGCGGGGCGGCGATCTGTCTCGGCGCGCCCAAGATCGCCCCCGGGGCGACCAGCGAGCAGATCCAGAGCGATTGGCTGCACCAGGACTTCGGCAAGGACGGGATGAAGAAGTGTTTCAAGTCCAAAACCGACAGCACGCTGGAAGCGGCGGCCGTGAAGAAGGTTGCTGCCGGGCTCGGAACGGCCGGCAAGGTGTTTGGCTCCCAGGCGGACAAACTGATCGCCGCCAGGACCCGCGGAAACGATCCGAAGTGGAAGGATCTGTACCTCCGCGCCGCGGGCGCCCGGCGGGCCAGAAGGCTCAACATACTGAGCATTCGCTGCAAGAGAATCGTCTTCACCAAACACTACGAGATGGGCGGCTCGCACTACGCCTACACCGAAGGCCTGTCCGACGCGCAGAGAGAGCGTCACTTCCGACCCGGTTCGGCGCTCTGCATTCTTGACGTCAGCGGAGGCGAGCCCAAAGTCGAAACGCTCATCGACGATCCCAACGGCGTTATTCGGGATCCGGACGTGAGCTACGACGGAAAGCGGATACTGTTCGCCTGGAAGAAATCTGATCGCCAGGACGACTACCACCTGTACGAAATGAACGTCGCCAGCCGCAAGATCCGCCAGCTTACCTTCGGGCTCGGATTCGCCGACTACGAAGGGATCTACCTGCCGGACGGGAACATACTGTTCAACTCGACCCGCTGCGTGCAGATCGTCGACTGCTGGTGGACTGAAGTGTCGAACCTGTATGTCTGCAACAAGGACGGGAAATTCCTCCACCGCGTTGCGTTCGACCAGGTGCACTCGAATTACCCGCAGGTGCTCGACGACGGACGAGTGGTCTACACGCGATGGGACTACAACGATCGCGGGCAACTCTATCCCCAACCGCTGTACCAGATGAACCCCGACGGAACCAGCCAGACCGAATACTACGGCAACAACTCATGGTTCCCCACGACAATCGCACACGCACGCGGGATTCCCGGAACGAGCAAAGTCATGGCCCTGGCCAGCGGACACCACACCCGCCAGCGCGGCAAGCTCTGCATCGTCGATTCCAAGAAGGGCCGCCAGGAAGCCTCCGGCGTGCAGTTGATCGCCCCGATCGCCGAAACGAAATCCGTCAAGATCGACAGGTACGGCCAGCGCGGCGACCAGTTCCAGTATCCCTATCCCTTCAGCGAAAAAGAGTTCCTCACGACGTTCCGCGGCGACGGATCCGGGCTGAGATTCGGAATCTTCTTCATGCGCGACGACGGCTCACGCGAACTGCTGGCCGTGGACCTCAAGCAGGACAGCAACCAGCCTGTAGTCCTCAAGGCCCGCAAGATCCCCACGATCAGGCCTTCGACAGTAGACTACCGTAAGAAGACCGGCACGTTTTACGTCCAGGACGTATACATCGGACCGGGCCTGAAGGGAATCGAGCGAGGCGTGGTTAAGTCGCTGCGGGTTATCGCACTTGAGTTCCGCGCTGCGGGCATCGGCTCGAATGGAAACCGCGGACCGGCCGGCGGGGCGCTGGTCTCCACGCCGATCGCGATCGGCAACGGAACGTGGGACGTAAAGCACGTCCTGGGCGATACGCCGGTCCACAAAGACGGTTCGGCGTTCTTCACAGTGCCGGCGCGCACGCCGGTCTACTTCCAGCTGCTGGACGAAAAGGACCAGGTGGTCCAGTCGATGAGGAGCTGGTCGACACTCCAGCCGGGTGAAAAATTCTCATGCGTAGGTTGCCACGAGAACAAGAACGAAATCTCGCTGTCGACGGGAACCACGCTGGCGATGAAAGCCGGTCCCAAGACGCTCGACCCGGTCTTCGGACCGCCCCGAGGATTCAGCTTCCCAAAGATGGTCCAGCCGATCCTCGACAAGCACTGCATTCGCTGTCACAAGGATTCGACGAAAAAGCTCGGACCTCCGCCTCGCGGCAAGAAAGGAGCCCCCAAGCCCAAGATCGACACCAACGCGAACATCGACCCCGACGCTAAGAACCTCGCTTTCAGCCTGCTGAGCACTCCGAATCCCGACGGGCGGGCCAAGCGGAACTGGTCGGAGGCGTACCTCAATCTGACCCAGCGCGGAAGGCCTAACGAGATCGTGCAGTGGCTGAACGTCCAGTCAGTTCCTCCGATGCTGCCGCCTTACTACGCCGGAGCCTGCAAGAGCAAGATATTCGAGCACATCGCCGGGCCGAAGTGCAACGTGAAGCTCTCGAAGCACGAGTTGTCGATCATTGCATGCTGGATCGACCTGTTGGTTCCTTACTGCGGCGACTACGCCGAGGCCGGAGCCTGGAACGAAGCGGACCACGCCAAGCACAAGCGTTTCATGGACAAGCGCAGACGCATGGAACTGATCGAAGCGGCGAACATCGAGGAGATGCTTACCGGCAAGCGCCCGGCGGGAGCCCCGACTGACAAGGATCCGCCGGTGCTGACTGTGGGATACCGCAATCTGGCGCTGAATCCTAAGGATGTAATGGGCGATTCGAAGGTGGTCCCCCACGCATCGACCAACAGCGTCTGTCGCAACCAGGG
>CAYMSH010000107.1:0-16733 GCA_964392945.1 uncultured Planctomycetaceae bacterium | reverse complement strand
GGGCAATCCGACGGGAACGACGGACCGTTCAAGAACGAAGGTGAGTTTATGGTCGCCGGCGGCGCCGACGCGGTGAAACTCAACAAGTCCGACGCCGATATCATATGGCGATACGACATGATCGCCGAGTTGCCCGTCCGGCCGCAGGATTCGCCGAGCTGCGCCGTACTGATCGACGGTGATTTCATATACGCCGGCACGTCAAACGGCGTGGACCTGACCCACATCAACGTACCGTTCCCCGACGCGCCGAGCATTATCGCAGTCAACAAGAAGACCGGAAAACTCGTGGCGAAAGACGACGAGAAGATCGGCAGGCGAATGCTGCACGGCCAGTGGTCCTCGCCGGCGATGGGCCGCATCGGCGACAAAACGCTTGTCTTCTACGGCGCCGGAGACGGAATGCTCTATGCGTTCGAAGCGATTTCCAAACCGCCGCCGGCCGGCAAGGTCGCAACGCTCAAAAAAGTCTGGCGATACGACTGCAACCCCCGCGATTACCGCCACCGCGACGACGGAACGAAGATCACTTACCAGCGAATACACGGGACCGCCCGCAACACCACTCGCGGCGAGGGCCCGTGCGAGATCATCGCCACGCCTGTGCTCTACAAGAAGCGTATATACGTAGCCATCGGCCAGGACCCGCGGCACGGAACCGGCAAGGGCTGCCTGTCGTGCGTGGATGCGGCCAGCGGGAAGAAGATCTGGGAGTCGCGATTAGTCGAGCGATCGCTATCGACCTGCTCGATCTACGACGGGCTGCTCTATGTCGCCGACTACACGGGCAACCTGCACTGCTTCGATCCCGACACCGGCAAGCGTCACTGGGTCCATCACACCGACCCGGAATACGGCAAGTGGGTGTTCAAGACCAACTCGCCGCTCTGGAGCTCCACATTCGCGGCCGACGGGAAAATCTATCTCGGTACGGAGAAGAAAAACTTGTGGGTCTTCCGGGCCGGCAGGAAAAAGAAAGTGCTCAACAGGATTCGCCTGCTGGAGAAGATGTCCAACACTCCGATAGCGGCAAATGGTATATTGTACGTCGCCACGGGACGCTACCTTTACGCCGTGGCAGGGAAAAAATAGACCCAAAGCCGGAAAGAATCGCATGAAACTCAGCTGTATCATCGCGACAGTCGCACTGGCGTTGTCGGGCTCGATCGCCGCAGGCGCCGACTGGCCCCAATGGGGCGGCGATTCGGGTCGCAACATGGCGTCGGATGCGAAGAACGTGCCGCTTTCGTTCGGGCCGGGCGAACTGACCGACGGAACGCGCCGGATCGACATGTCGAAAACCCGCAACGTCAAGTGGGCGATCACCCTCGGCAGCCAGACCTACGGAAACCCGGTGATCTCAAATGGAAAGCTCATCGTCGGCACGAATGACGCGATGCTCAAGGACCGGCGATTCGCCCGAACTCGCGGGTCGGTAGTGCTCTGCTGCGAGGCCAAAACGGGGCGGCGTCTGTGGAAACTCGTCATCCCGCGATACATAGTCAAGGAACGCGGGTTCTACATGGACCAGATGAATCTCGGCGTATGCAACTCGGCGACGATCGAAGGCGATCGGGCCTATCTCGTTACGGGGCGCGGCGAGGTCCTCTGCCTCGACATGAAAGGACAATCCGACGGCAATGACGGACCGTTCCAGGATGAAGGTAAGTTCATGGTCCCTGCCGGGCGCCCGGCCGCCAAACTCGACAAGTCCGACGCCGACATTATCTGGCGATACGACATGATAACCGCCCTGCCGGTCCGCCCGCATGACGCCGTCAGTTGTGCTGTGCTGATCAAGGGCGACTTTGTCTACGCCGGCACGTCAAACGGGCCGGATCTGTCGCACATAAACGTACCGCTCCCCGATGCGCCGAGCCTGATCGTGCTGAACAAGAAGACTGGGACGCTGGCGGCTGTCGACAACGAAAAGATCGGACGCCGAGTCCTGCACGGCCAGTGGTCCTCGCCTTCACTGGGCAAAGTCGGCGACAAGACGCTTGTATTCTTCGGCGGCGGCGACGG
Source organism: uncultured Planctomycetaceae bacterium (assembly GCA_964392945.1). Classification (GTDB taxonomy): domain Bacteria; phylum Planctomycetota; class Phycisphaerae; order SM23-33; family SM23-33; genus BS750m-G57. The sequence continues at coordinate 14,708 of CAYMSH010000107.1, read as the reverse complement.
ACTGCTCTACGCATTCGAAGCGCTGTCGAAAATGCCGCAGGGCGACAAACCGGCCGTGCTGAAGAAGGCCTGGTCCTACGACTGCAATCCGCGTGACTACCGCTACGATAAAAACGGCAAGAAACGCCTGTATCAGCGCCTCACCGGTCCGGCGAAGAACAAGGTTCGCCGCAACGGGCCCAGCGAAATCATCGCAACGCCAGTTTTCCACGAGGGCCGCGTCTACGTAGCCACGGGGCATGACCCGAACCACGGAACGGGCCTGGGAATGCTCTCGTGCGTTGATGCGGCCACTGGCAAGAAGATATGGGACTCCCGCAAAGTCGAGCGATCTTTGTCGACCTGTTCGATCTACGACGGGCTGTGCTTCATCGCCGACTACTCGGGCAACGTAAACTGCTTCGACGCCGAGACCGGCAAGCATCACTGGGGCCACAGCACCGATCGGAATTTCGAGAAGCATCCGTACTGGCCCGGTTCGCCGCTGTGGAGTTCGACATTCGCCGTTGACGGCAAGGTCTACCTCGGCACGGAGAAGAAGGAGTTGTGGGTCTTCAGAGCCGACAGAAAAAAGAAAATACTGAACAAGATCGGCCTGCTTGATAAGATGTCCGGCACGCCGGTCATCGCAGACGGCGTGATGTACATAAACACCGGACGATACCTCTACGCCGTAGTCGGCAAGAGCAAATCGCCGGCAAAGTGACAACCCCATGGAGTCAATAATGAAAGTATCCGTAATCCGTATCCTCATGCTTATCGCGATTGTTGGAATCTTCGGATCGATCGCTCGGGCCGCCGAGGTCAAGCACAAGTTCCTCGGCGTAGACAACAAGGCCAACAACCTTATCTACGTTGACCAGACAGACCCGAAGAACAACTGGACCGCGGCGATCCCCAGCGGGTCGCGAGACATGCAGATCATCGACGGCAACAAGGTTCTCGTCAGCCACGGCAACGGCGCCGGCGAATACAATCTGGCTACCGGCAAAAAACTCTGGTCAGTCGATTCGTTCAAGGGCATAAACTCCGCAAGACGTCTGCCGTGCGGAAACACACTGCTGGGAGGAGCCGGCAAAGGCGGGATCGTAATCTACACAATCGACGCCAAGGGCAAGACGCTCAGCGAACTGCTGCTCAAGGGCCTGGGGAACCTTCGCCTCATGCGGCGCCTGAAAAACGGGAACATACTGCTGACGGTCGGCAAACGCGTAGTCGAAGTCGACGCCAAGGGCAAGATCGTCTGGGAAGCGAAGATCCCCGGCAAGGGCTACAAAGCCGTCCGCCTGCCTTGCGGCAACACGCTGGTGTCTACCGCCAGCGCCGTCGTGATCGTCGAGATCGACGCAGACGGCAAGACCGTATCTTCCGTCGGAGGAAGGAAGGCCCATCCCGATATCCTGCTGGACTGCTTCTCCGGTTTCGAAGCGCTGAAAAACGGCAATGTGGTCGTAGCCAACTGGCTGGGACACGGTAATATGGGCAAGGACGCCAAGCACCTGATCGAGTTTGACCGCAAGAACAAGATCGTCTGGACCTGGGGCGACAACAAAGTCGCCAAGGTGCTCACTAACGTGCTGATCGCAGACGATGTGAAACCGGCTGCGGCGGCGGCCGACGGCGAATGGACCGCCCTGTTCGACGGCAAGACACTCGAAGGCTGGACCAACCCTTACACCTGGGGCAAGGCTACTGTCGTTGATGGCGAAATCCACCTGACGACCACCAAACGAAAATTCTTCCTGACCACGGCCAAGCAGTACGCCGATTTCATCTTCGAAGTTGAAGTGAAGATGCCCGAGGGCAAGAGCAACTCGGGCTTCATGTTCCGCTGCCATCGCAAGCCCAACAAGGTGTTCGGATACCAGGCCGAAGTAGACCCCTCAGACCGCAAGTGGTCCGGCGGCCTGTACGACGAAGGACGCCGCGGCTGGCTGCACCCCAACAAGAAGAAGAAAGAGACGATCGCAGCGTTCCGCAAGAACGCCGGCGACAGCTTCAAACGCGACGATTGGAACAAGTATCGCATCGAGTGCGTTGGCGATCGGCTCAAGATTTCCGTAAACGGCGTGATGACGACCGACTTCAGGGACGCGACGGATGCACAAGGCTACCTCGCACTGCAGCATCACGGCGAAAAGGGCAAGATCTACCGATTCAGGAATATCCGCGTTAAGGTCATCAAACCGGCCAAGGAGTAGAAACCATGAAATTCTTCAAGATAGCCGCACCGTGCCTCGTGGTGATGCTGGCGTGCCTGTGTGTTGCAATCGGCCAGAACGCCGCGAGTAAACCGCCAGTGGCATTGCGGGCCGACAACATAGTCGTACCGCCGGACACCGGTCCGGTAAGCGGGTTTACCGTGGTGAATCTGCTGGACGCCCCGTACGCCGGCAAGATAACCGTCAAACTACCCGAGGGGTGGAAAGCCGACAAGACGCAGTTCGACGTCTCGCTGAAAGCCCGTGAAAGCAAACATATCCCGTTCGCACTGGAAAAGGCGATCGCCAGCAAGACTCACGTTTACCCCTGCACGATAACCGCAGTCGGCGGCGGACAGACCGTCACAGTCGCCCAGCAGGTGATCTGCGCCACGACGCCGTACGTCAAGCCGAAGATAGACGGCGACATAACCGAGTGGCTCAACGACGCAGTGCCGGTGACCTTTGTCTGCAAGGACAAAAAGACCGTCGTGCGGACCTACTGGAACAAGCGAAATTACTGCCTGGCCGTTGAAGTACAGGAAGACAAATTCGACAAGTCGGCCGACGCGATACAGTTCGCACTGGCTTACGGCAAGGCGTCAACCGGCAAATCCGACGACGACAAGACCGCCCGCTACGAATTCGTTATCAAAGACGGAAAGTGTTACCAGATCGCCAAGCCCGGCGGTTCGCTGGGCGACACGCAGAAACCGACAGCCCTGCCGACAGAACCGCTGGCCAAGTCGGTAGTCGCCGTCAAACGGGAAAAGGATATCACGACATACGAGATATCCGTACCGATGCGCCCGATGATGAAGGTGCTCAAGCCTACGACCGGGCGGGAGTATAGATTCGGCGTGCTGGTCCACGACCCCGACGGAACCGGCGTTCGCCAGATGGCCGCGGTGGCATCCCCCCTGCCCGGGACGTGCAACAAATACGCATGGACCAAGTGGATCGGAGCCAAGTTCCCCGACAAACCGCTGCTGGACAGCAAACTCGAATGGGGCTTCTGTACATCGATACACTGATCGGCCATACCATATTCGCTTTTATAACCCAACAGCCGTTGCGCCGGTGCCTGTGCTTTTGAAGACAAATGAGTTGCCAATCTCCTGCGGCGGCAGGTAGAATCGATATGTAAGAGCATGAAATCTCGAGTCTACATAGAAACCACTGTTATCAGTTACCTCGCGGCCAGGCAGACCCGCGATCTGGTTGTAGCGGCGCGGCAGGAGTTAACCTGGGAATGGTGGCGGGAATGCAGATCAGATTTTGATCTGTATATCTCACAGAATGTACTGCGGGAAGCCGGAGCCGGAGACCCCGATGCGGCCGAACGCAGGCTGGAGATCGCCGACGGACTTCCGCGATTGGAATCAAAACCGGAGGTGCTGGCTCTAGCACACAAGCTGGTAAGAAACGGTCCTATTCCCGAAAACGCGTCTGAAGACGCCCTGCACATATCCATGGCGACAATTCACGGTATGGATTATCTGTTGACTTGGAACTGCAGGCATATCGCCAACGCCACGATCCGCAACAGTGTAATAAGGATAGCGGATAGCGAAGGGTATCAGTGCCCGGTAATTTGCACGCCCGAAGAACTGTTGAGCAGGTGAACCATGAAAAAAGATCCTATAGTCGAGGAAGTCAGGCGTATTCGCGAGAAACATGCCGCCGAGCATGGGCATGATCTCAATGCGATATTCGCTGATTTGAAAAAACAGGAAACACAGGACAAGGGGCCGAAGGTGTCATTCCCTCCCAAACCTGCTCTGCATCGCACGGGTACTTAACATCATGCCGGAGCCGCATCTTTGGTGTCTTGCTCCAGCTTAACCATGGTCATAACTGAACAAAAAAGGACAATACAATGAATCGTCAAATGAACACTCTGGCCGCTCTGCTTGTTGTCGTCATGTGCGTCGCCATGCTCGCATCGGGCTGCGGAGACACCGCCGAAACGGCGAAGTACAAGCCCAGCACGACACGGCTCAGGGCCCCGATCGTTATCGAGTCGGCAATCGCCGACAACGAAGACCCGACAATAGCAGGCACGACAGCCGCCGCGGCGCTCAAGAAGGCCCTCGGCGCCACGGCTCCGAAAGTCGTGCTCGTGACCGACTGCTTCGATGACAAGGAACTCAAGACCAAAGTCGTAAATGCGGTCACCAAGGTGTTCGGCAAGGAAATCGTGATCGGCTTCTCGGGATACGGCGCGTTCACACAGACTAAGGCCGAAGACCTCGACACGGTATGCGTGCTGGGAATCGGCGGAGCCGGGATCGACGTGCAAACCGCGCTGGTCAAGAACATGGGCGCCAAGGGCTTGTCGTTCGAGACCGACAAGCCCAAACTCACGAAGGTCCTTGGCGACGGCGGCCGCAAACTGGCCGGACAACTCAAGAAGAAAGCCGACTCCAAGCTCCTGATCACCATTGCCGACGCGCACTCGCCCAAGAACCAACTGTTCATGGACGGCCTGCAGGAAGTCGTCGGCAAGGACTTCCCGATCACCGGAGGATCGATCTCAAAGAACGACGGCGAAACGTTCCTGCACTACCAGGGTCAACTCTACAGCGACAGCGCGATCGGGATCATGCTCTCCGGCGATTTCAAAGTCGCACTGGCCGGCAGGCAGGCGAAGACCAATGACGCCGTGATCGCGACGGCCAAAGACGGAGCGGCCGAAGCCAAGAAGAAACTTGACGCAGAACCGATCGCAATGCTCGCCTTCGACTGCGCCGGACGCAAAGGCAAACTCGACAACCTCGGCGACGAACTGGCCGCGTTCCAGAGCGTAACCGGCAAGGACATCACGCTGTTCGGCTGCTACTGCGCCGGCGAGTTCGGACCGGCCGACGTGAAGGAAAAAACACCCGGCGTACTGTCCAGCGGAAAAGGCTGGCACGCGATGGTGACCTTCATCGGCCGCTAATCCGGATCGCCAGCATGCACACCCAATCAAGACGTGAATTCCTGCGCGCCGCCTCACTGGCGGGCGCAGCGGCCTGGGCGGGTTCTGCTTTCGGAACCGACGGACCTCTGGGCGGCGACAGGGTCAGAGTGATCAACTACATGTCGGCCGCCGACTCAACCCACCAGCCGGCGTACTTCTACGGGCCGGAGTCGAAAACTCCGGTCCCCCTGCTGGTCGGTTTGCACACATGGAGCGCCGACTTTCGCCAGGTCGGCGGGCGATGCCCCTACGGGCCCTGGTGCGTGAAGAACAAATGGGCGTTCATAGGTCCCAATTTCCGCGGACCGAACAGGCGACCCGAGGCGTGCGGATCGCAACTGGCGGTAGACGATATCGTCAGCGCCGTAAAATACGCGAAAAAAGTCGCAAACATCGACGCCAATCGCATCTACCTCGTCGGCGCATCCGGCGGCGGGCACATGGCGATGCTGATGGCCGGTCGGGCTCCGGAAATATGGGCCGGCGTCTCGGCATGGGCCGGGATTTCGGACCTGAAAGCCTGGCACGCCGAGTGCAAGAAAGCCAAACGCCGCTACTATGCGGATATCGAAAAATCGTGCGGCGGACCGCCGGGGGCAAGCGACAAAGTCGATCTGGAATACAAGAACCGCTCGCCGCTGACCTGGCTGGGAAAAGCCCGGCAAGCCGGCGTGAATCTCGACATAAACACAGGGATCCACGACGGGCACAAGGGCTCAGTCCCGATAAGCCACACGCTGCGAGCGTTCAACGCCGCGGCCGCACCGGCCGATCGGATATCGGACGCCGACATCGCCCACATGGTCGAGAAATCCGAAGTCCCCACGCACCTGCGGAAGAAACTCTCGGACCGAACATACGGACCGAAAATCCCGCTGCTACGTAAGACATCCGGCGCGACGAGAGTTACGATTTTCAAAGGCGGCCACGAGATCGTACCAACCGCCGCGCTGACATGGTTGTCGCTGCAGAAAAAGAAGGCGCCGATCAAGGCAAAGTAAGCGTCGCCGCTATTACTTCACCGGCGTGATCTTTAGCGTTACTGTTGTTTTGGTCACGGGCTTCTTGAGCGTGATTCCTATTCGCGTTGGGAGGGTCTTCGTTCGAACATCCTCTTTGATCTGCTCGGCCTTGATGTCAAATTCCGCGGCTCCGGCGTCGATCTCCACGCGCAGCTCCTGACCGCCGTCGCTCACTATCACAGCGTCGGGTCCGCTGCGTTTCCACTTGCCCAGCGTTATCAGTGCGGTCTCGAACGTTGTCGGCTTGCTGAACGCCGCTTCGTCGCTGACCGTCAGCGATCCCGAGCCCTTGCGGCTGTAGACGAATGTCCGGTTGAGTTTCGTCATCTGGGGGACCTGCTTGCCGTACGCCGAGCGAATATCGAGCACCAGCGTGTCGGCGTCGTCAGTGAAATCGGTTTTAACGACGAGACCTTTGCAACTCCGCCCGTTCCGCTGGAGTTTGCCCGCGATACGCGGAACCGGATGCCCCAGCGAGTTCAGCACGCCGCTGTCGTAGCGTTTCGAACTGAACGTTCGCGACGTGTAGACCTCGGCTCCGGGGTCCACGAGCACCGGCGTTTTGCCGAGGACCACGAGATACGATCCGACATCGTTATGGTTGTGGTGCTCGGCATTATGCCCGCCCTTGAGTGCGACGCCTATGAGGCATTTGGACTTCGCCCCCGGCCGGCCGATCAGGACTCCGGCCTTGTCGAACCAGGTTCGCAGCCCCGGCCCGGCGGCGGTCTTGCCTTTGTGGACCGCACTGATCGAGCTGGGGAACGAGAGTATCATCGTAAGCGGCAGACGGCCCTTGTAGCCGATCATGTCCTTGTCGCCGGCCGGGTCGGCTCCCATCGCGTATCGACGGGAGAGAAAATGCACCATATCGCTCGAAGCGCGGGTCCCGACGCTGCAGTCGGCGAACGCGGGCGACACGCCGTTTATGATCTCGATCTTCTGCGGGAACATCGCCGGGGCTCTGACGTTGTCGGCCTCCATCATGTCTATCTGGCCGCCAGTGGCCTGCCAAACCGTCTCGGCCAGTTGCACGTAGTTGCCGAATCCGTACGACCAGTAACCAAGCCCCTCGCTGCAGTATCCGTCGGACGTAAAACCCCGCAGGAAACTCTTTGAGTATTTCATCGCCGCGGCGACGTATTTGCCTCGCTCGACGCGAGATTCGATATTCGCCAGCGCCGCCCCGGTCACGCCGGCCAGACATACCGCATTCCAGTTGTTCGTCGTAGACATCCACCAGTTGGCCCGACGCTTGCCGCTGACCATAGCCATGTACGGATCGAATATCCGCTTGCGGAGGTTGGCGTCGATCAGTTTGCGCGTCTTGGCGCTGAGCTTGACGCCAAGCAGGTATTTCGCCGTCGCCATCTCCCAGGCGACATACGAAGAGGCAAGATCGATATCGATGGTCTTGCCCTTGAAATTCGCTAGCGATCTATCGTGCGCCGGATAGACCCACGTACGTTCACTGCAGACCGCGGCGATAACCTTCTCCAGGTCGGTGATGAATCGACCGCGATTCTCCAGGCACTCGGCCACGGTCAGCAGTCCGATCCTGCTTCGACGGGCCGAAGCGACGCGTTGCCATCTGCTCCTGTTGCCAGTACGCGAGAAATCCAGGTACAGTTCATCGCTCTGCTGTGGCAACGGTTTACCTATGAGCTCGGCCGCCTGGTCGATAATCCCTTTGAATCCCTCAGCGGCAGAAAGAGCCTTCCACGCCGCACGATCCGTCGCCGGGCGGCCCAGACCCGCGGGCTGCCTGGCCAGGAGTTCTGAGACGTCCGTCGGCGCCGCAGCAATGCTGGAAGCTGCGATCACACACACTATCAGTCCAATCAAGCCGCTGTTACGCATCTGCATCTCCAGTGTCGGCCCGTTGTGAGCCGGTTAAACGATGATAGCCTTTTTCCCGTCAGTAGCAAGACTACCATCCGGCGAGCGTTATCTGGTATTATAGGCGCATTACCGAGATATGAATTAGGAGTTTAGCGATGGTGAATTCTCGTCTTATGGTCCTGTCATTGACGATGGCGATTCTGCTGGTCGGATCGGCGGTTGGCGCCGAGCCCACTGCTACGGTTTCGATCTCGGCCAGCGGACCTCTGGCGGCCGGCAGTATGGCCGAAAACGCCCCGATACACCCCAACAGGAACTACACATTCAGCAAAGTGCCGAAATTCCTCCAGGGGCTGAAGTTCACATCGCATATGCACAACGGACCGGCGCGTTACACCTGCACCGTCAAAACGGCCGGACGACTGTATATCTGCCTGCAAGACCCGCTGGCGCCCAAGGCGCTCAAGCTCGCCGGCGACTGGCGAAAGTGCGGCAAGATGGACACCGTTATCAGCGGCAGGAGCTATCCCTGGACGATCTTCAGCATCGACGCCAAAGCCGGTGCCGCGTTCTCAGTCCCGTCGAAAGACAGATGGGGTTCGGTTATCGCTGTGGCCAAGATCGAGAACCTCAAGGCCGCACCGGCCCGGGCCCGCCGAGCGGCGTCCAGACGATTACCCCCCGCCGGCGACGAATACGGATATCTGCAGAAGGATATCGCAAATAGAAAATGGTTCGACAAAATCGCCGATCAATCGCTGGCGAAAGAGGCCCTGATACTCGAGTCCGACAAGACTCCGACAGATGTCGTCCTGCGGCGAACCGAGGCTCTGGCGGCAAAGATCGCTTCGATGAAAGGCGCGGCCGACATCAGCAATCTCACCGCTGAACTCAAGGCTCTCCGGACCGCAACGCCGAGCCGCGAAACGTTCGACAAGGTCTGCAAGCTCCGCCGCAAAATCGCGTTTTCAAACCCCCTGCTGAACTTCGACAAGCTGCTGTTCATCACGCGCGTCGATCCGGGTGGGCCGTTCCACATGTGCGATCAGTTCTACGGATGCAACACCAAGCCCGGCGGCGGGCTTTACGTGCTTTCCGATCCGTTCGGCGACAAGCCCAAGGCGACGAATCTGCTGGAAAACTCGATCGTCCAGTCCGGCCGCCTCAAAGGCCAAAAGCTCGTCGGCGGCTCATTCCTGTCGCCGGAGCTGTCTTTCGACGGCAAGACGATCATGTTCGCATGGAGCCAGTCGAAAGCCAAGAAGACCTACACGTGGGGCCCGGAGATCAGTTACCACATCTTCAAGTGCAATGCCGACGGTTCGAATCTCCAGCAGATCACCGATGGCGACGCCGACGATTTCGACCCGTGCTTCCTGCCTGACGGGCGCGTCGCGTTCATCTCGCTGCGGCGAGGCGGATACCTGCGATGCGGGCGACACTGCCCGGTCTACACGACATTCGCAATGAAGCCCGACGGAACCGACATCACCCCGCTGAGCCATCACGAAACGCACGAATGGCAGCCCAGCGTCGATAACGACGGAATGCTGGTCTACACGCGATGGGACTATATCGATCGCGACACGAACGTAGCGCACCATATCTGGATGTCGTACCCCGACGGGCGCGACCCGCGCAGCCTGCACGGAAACTATCCCGTTGATCGTAACAAACGTCCCTGGATGGAAATGGAAATCAGAGCGATTCCCGGCTCGCACAGGTACGTCGCGGTTACCGGAGCCCATCACGGAAACGCGATCGGATCGCTGGTGCTGATCGATCAGCGTATCGAAGACGACAACGCCATGAGCCAGGTCAAACGCCTGACGCCAGAGGCGCCGTTCCCGGAATCGGAGACCAACACCAGAACGGGCATGCGTTACGGAACGCCCTGGCCGCTGAGCGAGGATTTCTATCTCTGCATTCACGACCCGGCCGCCAGGAACCGCGGTCTGTACCTGATCGATCGGTTCGGGAATCGCGAACTGCTCTACCGCGACGCTGCGATCCCGTGCCTGAGCCCGATCCCGCTGCGGGCGCGCCCCAAACCGCCAGTCATCCCGAACCAGACGGGATTCGACCGCCCGGCCACGATCGCGGTAATGAACGTATACGACGCGGACTTCGAGTGGCCCAAAGACACGAAGATCAAATCGCTGCGAATCGTGCAGATGCTGCCCAAATCGACCGCCCCGCCGAACAAGCCGCGAATCGGAGTAGCTTCCCAGACAAACGCGCGGGCGATCCTCGGCGATGTGCCGGTCGAGGCCGACGGAAGCTGCTACTTCGAGGCTCCGGTAGGCGTGCCGATCTACTTCCAGGCCCTCGACGCCCGCGGGCTTGCGGTCCAGTCAATGCGATCGGCGACTTACGCACACCCCGGCGAACGCCTGACCTGCCTGGGCTGCCACGAACGCAAACTGGCCACGCCGAAAGCCTCAAAGGCCCCGAAAATGCCGATGGCGATGAAACGCAAGCCATCGAAGATCCGAGCCGAAGTTGACGGGTCGAATCCGTTCAACTACCCGCGACTCGTCCAGCCGGTGCTAGACAAGCACTGCATCAAGTGCCACACCGAGAACAACGCCAAGAAGGACCGCAAGAAGACCGCGCCGGACCTGAGGAATATCGTAACCAACAAAAACGGATGGACCCAGTCGTACGTCTCGCTGGCCGGCAAATACGGATTCTACTTCCACGTGACAAACGGTTCGATCAGGAGCGGCGTTCACGGCGGCAGCAGATCCATCGCCGGCAAGTTCGGAGCCAAGGCCTCGCCGCTGTTCCAGATGCTCGAAAAGGGACATCACAAGTTGAAACTGCCTCCCGAGGACCTGCATCGCCTGACGCTCTGGCTCGACAGCAACTCGGAGTTCTACGGAGCCTACTACAAAACGAAAGAACAGGCCGCCGGCCAGATCGTACTGCCGGACCTGCAATAGCCTTCATCCCGGAGTAAGAAAGATATGTATACTACGCGTCACAGACGTAACGGACGATTTGTCGCCCTGGCTTTGCTTGCAGCGACCGCAATGCTGCTGCAGCTTACGCGACCGGCCCTGGCCAGACCCCGAAAGGCCGAGACCCTCACCAAGGCCAAGCACATCGCCCTGGACACAATGCTGAAAGACAGTTCGGTGATGAACTTCAAGAAACTCCTGTTCGTCAAGCGGTTCAAGTACCAGTCCAACCACTACTACACCGACTATATCAACGGCTGCAGGACGTTCGGCGGCAATCTGTGCGTGCTGGACATGAAAACGCGCAAAGTCACCGACCTGATCCCGGAGATGAAGGAAGGAATCTTCGGGCGTTTCGACCTGAGCTTCGACGCGACGAAGATCGTCTTCGCATGGAAGAAGGAGCGTGACGTCGGTTTCTTCCTGTACGAGATCCGAATCAATCCGACAACGGGCAAGCGAATCGGAAAGCCCCGCCAGGTGACCTTCCCGCCGAGCAATGAAGCCGAGATACAGAAGCTCTACAGGAGAGGCTACCATCATGGCACGGACGACATGGACCCGTGTTACCTGCCCGATGGCGGGATACTGTTCATATCCACGCGATGCCACTACGGCATTCTCTGCGACGCGGGCGACATCCTGACAACCACGCTGCTGTACAGCATCGACGCCAACGGCAAGAACATGAAGAAGCTGACCAACTCGTCGGTCAGCGAAGCCACGCCGTCGATCCTGAACGACGGGCGAATCATGTACACGCGCTGGGAATACGTCGATAAGGGCGCCGTGGCCAACAAGTGCCTCTGGGCGGTCCGACCCGACGGGACCGGACAGGCCGAAATCTACGGAAACGCCATCGCCCTGCCGCCGACGTTTCACCAGGGCAGAGCAATCCCCGGCACGAACACCAAGTTCGTATTCCTCGGCGTGCCCCACTACCCGCAAAACGGCGTGGGAACCGTCATCCGAATCGACATGACCAAAAACATTCGCACGCGCGAGCCGATGACGTACATCACCCCCGATATCGACGTCCGCCGCGAAGGGGGTTTCTGGCACGATGGCAACAGCAAATGGGGCGCTCGCCGCCTGTTCAAGGAGCCGTTCCCGCTATCGGAGAAGTTCTTCCTGGTTTCGATGAACGTCCAGGCCAACTGGAAGCATCCCACCGCGTGGGACATCTGCCTGCTCAACGAAGCCGGCGACACGGCGCTTATCCACGCTGACCCCGAGATCGGGCTGTTCCAGCCGATCCCGCTGCGGAAGCGAAAGACCCCGCCGGTTCTGAAAGGATCGCTCGATCCGAAGCTGGCCAAACAGAACCTGGCGCGTTGCGTGGTGACTGACATATACCACGGTATGGAAGAGACCCCGCGCGGATCGATCAAGTACATCCGCATCAACGAGCAGATCCCGCGCCCCTGGGCCGCACGACGCCGCTGGGGCGGAGACGGTTACGATCAGCAGCACGCGACGATCAGCAAGGACACCAACCTGGGCCTGAGAATCCAGATCGGCGTCGTGCCGGTCGAAAAAGACGGATCGGCCCACTTCACCGTCCCGGCCGACAGGAACATCTTCTTCCAGGCGCTCGATGAAAACTACATGGAGGTCCAGCGCGAGCGAACGGCGGTGAACTACATGCCCGGCGAGACGCGATCGTGCATCGGTTGCCACGAGACGCCGAATGAAATAGTGTCGGCCAAACCGAAAGTAGTCACAGCGTTGAAACGCAAACCTTCGGTCCCCGGCCCGCAACCGGGCGAGAAGTCCGGCTCGCGCCCGATCCACTACCCCACTGACGTGCAGCCCGTGCTCGACAAGCATTGCGTAAAATGCCACTCCGGTAAGGAGCCCAAGGGCAAGCTCGACCTGAGCGGTGAGTTGACCGGGCTGTTCAGCCGCTCCTACGAGAACCTCATCCGCGAGCGACGAGGGGGCAGGGGACGCAGGCGATTCGATCTGTTCCCGACAATCGGCGAAAACCATCCCAAGCCCGGGAACATACACTACCTGCCGGCCAGGAGCCTCGGCTCGCACGCCAGCATACTTATCGCCATGCACTCCAAGGGCAAAGTCAAGCTCAAGGACCCCAAGAAAGCCGAAATCGCGGCTAAGCTCGCCAAGGTCCACAAGAAGGTTAATATTCCGCTGGAAGACATGATCCGCCTGACGACATGGGTAGACGCCAACGGGCAGTACTACGGAACCTACTACGGGCGAAAGAACCTGAAGTACAAGGACCACCCGAACTTCCGGCCGGTCCCGACGTTCGAAAACGCAAGATCGACGACCGCCCCGCTACCCGAAGACAAGAGATAAGCTACGCAGGAGCAACAAACGATGTCCAACATAATGACCACACGCATTGCCGCCCTCTTGGCGGTTCTCGTTATAGCAGCACTGCTGGCGCCGGCGATGGGCGCCGATTACGTCAAGAAAGCCACGTGGCACGAGTCGATGATCGCCACGCGAAACGCGATGGTCGGCAAGCGACCGGCGTCCAAGGAGCCGACCGGCCTGCCGGACATGTCGCGGGACTCATACACCATCGCCGCATGGATCAAGACCAAGAGCCACAGCGGCACGATCTTCGCCAAATGCCAGCCGAACAAGCGATGGCAGCGTAACGGCAAGACGATCTTCCTCGGCGGCGGACGAGCCTGCATGGACGTTCATTCAACAGGCGTGTTCCGCGGCACATCGAATGTGGCCGACGGCAAATGGCATCACGTGGCCGTGGTCGGCACGCCGAAAGGCCAGATCATCTACGTCGATGGGAAATCCGAAGCAAGAGGGAATCTCCCCAGCGATTACGATCCCAAAGGCGCCGTCGGCAAGATCGGGTACACCTCGCCGGACTTCCCCGGGCGAAACTCGTACTTCCGAGGCCTGATAGACGACATGCGAATCTACACTCGCGCCCTGCCGGAGAAGGAGATCAAGGGCGTCATGACCGCCCCGCACAAGCTCGGGCCAAACGGCCTGGGCGCTCACTGGCCCTTCGACACCGGCGTCATGGACGCATCGGGCAACCATAACCATGCGATCAGCATGAAAGGCGCCAAGCTCAGTACAGGCAAGATCGGCAGAGCCCTGGACCTTAACGGACAGGTCAAGGTCCTCATCGCCGCACCCGGCCAGAAGCAGAATCCCAATATCCCGATCTGGTCCTTCCTGCGTAAGACATTCACCGACGACGCGGCGCGCAATGAGATGACCTGGGAGATCCAGGACGGCATCTGGCGCAACGATTGGAAGCCCGGCGACTACGCCGAACTGGCCAAACGCTACGCCTCGGCCAGCCACCGATCGCCGGTTCACGCCAGGCAGGCGGCAAAACTCGCCGAGGGCGCCAAAGACCCCGCCGGTCTGGCCAGGGTGCGTCTGGCGTACCTCCGCTCGCGAGCCTACGAAAGCGTCATGGACAAGCTCAAGGAACTCGACATCGCAGGCCTCCGGGCAATGCTGAGCAACCTGAAGAAGACCGGCGCGAAGATCGACAAGAGCCTCTCCCTGCTCAACGCGATCGAAACGAAAGCGGCCAAGATGGCCGAAACCGAAATAACTCCCGACGCGATGACCGCATTCAAAGCAGAAGTCCAGAAGGTCCGCTATGACGCGCTTATCAAGGACAATCCGCTGATGGACTTCGAAAAGCTCCTGTTCGTCAAGCGGTTCAAGTACCAGTCGAACCACTACTACACCGACT
>CAYMSH010000106.1:0-16804 GCA_964392945.1 uncultured Planctomycetaceae bacterium | reverse complement strand
TGGTGAACACGGGATGACCGACAAGCGCACGATGCACGAAGAATCGATCCGCGTGCCGATGCTGGTGCGGTATCCCCGGAAGATTAAGCCGGGTACGAAAGTGCCGCAGATGGTGTTGAATATCGACCTGGCTCCGAGCGTGCTGGAGATGTGCGACGCCACGGCGTTGCAGAATATTCACGGTATGAGCTGGGCCGGCCTGGTGTCGGGCAAATCCAGCGAGTGGCGCGACGCGTGGTACTACGAATACAACTACGAAAAGCAGTTCCCCTACACGCCGAACGTCCGCGGCGTGCGGACCGATCGCTGGAAGTACGTGCATTATCCTCACGGAGACGGCGGGCCGGACCGGCACAAGTCCGAACTCTACGACCTGAAAAACGATCCGGGCGAGCTGAAGAATCTCATAGACGATCCGGCGCACAAAGACACGATCGCGGCCCTGAAGAAACAGCTCCAGATGCTGATGAAGCAGACCGGCGCGCTTCCGGACAAAATGCCTGTAGACGAAGGCATAAAGAAGGAACTGCCGGAAGAGTCAATCCAGTAGCTGCTGTCAGTCATCGGCCTCGGCGGGCTCTACTGCGTTTTCGTTTCGCGTGACAGGGCTTCGAGGGCCTTCTTGGCCTGGACCACTACCTCGGTGTGGTTGTTGTTTACTACTGTCTTGAGGATCGCTTCGAGTTTCGCCAGACCGGCGGAGCCCGCGGCGCCCTGTTTGGTCAGGCTCTGTCGCAGGATGCGGATCTTCTCGTAATCTTGAATCCCCTCGCGCAGGCGTTCGAAGCGTATCGAACTGCGCGGGCCGGGGTAGATCACGAAACAGTCGCCGGTAGGCCATCTTCGGCGCGGGTAGTCAGTTGTCTTCAGCGGATCGATGTTGTAGCTGCAGAGAGCCCATCTCAGCAGACCGCTGTATCTCTTGGCCGCTGCGTTCCAGCCGAGCCAGGTGCTCTCGGCCGGAGGGCTGAACGGGAACGTGTTCGGGCGGCGCGGCGCGCAGCAGACATAGAACGTCGTCTGGCGTCCGTTTGCGGCTCGCTTCATATTGAGGTCGGGTTTCGCCCGGAACCGTATCGCGAAGGAGTAATCGTGCACCCGGTCGATAATCGACTCGAGATTCTTGTTGGCCGCCAGGGTGATCTTCATGCCCGGGGCGACTTTGTCGACCAGTGCGATCATGTTCTTCATGTCGTCGAGATGTCGCTCGTCCATCGCGATAGTGGTCTTTTCGAACCAGCCCTTGGCCTTGAGATGTTTGGCGAAATCCTTCAGCAGCGGCGACCAGTAGTCTGCGTACGGTTTCGAACCGGGCTTTGCGGTGATCTTTACGTATTTGCCGGAAGCGGCGTCCTGGTAGTACAGGTTATTGCCCCAGGGCACCATCGAGTAGCAGTTTATCTGCCTGTCGATCCCGCAGGCGAAGCCGAACTCGACCCATTTGTCGAACACCGAGTAATCGTAGGTCCAGGTCCCATCGGCGTTGCGGGTCGGGGCGATCATAGAGCCGAATCCGTCCTGGGTTTGTCTGCCCCAGGGGCGATTGACAATACTGGCGGTGAGGCATTTCTGACCGGCCTCGGCGGCCAGTGTGAGCACCTTCTTGAGCTTGGCCCAATGCTCCGGAGACCACTGCTTGTGGCCGTGAATGCGGGAAACGGCCCAGGGATTCTGCCACAGGTCCAGATGGAACGACCAGTGCTTCGGCGCCGGCAAAACGTTGTTCAATACATCGACTGAAAGTTTGAAGCTCACCGAATTACCGCCCGCATCTTTGACTCCCAGCGTTCCTTTGTACACCCCGGGAGCCGAATCCTGCGGGACGTTCACGCTGACCCAGATCGGTCGCGTCGAATTCTTCGGCAGATCGATCGGCTTGTTCGGTTCGAGAATGTCGCCGAGCAGCTCGCCGGCGCCCATCGTGTATCGCACGAAGAACGGGACCACGCCGGCGGCGGGAATCGTCTTGCCGCCCGGGCCCGTCAGATCCGAACTCGTAAGCGTCACATCCTTCAGGTCGGCTCCGGTCCATATCACCAGTTGTGCGTGCACACGCTCGCCGCGCCAGGCTACGGCGGACCACTCCTTGGAATCGGGCAGTTGAGGTTTGACGTTTCGCTCGTATCGATTGTTAACCGAACCGGCTGCACCTGACAGTGCCGCGGTTTTCGGCGGGTCTTTGGGCTTGGCCGCCGGGTCGAGCATGTATCCTTCGATCTCGACGATATGTCCGCCGGATTTGTTGTCTTGCGAGTTGCCGGTGAAGGTGGTGCGAATGTATCTCGCCGTGAGCGGTTCGAACTTGAAGATTCGCCCGTCACCAGTCGCCCTGGCCTTGTTCTTGCGCTGGTCAATAATCTGTTTCCAGGTTTTCCCATCGCTCGAAACTTCCACGAAGTATTGGTAACTCCGTCTCCCGTCGTAGTACGTGATCATACGGATGGTGTTGAACTTCGCCGGCGTTTTCAGATCGACGGTGTGTTTTGCCGGTATCGGCGGACCGGCCCAGTGATCGCCGGCCTTCCTGTTGCCGTTGACCGCCAGGTCAGGCGTGCGATTGGACCATGTCTTATCGGCGCTGCACGCGGCTTTGAGGAACAGGTTCTTCGCCCCGCGCGGTATGACCCCGCCGGGTCCGGAGCCCGGATCGCCCGGTTCGTCCAGTGGAGCTGCGATCGCAACTACGCCAAGCGTCAAGATTATCGATAGCGATACCAGTACCGTCGTTTGAATTCCGCGTGTCATTTGAATACCTCGATTTTACACTCGCCAGGGCGGGCGCATTGCACATGTCAATAGTGAGTCGGCCTGCGGGTCATCTATGAATCGTTCGGTTTGCGGGTTCCAGCGGAGTTTTCTTCCGAGCTTGACTGCTATTCCGCCGAGCAGGGCTGTTGACGTCGCGCGATGCGCGATCTCTGCGCACGTTATCGGCTCGCGCCTGCTCTTTACGCAGTCCAGGAAGTTTCGCTGGTGACCGGGGCTCTTTTCCAGGAGGGTGTCGCCGGGGCTGAATTTTGCTCGCGCCAGGTTCGTTGGCTGGGTCTCGATCGTGAATCGCGTGTAGACTTTTCCTTCGGCCCCGTGGAATGTCACGCCGTGCCGGTTGCGGCCGGTGTCTGTCATCAGCAGTTTCACGCCGTTTGGATAGGTGAACTGCAGTTGGTATGTCGTGACGGTGTCGTACAGTCCGTCTTTGGGGAACACGCCTGTGCCTTCGATTTCGACAGGCCCGGTCCGGTTCATTCCGATGGCCCACTGGGCGATGTCTATGTCGTGTACGCCGTAACCGGCGATCCAGCCGCTCTGTGAGTAGTCGCTGATGAAGTACCAACCGACCTTGTTTACGACCGCCGAGTTGTACTCCCGCAGCGGCGCCGGACCCTGCCAGAGATCGTAATCGATTGAGTCGGGGACCGGTTCGGTCCGCGGCGGCGGGGCGGTCTTGCCGGGGGGCGAGCCGATCACGATCTGCTTGAGATCGCCGATGCGCCCGTTGCGAACGAGCTGGCAGGCCTGGTGGACCGTGGCCATCGAGTGCAGTTGCGTTCCGTGCTGGAAGACCGCTCCGTATCGTTTTACGGTGTCTACGAGGAGGCGGCCTTCGGAGATTGTATTGCTCAGCGGTTTTTCGCAGTAGACGTCTTTGCCGGACTTGATCGCTGCTATCGAATGCGGGACGTGCCAGTGGTCCGGGCTGGCGATGGCGACCGCGTCGATATCGTCTCTCGCGACAAGTTCGCGGAAATCGCGGTAGGATGACTTGGCGTCAACTTTTGTGCGTTTGACCGCGGCGTTGCGTCGCGCGTCGCGCGGGTCGGCCACCGCCATTGCCTGGACGTCCTTCTGCGGGAGGAATCCGCCGAACAGGGCGTTCATTCGCCCGCCGGTTCCGATGAACCCCATCGCGATCCGGTTGCTCGGAGCGACGGTCCCGGCCAGTCCAAGTGCGCTGGACGGCAGGATCGTCGGGATCGCAACGCCTGCGGTGATAGTCTTGATGAATCCGCGTCGAGAGAGAGTGTTCATGTTCGTCTCCTGGATGTTCATTTGCCGGCTCTGATCACCGGGCGGTTGACGTATTTCCACTGTTCGGCGAGCTGCTTATCGGTCATTTTCCCGTTTTGTATGCACAGTCCGTACTGCAGGACCAGGCGTCGGCCCTTCTTCAGTTCGTGTTTCATGCCTTTGGACGGGAAAGTCGGCTGGAGCCAGTTGAGGTTCGGATACTGGACCCAGTCGCCGGGTGCGTGCTGGTTTTCGACGTGCTGGAAGATACCGACGGCCACTGGGCTCTTTCCCTTTGGCGGCACGCCTACGATCTGGGCCCACGCTCGCCGGGGTTTCTTGCCGGCCGGGTCGGTGTGCGTGGCGATCTCCTGGCCCTTTCGCGGCGAGAATCTCAGGTTGAAACCGCCGTACGCCTTCTGTCCGCGACGGGCGAGCGATACTCCGTCGACTAACGCCGTGAACTCGAATCTCAGTTCGATTATCCGCCGGCCCTCGGCGTCGGCGGGGTGCGCGACTATGATCGCGGTCTCGGCTACGATCTCCTCTTTGTCCCAGAGCCATTTGCTCTTGGCGACGATTTTAGCTTTGCCCCTGATGACGTCGGCCAGGACGATCTTGTCCGGGCGGGCGAATACGCCCTGGAGCGCGTGGAGATCGCGTTTCTGCGATTTGTAGAACACTTCCGGCCAGGCCCAGTACAGACCGCGATGGTGCGGATGGTCCGGCGAGTAGTCCGTAGTCAGCACCTCGCCGCCGGGTCCGTACAGCGGATGGATGTAGTCGCTGCGTGCTACGGCGTATTTGCCCTTGGCGGTCTTTGGGACCGGTACGTTGCGGAAGTTGTAGCGTAGGACGCACTTGCCTGAGTCGAATACTTCCAGGTGCTGATCGTTCTCGGCCCGTTTGACGCTCATGGCGTCTTTGGTCTCGGGCTTACCGCTGGCGATGAACGCCGCGGCGGCGATGACAAGCGACCCGACTGTTACGCACAAAATGTGATGCCGTTTTCTCATGCCCTGATTGTCCCGTATGGATGCCCCGAAGGCAAGGCGGGACTATCTGGATTTCGCGGCGTCCTTGACCGCTTCGATGGCGTTACCGTCCTGGCGGATGTTAAATCGATCGATATTCGGAGCCGTGGCCAGGCGCGGTCGCACTCCGATCGCTTCTGTCGGCTTGAACGGCGGGTCGGGAATCTTGCGGATCTCCTCGTCGCCGAGGAACGGGCCGTTGGCGTCGACCCAGGCTATCAGGCGTCGCAGGGCCGCGGGATCGACTTTGACCTTGTTGTGCTCGCCGCTCATTGCGTGATGGACCAGCGTGCTGACGTATGACAGGTGAGTCATCGGTTTCAGTGTCGCCAGCGACGCTGGACTGTTCTCGGGATATCCTTCGACCACGAGGCAGCCGGAGATCGATCCCGGCAGTCCGTGCTTGTCGTGCTTGATCTTCCCGTTCCACCCGAAGCGGCCTCCGACAAGCGTGAGGTAGGGCTCCTTGAACGGGGAAGGTATATCACGGGATTTCCACCTGCCCCAGCGGGCCGACGAGTGCCGCAGCGTCATGTCGAGTTTCTTGCGGCCCTTGCCGTCGCCCTGGTGGCACTTGCCGCAGTATTTGTCCAGAACCGGCTGGACGAATCGCTCGTATCCGATGCTCACGTCGGCGGTCCATGGCGGGGCGGTCAGTTCCGCCGGCGGTTTGCGCAGGGCCAGTCCGGTCTTGTTGCGATTCGCGGCCGCCGCGGCGGTGCTGTTCTGTAATTCGTGGCACCCCAGGCAACCGCGGACCTCGCCAGGCATAACCCCGGTGAACGATCGCATTGTCTGGATGCAGCGGTAGTGTTTGTCGAGCAGTTGGAAGTGCAGCGCTTTGCCGGGCGGGGCCTGGAAGCAGACCGAACCGTCTGACTCGATCGGCACGGTTCCGAGAATGCGTTTGACCGAATCGGCCTGCGTAGCCGAGATCGCAGGTCCGGCGGTCTGGTAGGTCTTGTGCCACGTGGTGTAGGTCCTGGCGTCGGACTGGATCACGCGAAGGTATTTGATCTTGTCTTTCGGAAGGAGCGGTGCGCCCTGGAATACGTTGGAGCTGAGGAACACGCCGTTCTTGACGCGTTTGTGATCCTTTCCGGTTCCGGGCCAAGCCACGGCATCGCGAAGGACGGGTGGTTTTTTTCGCGGCCGGAATGGGATCGCGTGCCACGCGTTGTGGCGGGCCGAGTAGATCAATTCGCGATTGCCGAAGACGTCCATAAGGTACAGGTTGAACTTCCCGCCGCGCTTGGCTGAGACCAGGAAGTC
Organism: uncultured Planctomycetaceae bacterium; assembly: GCA_964392945.1. Taxonomy (GTDB): domain Bacteria; phylum Planctomycetota; class Phycisphaerae; order SM23-33; family SM23-33; genus BS750m-G57. The sequence goes on along the minus strand of CAYMSH010000106.1, from coordinate 10,490 downwards.
TTCGCCGCTTATCGGATACGGGGTCTTGTACGCCGAGAACTTGCCTGCGGGGCGGTAGGCGGCGTTTTCGGTTTTCGCCGGGGCCGGTCCGTCGCCGACTTCGGCCCACTGCAACTCCGGCGTCACCTTGGTCAGTCCGTTGGGATAGTTCAGTCCTTTGCTCGGGTCAACGATTCCGATCGACCCGTTGAACCATTGATGGTGTCCCACGCCGACGAACATCACTCGCCTGCTGTTGGGGATGGCTCGCGGCTCGGCCAGGTGGTCCGGCCAGACGCTCTGGTTGCCCCAGAACGCCGTCACGTTCGTTCCGTCAGGATTGACGGTCCAGAGGCTCTGGACGCGCTTCTGCTCCTTGTCGGTGTATTCCCATCGCGAGAAGACCACGCGCCCGTCATTCAGCAGTGACGGAAGGTAGTCCGGCTCGCTGTTCTGCGAAATTATGTAGATGTTCTTACCGTCGCCGTCGCACCTGGCCAGGATGTACGCCGGGAAGTCCGGCCCGCACCGCACATAGGTGTGCCCTCGCGTGGTGGAGAACATTATGTGCCCATCGGGCAGGTAGATCGGGTCGAGATCGTCAAAGTCGCCGAACGTCAACTGCTTGATCCCCGTACCGTCGGCGTTTATCTCGAACAGGTGAAACGCCAGGTCGGGATTCTGCTTCCCGGACCGCTGGACCAGATGGAGAGCGTTCAGGCCTGATTTCGACCAGCCCGCCAGCGAAGCCGAGTGCTTTAGTTGCAGCCCGGTGCGATTCTGACGCCCCGATCCGCCGGCGGCCGCTGAGTTGAAATCCTCGGAAAAAACAGTTGTCGAACCTCTGGATACCCGCAGATTGTCCAGCGCGCCGTAGAAACGATTTCGCGGCGTCTTTTTGACGGCTGGCGAGATCCTGAGGCGAACTCTTCCCTCGCCGTTTCCTTTGTAGACGAACTGGCCCGGGGCGAATGTCTGCTTGCCGGACCATTGTGCCGGAGCGGCCCGGCCGGAGGCGACAGCTTTTCCCGACAGGTTGACCAGTTCGATAAGGATCGCGTCGCCGTCGGATGTGGCTTCGGCGGGGGTGGCCCAGACTGTCGGTCCGACGTCGAACGAAACTTTGTAGCTCACATCCTTGTCATTGGCGGCAAACGAGCCGGTCTGGGTGATGACGTTGTCGCCGTTGGGCGAGGCCAGGATCTGTAGGGCCCAGTCGCCGCCGGCGATTCGTTTGCAGCAGTAGAGTACCTTCTTGCCGTCGAACGAAAGATCTGCTCGCCAGAAGAACCCTCCTTTGTCTTCAGGTACGAGCGATCTGGACGGACCGTCTGGGTCGAGTCCCGCGATCACGAGGCGCCCGGCGGAATTGGCCATGAAGTTGTTGCGATGTCGCGATTGGTGAGGCCACTCTCTACCGCTGGGGTAGGGGTTGTCGACCAGCAGGACCTGCTTGAAATTGACTGCGGGGTTCTTGAGCACGATCCGCCGCTTGACCCGTCGCACGGCGAGGTAGAGCTTTTCCGCCAGGGGCTTGTCGCCGGCGTTTGAGGCGGTCAGTTGCTTGTCGAGTCGGGCCAGCTCGGCCAGTTCAGCTTTCAGATCCGGTGCGCCTGTCGATATGGCGAATCTCCCGGCCAGTCGCCTGGCCGAATCGATCTGGCGTTTGCACGCCGCGGCGGTAGGTTTCCCGTCTGCCTGGAAGAGCCAGTCGTCATGGAGGGTTGATCGCTGAGGCGGCGCGGCCGATGCGGTCAGGGCAAACGCAACCATCGCCGTTAGCAGTAGGGCCGCGGGATATGTTCGCTCTTTCATAGACGCCTCCCAACTCGTGCAATTCGGCGCACAGTAAAACGGTCCAGGTCAACTGGGTCTTGGGGCGGCTGTGGTTCGACGTGGTGCTACTGGACCGCGACGACTTCGGTGACTTCCGGCACCTTCTCTTTGAGGTGGCGTTCGACGCCCATCTTCAACGTCATCGCCGCACCGGGGCAGCCCTTGCAGGCGCCCTGGAGACGCACAAAGACCTTGCCGTCTTCGGCGCTGACCGAAACGAGTTCAATGTCTCCGCCGTCGGCCTGGAGAAGCGGGCGAATCGTCTGGATTACTTCCTGCACGCGTGCGTCGAGTCCGGCCGGAGCCGATTCGTCGCAGCCGCCGCAATTACATTCAGTCATGGGAAACTCCTAATCATTGGCCCAATATAAGATCGAGCGCTAACTGGTCATTATATCCGCCGAAAAGTCAGATGCAACAGGCTCGCCACAGATCGAGCCGAGGCGAGTCTCGTTGCGTTCGGCGTGCTGCCGGGGATCAGCTTCAGATGCAAAACTGCAGGGCGATGATTGTTTGCGCCGCCATCATGGCCAGGGCGATAGTTGATGTTATGATCCCGGTGATGGCCATTCCCCTGCCGCAGCCGCATTGGATCGCTCTGCTCTTGCCGCCGACACCCAGGATGAGCCCGGCTGTCGCGCATGCGGCGTTGAGGACCCACACCGAGATCGCCACGTAGATAAAGGGAGTGCTTTCGAACCATATCCCAACGGCCATCAGCGGCGCCAGTATGGGGGTAACGGCCAGGCTTACAATTCCAAGGAACATTGCAGTAGAGGCTTTTGAATTGTGTTGCTCACTGGCCGATGGGGCCGTCGCTTCGGAGTTGGGAGCGTGACTGCCGGCGAATTCATCGACAGTGTTGTACGGAGCCCAGGCCTGCATGCCTTCGGTCCAGACCTGGTCAGTCGGCGACAACCTCCCGTCAGCGATCCAACTGTGCAGTTCCTCGACGGATACCGGACCGTGTTTCTCGCCGGCGATAATGCAATGCCATTGGCTCATGAGGCGACCCCGTTTGGATATCGTTTGGCGTCAGACCGGATCGTCCCTAGCGACGCCTGGGCAGGTTTCGCATCATGTTGCTCATCATGCCTATTCCTACGATGAACAGCAGAACAACCAGCGCCAGCGCTATGCATGACAGTACTATTCCAGTAACGGCCATGCCTGAGCCGGTATTAGTCGTGTTTGATCTGCTCTTGCCGGCGGCGCTGAGGCATAGGCCCACGATGGCGCATATGACCGATATCGGCCAGAGGCAGACAGTAACGATACTAATGATGCCGAGCACCATTCCGGCGACGGCCATTCCGTTTCCCTGCTGAACGGGCGCCTGGACATATGTCGGCTGCTGAACTGCGGCGTAGTTCAGTTCGGCTATCGTGTTGTATGGCGCCCAGTCGGTCATGCCTTCGCACCAGACGTAATCTTCGGGGCGGAGTCTGCCCTCGGCGACCCACTGGCGAAGCTGCTCGCTGGATACGGGACCATACTTCTTGTCGCTGATTGTGCAATCCCACTTGCACATAGTGCGACCTCGCAACTTCGGCTGGGGCTATGGGCTCCGAGCCGGCCCCGAAGACCGGCCCGGGCCCACACATCGCCGCACCGGACCGGACTAACCGGGCCTTAAGCACATCGAAGGATGTGCATCGGGTTACGGATTATGGATTTGGGAAGCTGTTCTTGAACGACGTGTTCAACAGCGCCAGGGTTATGATCGGATACGCCAGACCGAGAATGACGCCGAAGCCGAAGCCGGCTCCGAGCATCGCGATCTGCAGGAAGACCACGATCACTGCGCTAACGCCGTAGATGTTTCCGAACATCCAACCCTTGCCCTTGGACTGCTTGAGGTAGCCCACGCCGGCGACTATCAGGAAGGCGGCGAGTATGAGTCCGAGTATCCCGAGGATGTAGAACATCATGCCCAGCGAACTGGCGTCGCCGCCGGCGAGCTTGTTGGCGATTTCGGCTGCGTTGGGGTCGTTCGACTCGGCCGCCGCGCGACGCATGCCTCTGGCGAACTCTTTGGAGAAGTCGCCTGACGAGGAAACAACTCCGCCGGCCAACAGCGTTATCAGACCGCCGATAATTCCAAATCCGCCGAATACGAAGTTCAGCACAGCCAGCGCCGTCAGGCCGCCGGGTCGCTTTGCCGGCGGAGTCGCCGCTGCTGCCGCCGCTGCCGCTGCCGGAGCCGCTGCCGGAGCAGCTGCTGGTGCGGGCGCTCCTGCGCCTGGAATCTGGCATACAGCGCCGCACGTGGGGCACTTGCACTGCTTGCCGGCATTTGCATCGTCTACCTGCATCGTTGCGCCGCATGCGCATGTGACTTGAATCATAATCAACTCCTCTTAATGACCGTTGCTAACAAAATAGTCCCGCTCGCGTGAGCCGCCGAGCCCGTTATTTAAAAAAGAATAGGGACTCCGGATCGAGAATGCAATACATGATTACCGCAGAAAAATAATATGCTTACGCACCGATATCCGGCTGGTGTAGACGCGATCCGGCGTCGGGATGCACTTTCATGGGCGGAAGAGGATGAGTTGATTCAGCGTATTGAAGTATATCGACAGGGTTGAGCGGAGGGGCCGCAACTGAGGCCGATGATTCCTGTAGGGTTATTTGTCGGTTACCTGGATGACTTTTCTTCGCCTCGGACGCAGCAGCGTGATCAGCGATCCGACCAGAACTAATCCGGCCAGGGCCCACTCAAGCTGCGGGGGGGACGATGCGGCCGCCACTGCGTCAGGAGCACCCGACGCGATTTGCGGGCCGGCGAAGCCAAGGTTCTGTCTGGCCACTAGAATGCCGACGGCAAGAACAACAGCAACCAACAGCAAACGCGATGATAGCATTTTCCTCATAAGGACCTCATGCAAGGCTCGTGTAACTACCGACTATTTCCTCAGTTTTACGACTCTTGGGTTGGAATCACTTCCAACTCGCATCCTCATTAGAGCGTGAGCTGCTACTTCGGCTATTATAAGGTGATTCCCGTACCTGTCAAGCTGGAATCCAGTTTGTAAGGTGATAATCTTACTAGTGGCGGTAGATTAGGCTTGCTGTCCGGTTTTTGCGAGTTTGGGCTGCGATAATCTACCTTGTCCCGGGCGTGTGTGTTCGGGAGATGGTGTGTTTGTAGAAGAGTCTGGCGATCTTCAACGCCATGTCGTCAGCAAGTTCGGCGGCGACTTTGGCTCCGTACGTCGGCGACGGGTCGTCGGTCTCCTGCGTTTTTGACAGCTTGGGGCTGTGTCCCGTGGGGCGATCGGCGGGCCAGGCGGTCTTGCCTTTTATATCCACGACGCGGACCGTGACGCCGAGTTTGCCGCGCCACAGGCTTATGCTCGGATCGTCCTTTAGCGAGAATTCGTCGAGATAGACGTAGATCGCCTGTTTGGCCCCCAGTGTGCGGGCGATGTTGGAAACACCCATCTGGTTGAAATCCTTGCGATTGGCCGACAGGCGAAAGACGTCTTCGTATGACACTACTTTCTCCGCGGCGTTGTTCTCAAGGAGCAACCTGTTGACCTTTTCAGTCAGCAGTCGCTTGACCTGTTCGTAACGAATCGGCTGGCCGAGATCGTCGACAAGTACGAGCACTTTGCCTTTCGACTCCAGTTCGTACATGGCGTCGACCTTCTTCGGAGGAGCCATGGCGTTGGCCAGCCACGCCATGCCGGTGCAGCCGCCGACTGCTGTGATCGTCATAGCAAGTAACGCCGTTGTGATTGTCTGTCGTCTGGTAATCATAGGTCTTCTCTGTTGACCTCGTGTGAGTAGAATTTCTTGGTCAGCTTGTTGCAGAACCTGGTCAATATTGTCGTGCGTATGGTCTCTTCGTTTCTGGAGTTTCTCACTGTCGGGGTCTTGGGGAACTCGAGCCTTATGTTGGGGCAGGTCCAGACCAGCGAATCGACTTCCGGTTTTGAGCAGTCGAAGAGCTTGGCCTCGCCGTTGATCCGCCCGCGGAGCAGATCGACGTAACCTTCCTCGACAGTCGAAAATTCCACCAGTGAAACGAACAGTACGAAGTCGGCTTTGAGCACTCTACCCAGGGCGGATCGGTCCATCTCGGCCCAGTTAATATTCTTGCTCTGGTAGGCCGTAATCTTCATCGAATCAACCGTTGTTATGTTCTTGATCTCCTTGCGCAGCATCGCCGAAGCTATCGAAGACAGATGCAGCGGCGCTTCGGGATGCTCAAACAGCGTGTTCTCACGTGCGAACACCACGACTGCGACGGTGTGATTCTCCAGGCCGTTGAACTCGGCGGGGACTGTCACTGTCCGATCGAAGGGCCATATGAAGTACATGATATTGCCGCACCCGGCCGTCAGCGGCGCCAGCATGCACAACGGCAGCAGCATGCACAATATCGCGATCTCTAATATCGATCTGTTTTTCCGCATCATTTTTGCGCCTCTAGTGCGTGGGGTATTGTCCGGTATTGTAACCTGCGGCAAGCTTGATCGCCCATCCTACAAGGATACCTGTAATCAGAATCCCTAAAAAGAACCACAATCTTCGATGAAATATCCTTCCGAGGATATCGGCCCCGGAAACGGTCTGGAGCAACGCTGCTGTTGCGAATATCGCCAGGGCGAAAAAGAGGACCGTTCCAAATACGTTGGCCCGCGCCGAGGCGGCGAAGTCTCCATGCGCAGCGGCCGTGATCGACGTAGTAAGACCACACGTCGGACAGGGCACGCCGTCTACGACCATGGTTTTGCATTCCGACAGGCCCAACTGCGTGTGCGTTCCGTCGCCTTTGGGCCGGGGCGTAAGCGAGAATCCGATCGCCAGTATCGCACAGCACGGAATCGCGGTAAGCAGACCGGCAAGACGCACGCGACCGGCTGGTTTGACCGGAGGTTCCGGTTTGGATGGTGTGACGCTCATATCCGGCATGCTTTCCTTACCCACGCTGGCGACGCATTGTAGAGCCTTACACGGCGCTGAGTCAATGAATTCTCGACCCCGAGACCGGGTGTCGGGCTTTCATTCGGTCCGTCGTTGGGATATATTCGAGGCTCCAGGCCGAACCGCCGGCCGGACGAAACGGAAACATGACAGACAAACCCGACAGCGACATCCTGATTCTCGCATCATCGAGCCCGAGGCGGAGAATGCTCCTCCAGCAGGCCGGAGTCGAGTATTGCCCCGTCGATCCGCCGATCGCAGAACCCAAGGATATTGACGAAGGACTCACGCCCTCCCAGCACGCCGAGGCCCTGGCGTACTTCAAAGCGAGCTCTGTAGAAAGGGTCCGCCACGGCGGAGCCATACTCGGAGCCGACACCGTGGTCTCGCTCGACGGCGATATACTGGGCAAGGCGCCCGGGCCGGTCCAGGCCGCGGCAATGCTGGCCCGGCTCTCGGGGACCAGGCACGAAGTGATAACCGGCGTGGCGCTGCTCGGGCCGGACAACTGGCGGATGATCGCCTCGGAGATTACATACGTCACGATGCGAACTATGACTGACGCCGAAATCGACGAGTACGTGCAGTCCGGCGAGTGGCGCGGGAAAGCCGGCTCTTACGCCATCCAGGAAACCGGCGATAGATTCGTTACCAGTGTTGAAGGAAGCTTCTCGAACGTTGTAGGGCTTCCGATGGAGCTTGTCGCCAGGATGCTCAACGCATTTGATACCAGAACAGACGGAGTCTGACGCGATGTCCCAGCGTGTTTGTAATATTCTGATGATCACCAGCCTGGCGCTGAGTACGCTGTGGATCTCGGCCGCCTTCTCCGGATGCGGCGACGGCCAGGCCAACGCACCGGCCCAAGTGCGAATCGGTTCGACGGTCTGGGACGTGGACTTGGCGATGAACGATCAGCAGCGATACGACGGACTTTCGGGGCGGGCCTATCTCGACAAGTCAGTCGGGATGCTGTTTATGTATCCAAAGCCCGCGCCGCGAGCGTACTGCATGCGCAAGTGTCTTATCCCGATCGATATAGCTTTCATCGACAGCGATCTGCGCATCGTCAAGATCTACACGATGTATCCGGAATCCGGCGGGATCGGGCGAGTCACTTATCCATCGGTAAAGCCGGCGCAGTACGCCCTGGAAGTGGCCGGCGGACTGTTCGCCCAGAAAGGGGTTTCTGTCGGCGACAAGGTTACGTTTCTCGGGAATATCCCGGATGCAACTAAAGCCGCCCCAGGACCTTGACGATGAGGCGATAGAGACTCGCGCGAGCGGGACCGACGTTTTTACTCGTCGCATTGGCAAGCGGGACGACTTTCTTGGCAGACAGGCCTACATTGTTGTGGATTGGATCCGGCTCGGCGCCCCAGACCATACGCCAGGCCGCCGGCGATCGCTGGGATGTTAAGCCCCTCGATCGCTCCCAACCAATGAACGCCCAACTCCGGGACGCCGGCGTAGCCGTAGTCCAGCCGAGCGAAAACGGAGACTGCGCACTTCATCTCAGCGTGATACTCCAGGAGCTCAAGGGCAGCTCGGCCGTCGCGGTCGTGATGCTCAACGAGTCGCACACCATCGGCCACAAGATGCTCTCCGGCCGCAGCGGTCAGGTCCTCAGTGTTCCAGAGAGCGTTTCAGCCGAAGTGCTCGAGGCCCACATAACGACAGTCGGAACGCTCCAGCCGAAAATCGCGGACCTTCATCGCGACATATTCGATTTGCGAAGCGGAAACGGAATCGCACGCGGAGCCATGGAAACGCTAGACGAAGAGATGCGACTGGCCTCGCGCCTGCAGCGAGACTTCCTGCCGCGGCGCCTGCCGGAAATCGGCGACGCCAGATTCAGCGTGCTCTATCGCCCGATCAGTTTCGTCAGCGGCGATATCTACGACGTGACGCGACTCGATGAAACCCATGTCGGGTTCTATATCGCCGACGCTGTCGGCCACGGTCTCCCGGCCGCGCTGCTTACGATGTTCATCAAAAAAGCCCTGCAAACCAAGCGTATTGTCGGCAACACTTACGAAATCATCCCGCCTGACGTGTCGCTGGCCGAGCTCAACGACGACATCTGCGCCCAGGACCTGTCGAGCTGCAACTTCTGCACCGCGGTCTACTGCGTGCTCGACACCGACACCCTCACGCTGACATACGCACGGGCCGGGCATCCCGCGCCCGTGCTCGTCCGCAGCGACGGATCGTTCGAGTCGCTGGAGGCCGAAGGCTGCCTGCTCGGCGTGTTCGAAGACGCGGTCTTCGAGGCCCGCCAGGTCACGCTGGCTCCCGGCGATCGAATCGTGCTCTATACCGACGGAGCCTGCGACTCGCTGGTCCAGGACCACGCGGCCTCGTTCACCGACATCTTCGGATCGGACCTGGCCCTGCCGAAAGCCGACATGATGGGCAACATCTCCTCACGCATCGAAGAGGCCTGCTCCCTTGGCAAGCAGACCGACGACATCACGGTCATGGCCATGGACATCGAAGCCTGATTCCGCACATGTCACAATTGGTTCACACCCCAGAGGCGCGCATCTGACGCCGGCCGACCGGCCGCCCCGACCAGACACCATGCTGCTAGCACCAGGCCGCATAATCATTTACAACTCGCAAGCCCTCGCCACATCAGCATGATTCAAGGCGGCCCGGGCCACCCCGACTCGCCAGTGATGTGACCTTCCTGTATGTATCGCCAATCGTCGAAGTGTCTTCGGCGATGTGCTGTAACGCGTTATATAGAAACAGGTTATGCCGACAGGTCCCGTTGCGGCAAATACGCAAAAACAAACTTGACGCCGCGTTATATGTCACAGCACCTTAACAGTATTTATACCAGAGTGTTATATCAACGACTTGTAGCGATTGTTGAGAATTCTCGCCTTCCCCGGCCGCCTGGTATCGGCTATAATGCGATCCCACAGACCAGAAAGGGACGAATATGAAGTGTCCGGTATGCAAGACTGCTTATCTTGATTCGCTTGAATCTGACGACATGCCCCAGAAGCTCGTCTGCGACAGATGCGGCGGCCTGTGGATCAAGGCTTATCAGTACTGGAAATGGCTCATGGCCCACGGCGAGAACCTGCCGGAAAAGCCGGCCGACGACGCCGAGCAACTCCCGGTCACCGATTCGACAAACGCGAAACTCTGCCCCGAGTGCGGCCGCTTTTTGTCCAGGAAAAAAGTGGGGCACGGCGTGGACTTCCACATTGACCGCTGCGCCACGTGCGGCGGCTTCTGGTTCGACAAGAACGAATGGGAGATACTCAAGAGCCGCAACCTGCACGATGATGTCCACTTTATTTTCAGTTCGGCCTGGCAACACAGGATCGAGGCCGCCGAGCGCCGCGAGACATATGACAAACGGATCGCGATCATCCTGGGCCAACACGACTGGTCCCGCGCCAGCGACTTCAAGAACTGGACAGCCGCCCACCCCAGACGCAGCACAATAATGGCCTACCTGGCCGATATCGACGCATAACAATCCCCCGCACCCCGGCCGAACGGTTCGGAGCCTTTTGATTTCGGTATTGAGTTCGAGCTGCGACCCCGTGAGTCACCAACTCTTTGGGGCTGGAATCGGATCCCAGGGGTTGACCCTGGCCAAGCCTATGGCGACGACGATACTCCGGCCGTGGCGGTTTTCCCCTGTTCGCATTCCTCCAGAATATCCAATGGATTCACGCTCGGGCCTTTCAGTTCCCAGACCACGTGGAGGTATATCA
>CAYMSH010000105.1:0-16877 GCA_964392945.1 uncultured Planctomycetaceae bacterium | reverse complement strand
GTTGACGAATCCCGATCAGTAACCTAATATTATCTTGGGTTCGGGGTGTTCCGGGCGGTGTGCGCCCTGTTCATGTGTTGGGGTGTTTTGTGTGGAATGGCAGACTGTCGAGGGGAATTGAGATGGCCGAAAAGAAATCGAGTGTGCAGCCTGAGCCCGCCGACGAAGTTGAAATGGCGGCGATTACTATATATCTGGCTGATGATCACGCCATGGTCCGCGAGGGACTGGCCTCGTTGCTTTCCAGGGATGACGGGAAATTCTCGATCATCGGTCAAAGCGGCGACGGTCTGACTGTTCTGGGGGACGTCAAACGACTTTCCCCGGATGTTGTTGTCCTGGACATCACAATGCCGGGACTCAACGGGCTGGACGTCTGCCGTGACATAGTTAAGAGATGCCCCGGAACGAAAGTTCTTATCCTGAGCATGCACAGCGATACGCAGTTCATAATTCGCGCAATGGAATATGGCGCCAAGGGCTATCTGCTGAAGGAATCGGCGACGACCCAGTTGCACGAGGCCGTTTCGGCGGTAGCCGGCGGGGTGCTGTACCTTGGCCCCGGCATACCGAGCGATATTCTGGAGCAGATATCCGAAAGCCGTGATGACCCATACGAACGCCTGACAAGTCGCGAGAGGCAGGTGTTCCAACTGATCGCCGAGGGCAAAACAAATCGTAACATAGCCGAGCATCTGAGTTTATCGGTCAAGACCGTCGATACGCATCGTATGCGGCTGATGAACAAACTCGATATTCATGACCAGATTTCTCTGGTAAAATATGCACTTCGCCGTGGAATTGTTACAATTTAAGTAGAGGCTTGCCAGCAGGGCGCAGAAAGGCGCCTCCGAGACGCGGATTTACTCATAAAGACGGTAGTCTCTGATGCCGATACTGCTATTGGGTTACTCCTGAGACGTAGGAGCACCGCCCGTTGAATTCCGCGTATCATACGAAGGCTTGCGAATGAAACTTACTTCACCCACGATTCTCCTGCTGCTGGCTGCTGTTGCGACGGCCGGTATATTCGTTACCGATGCGCTGTACCTGCGTCCTGGTGTTTACGAACAGGAGCGAGCGGCGTTGCAGAGCGGGGCCAGTCAGACGCGATCTCAGGTTATGCTGGCGTTGGCGGCCAGGCAAGCGGCGTTGACCCAGGTCGCCACGGCGATGGCCAGTTGCGCCGAAGACGGCGAAGTCCTTAACGACGATTCGGACGTACACAAACGGTTCGCACTGTGGGCTCGCGATGCGGTTAGTGAATCCGGGCTGGACATGGTCTGGTTGACCGATTCGACCGGCAAAGTTACTACTCGCTGGTCGCGCAAGGGCGATTCAATGGTCCCGGCCCAGGTGCCGGCGATTCCCGACGACGTTTCCGCCGGCCTGCTGGATCTCAAGGATCGAGCCGGACCGGTGATCTTCGCTCGCCATCCGGTGCCGAACGATCCCAAGGGACGCGAACTTTGGGTTGTAACGATGATCGACTCGAAGGTTCGAACGAGCCTGTGGAACAGCAGGGGCGGCGAACTTACGCTGGTATCGTGGACCGGTCATCTCCTGGAGAATCCCGAAGCCACGCCGATTGACGCAAGCGCGTACTGGGTTGCGGCGGAAAACGAATTATCTGTAAGCTGGCTGGTCAGGAATCCCACTGGCGACATTATCGCATTCTTCCAGGCCAGCCAACCGGTTCCGTACATTCACCTCCAGGCGGTGGCCGCACGCAGAATGGTTCTGATCGTGCTGTCGATGGCTCTGGGTCTGGCCGGTTTGGTTATCGTCGGAGCGCACATGCTGATCACCGGGCCAGTGGTCCGCCTGCTGAGGCGCCTGCACGACGTGGACCAGCTTGAAAGCGATTCGACGGACAATCTTACTCGCGGTCTGCACGGCGAACCGCTGATGCTGGCGAAGAAACTGCAGACGGCGTTCAGGGACCTGGCCCATATCTCCAAGACCGACGAACTTACCGGGCTGGCGAATCGAAGGCATTTCGAAGAAGTGCTCAACGCATTCTTCCACCAGGCCGTTCGGTATCGACGCCCGCTGTCGCTTGTGATAATCGACGTGGACTTCTTCAAAGCAATAAACGACGCCGGCGGACACCTCCTGGGCGACGAACTGCTCAAGACTGTCTCGCGATCGATCCTGCAGGCATGCCGACAGGCTGACCTGCCGGCCAGAATCGGCGGCGATGAATTCGCGATACTGCTTCCGGAAACCACGGCTCCTGATGCGGCGGCGGTAGGGGAACGTATCAGACGCCTGTTGGAAGCCGAAACCACGAGCACCGCGGAACTGCAGTTGAACGTTACGCTTTCGATCGGCGTGGCCGACATGAGTTCCAAGGAGATCAAGACCCACGCCGACCTGGTGAACCGCGCTGACAAGGCGCTGTACGCCGCCAAGGAGCAGGGGCGCAATTGCATAGTTGAATTCGACGCGATGACCGGAGCCCCAAAGGCCTTCAGCGGTGAAGGAGCAGACAAGGATTCGCTCCAGAAGAAACTCGCCGGGCTCGATTCGCGATTCAAAGACGTATTCCTGCAGGCCGTCCAGGAGATCGTTGACCTGATCGAACAACGCGATCACTACATGCGCGATCACGTACACAAGGTCCAGCGATACGTCGTGCTGATCTCGCGGGAAATGGGCTTGCCTGACGATCTGATCCAGCGATTGGAGATTTCGGCGATGCTGCACGATATCGGCATGCTGTCGCTTCCCGATTCAGTGCTCCTGTGCCCCGATCCGCTGAACGAAGAGCAGATCAAGGCCATGCAGTCTCATCCGCTCCAGGCGGTGCAGATGATGCAGGGAATGGAGTTCCTTGACCAGGAAATTCCCGCCGTTCGCTCGCACCACGAGCACTACGACGGCACCGGCTACCCCGACGGTCTGGCCGGAGCGGCGATTCCGCTGACGGCCCGGATACTCGCTGTGGCCGACTCCTTCGACGCGATAACCTCGCCGCGAACGTTCCGCGGCGCGACCAGCGCCGCCGAGGGGTTGGACATAATCCGCAAGGGATCCGGCAGCCAGTTCGATCCGGCGGTTGTCGCCGCGTTCATGAAAGTCGCCCAGCAACTTGGCGATCGCCTGGTGATATCGCCGCGCGATGAGGGTTGGGAGATCCGAGAGCCGGATTTTATTGATACCGATCCGGTCGAGCAATCGGTCCCTCGACCGGCTGACTATGTGGTCTGATCGGCCAACTCGTCGCAGACCACTTCGATATCCGGAAGCGCCGCGATAAATCGCTTTCCGTATGACTTGGTCATCACTCGCCGATCCAGCACCACGACGATCCCGGTGTCGCTGGTGGACCGTATTAATCGCCCGAAACCCTGCTTGAATCGTATGATCGCCTCGGGCAGTTGATACTGCACAAACGGATTGCCGCCGCCCTGGCGTATCGCTTCGATCCTGGCTTCTATTATCGGATCGTTGGGCGCGGCGAACGGCAGCTTGGCGATGATCACGTTTTGCAGCGCATCGCCGGACACATCGACCCCCTGCCAGAAACTCGCCGTTCCCAGCAGCACGGTCCGCGGATTCTTGCGGAATCTGTCGAGCATCACCCCTCGCGGCAGATTTCTCCCCTGCACGAGCAGTGCGTAGTTGTTTTCGAGGCAGAAACTTTCGATCTCGTCGGCCATCGCGTCCATCATCGCGTAGCTGGTCAGCAGTACGAAGCATCGGCCGTTGGTCTTCTGCACGTAGTATTCGACGGCTCTTGTCGCCGCTGGGGTGAACCCCGCCAGATCATTCGGGTTACCCAGTTGCGTTTCGATATGGAGCTTGGCCTGTCTGCGGAAATCGAACGGGCTGGTCAGCAGGACCTCATCGGACTCGTCAAGGCCGAGCCGGTTTCGGATGTAGTCGAACCCGTGGGCCTCGCCGCGGGCCGTGGCCAGCGTTGCGCTGGTCAGGACCACGCTGGCGGTCTGTGCGAACAGCAGATCCCTGAGGATCGGAGAGACGTCAATCGGAGCCGAGGCCAGCGTGACGTTGGAGGGTCTGCCTTTGCGGCCTTTTCTCGAGTTCACCCAATACGCGTGATCGGGCTGAGCCTGGGAGATTAAAGCCTCCAGCTTGGAGGCCATCTCTTCGGCCCGCTGCTGGCAGGTCAGAAGCTCCAGGCGATGATCGTCGCTTTCGGTCTTGCTGCGCAGCTGGGTCAGGGCCTCGCTAAGTTTCTGCAGCGCCGGGGTCAGGAGATTTGGAACGACCTCGGGGCTGGAGATCCTCCCGTTGCCGGCGATGTCCGGTCCGCGATAGGCGCTCAATTCGCTGAAGAACGCCTCGGCCGCCGTTTCCACTCGGTTCACTGCGTCTATCGCATCGCCGCCGGGGACCATCGTCACTATCCCGCGATCGGTCTTGGGGTTGTACAAGTCGCGCAGGAGGAATCTGATCATCGACCAGGAGACGCTCCGGCCGAAATGGTCTCCGGCGACTTGCTCGACGGTATGGGCCTCGTCGAGGACGACCATGTCGTAGTCGCCGAGGAACGCCAGGTCGTCGGCCTTCATCGCCAGGTCGGAGAAGAACATCGCGTGGTTCACTATGAGGATGTCGGCTTTGAGCATTTGCCTGCGAGCGCGGCGGAAGTGGCACGGTCCGTAGTGCTCGCACTTGGCTCCGCTGCACAGTCCGCTCTCGGCGCGGATCGCGCGCCACACGTCGGGATTGATCGCGAAATCGATATCCTGCATCGAGCCGTCTGAGGTTTCCATCGCCCAGTGCGCCACTGCCTCGAGCATGTCGAGTTTGGCTTCGTCGGCGAAGAGTTTTCCCTTGCTGTTGATCGCCATCGACAGGCGTCTGAAGCAGACGTAGTTTGTTCGACCCTTGCCCAGTACGGCGCTGAACTCAACCGGCAGGATCTTCGACAGGAACGGAATGTCCTTCTCGATCAACTGCTCCTGCAGGGCTATGGTGTATGTCGAGATGACGATTCGCCGGGAATGCTGTGCGGCCTGGAGAATCGCCGGTACGAGATATGCAAAGCTCTTTCCCACGCCGGTTCCGGCTTCGGCCAGCAGGTGTCTGCGGGCCTCGAATCCTTCGGCGACGGCCAACGCCATATCCAACTGCTCGGCCCGTGGCTCGTAGTTTTCGAGGTTCTCGGCGATCAGTCCGCCGACAGCGAGAATGTCCTGCACCGAGAGGGTCATGCGTCTTTGGCCACCTGTCGGATTTCCTGTGGTCCGGCGCGCATCTGGCGTACGAACTGTCGCGTGAACATATATGTGTAGAAGATCGCGATGATCCCTATCACCACCGCGACGAGCGTTATGATCATTCTCCCTCGGACCAGATCCGAACGCATCGACTCGACGATCCGGTCCTTGGCCAGTGTCAGCATCGCCAGCATCACCGCGCCGAATGTCGGCCAGATGCTGATCGAATGGATCGCACTGTAGATGTAGACCCAGCGGGCCACAGGCTCGTTCTGTCCGCACAGGAAGTACTGGGTCTGGCCGCCGATGGAGGCGATCTGGCCGTGAATGGCCTCGCTGCCAATGATCGAGTACCCCACGGCATAGGCAAGGAAGTTCGCCAGCCCGATCAGGATTACGTAGACGCAGATGCTCGATCGTCGATCGAGTTGCGAACGCCACGTGGCGCTGGATTTATTGCCTGAGGTCAATTCTAAGCTCCGATTACGCCTTCGATCGGCGACGACGCCGTGGCGTAGAGTTTTCGCGGTATCCTGCCGGCCCCTGCGGCCAGGCGACCTGATTCGACGGCTAGCTTCATCGCGCGGGCCATGGCGATCGGGTCTTTGGCTCCGGCGATTCCGGTGTTCAGCAGCACGCCGTCGGCGCCGAGCTCCATTGCTATCGTCACGTCGCTTGCTGTTCCCACGCCGGCGTCTACGATTACCGGGAAGTCCGGATCGCCGTCCTTGAGCTGCTCGAGAATAATGCGGATGTTCCACGGGTTCAGCACGCCTTGGCCCGAGCCGATGGGGCTGCCGGCGGGCATTACCGAATCGGCTCCGGCGTCTTTGAGCCGGGCGGCCATTATCGGATCGTCGCTGGTGTAGCACAGCACGATGAACTCTTCGGCTTTGAGGATCTTCAGCGCTTCGAGAGTGCCTGTGGGATCCGGCAGGAGCGTCTTGGTGTCGCCGAGCACTTCGAGCTTGACCCACGCGGCTCCGGGATTCTCGATCCCTTCGAGCAGCTCGCGCCCCAGACGCGCGGTCCGGACCGCGTCGTCGGCGGTGAAGCATCCTGCGGTGTTCGGCAGCAGGATATACTTTTCGGGGTCCAGGAAGTCCATGATGTTGCGCCCGCTGGTGTCGATCATTCGTTCACGGCGCACGGCGACTGTCACGACCTGGCATCCGCTCTGGGCCAGTGCTTCTTCCATCAGTTCGTACGTTTCGTACTTACCGGTCCCGACCAGCAGGCGGCTGGTGAATTCGAACTGGCCGATTTTTATCGCGTCTTGGGTCATTTGGATTATCCTTGTTGAATCGCGCCCCGGGGCTATCCGCCGCCGACGAGCGTTACTATTTCCAGTTCGTCATTGTCCGCCAGCGTGGTCTGATCGAACGTTTTACGCCGTACAATCGCGGTATTTCGCTCGACTGCGACGCGGCGCACGTCAAGTTCGAGGGCTTCCAGGAGCCCGGCTACTGTCAATCCGTCGCAATGTTCAGCCCATTGGCCGTTTATTTTGATCCGCACGCCGCCATTATGCACTCACAGTCGCGACGGGTCAAGACACCCTGCATCGTGGGAAAGACCAACACCCCACCAGAAGTATCCAACAGTCCGACAAACGGCGAAGATGACGGATAACGGCAGGGCTTTCTAAAACGTCGCTCGTAATCTGCAGTTCATCGGCTCGACGCCGCCTGTTCGCCCTGAAATTAGAAATACCCTTGTAAAACGTTAGTGAGTATTGCGAATTAGGGTTGTATTTCTAAAGCGACATGGCCGATATATGTCTATGAAGCCCCAGAATTCAAATCAGGAGACGTGGCGATGAAACGAGTTATAGAACACAACATGCTCAATTGGGTCGACTTACCCCGTCGAAAACCATTGATTATTCGTGGCGCCAGACAGGTTGGAAAAACATGGCTGGTTGAGAATTGTCTGACGAAGCGATTTGACAGTTTTATCAAGATCGATCTCGAAAAACAGCCTCAATTGCACGCCGCGTTCATGGGTGACCTTTCCGCCCAGAGGGTGCTTGATTCCATAGAGGCCTACACCGGCCGGATTACCCCTGGCAAGACGCTCTTGTTCATAGACGAGATCCAGAGCTGTCCGCGAGCTATCATGGCGTTGCGATATTTTTATGAGGAGGCGCCCCAACTGCATGTTGCGGCCGCTGGCTCGATGCTGGAATTCGCTTTTGGTGAGATCTCTGTTCCTGTCGGCCGCGTGCAATATATGCATGTCGCCCCGATGACGTTCTACGAGTATCTAATGGCGATGGGCAAGGACCCGGCCGCCGAAAAACTGTTGGTCCATCCGCGCGAGCACTCTCAGGCCGTTACCGAGGCGATAAGAGAGCAATTGCGGGATTACTTTCTGGTTGGCGGGATGCCCGAAGCCGTAAAGGCGTATCGCGACACTCATTCCAAGCTTGAAGCCTTCGATGTGCATTCGCAGATACTGACCTCATATCGCGAGGATTTCGCCAAGTATCGTCCGTCGGTCAATTATGCCTGCCTCGACGGCGTATTTGACTCCGCCTGCCGATCGGTTGGCCAGCAGATCAAATACACCCAGCTCTACCAAAATGCTACAGGCGTGACAAATCACAAGGCGTTTGATCTGCTATGCAAAGCCAAACTGCTCCATGAGATTCGTTCGGCGGACCCATCGGGTTTGCCGCTGGGAGGATCTGTTGGAAAGCGGTTCAAGGCGTGCATGCTTGATATTGGTTTGATGCAGCATTTGTGCGGAATCGATGCTTCTTCAGCCGTACAAGCTGAGAATCTCCTTGGGATCTATCGCGGGAAACTCGCCGAGCAGTTTGTCGCCCAGGAGATGCTGGCCTGGCATAGTCAAAAACTCTACTATTGGTCTCGCACGGCCAAGAGCTCGAATGCCGAGGTGGATTATCTAGCCGTTCGTGACGGTAAGATTTATCCTATTGAAGTCAAGAGCGGTCCGGCGGGGCGTTTAAAGAGCTTGCATCTCTGTCTTGAAACTTACCCTAATTGCGAGCAAGGCTGGGTTTTGCAGGATGGACTTTATCGCGAATTGCCCGAACAGAAGTTAGTGTTCTGGCCGTTATATGCAACTCCGCAGCTTGGCAATCGAGAGCAACTGTAGCGTCTTTCGCGGCGCGTCTGTTAGAATACGCCTGTGACTGCCGGGAGCAAACCGGTTGGCGGCTCAGGCGGTTTTCGTCTCCGTGTTGTGCTGACTATTCGAGATATCCTGACACAGCGAGGTCAATATCATGAAGACGACTTCTTGTCCGATCCGTATCAAGGCGATTATTGGTTTTGCGATTTGTGTTTGCGCGTGCTTGCTGCCGGCCGGGCCGGTTGAGGGCGCTGTTAAACCCGCGCTGATTCCCAAGCCTGTTAAAGTGACGCTCGGGACGGGGCGTTTTACGATCACACCGGCTACCAGCGTGCTGCATGCCGGCGATGATGCGGCGATGGCCGATGCTGCTGAGTATCTCGCCGCTCGTCTGTCGATGGCGCTTGGTAAGAAGATCACCGCCAAGCCCGCCGGCGCAGCCAAGCCTTCCGGCGCGATACTGCTGACCAGCGCCGGGGCCGATGCGAAACTGGGCGATGAGGGTTACACGCTGGCGATCACAGAGAGCGGGGCGGTGATCCGGGCATCGAAGGGCGCCGGGGCGTTCTATGGCGGGATTACGCTGCTGCAGCTTGCACCGCCGGCGGCTTTCCGAGCCCCGGCGATGGTCGAAGGCGTCCTGGGCGCCAAGCCTACCGTCAAGCCGCCGCGGCCTTGCGATGCGCCGAATATCTCCAATGCCAAGCCCGTCGACTCCCTGGCCGTTCCGTGCGGGACCGTTGTCGATAAACCCCGGTTCCAGTGGCGCGGGCTGCTGATCGACCCGGCCAGGCATTTTTGGACGATTGACGAGCTGAAGCAGTACGTCGATTACATGGCCCTGCACAAGCTCAACTCGTTGCAGATACACCTGACCGATCACCAGAACTGGTGCGCCGAGATTCTCAAATACCCCGCCCTGACACCCGAGAAGAAACGCAACGCCGACGATCCGGACAGACTCGCCAAGCAGACCTATCACAAGCTGGCCAGGCACTACTACACCCAGAAAGAGCTAAAATCGCTGGTTGCGTTCGCCAAGAAGCGCTTTGTAAACATCGTGCCGGAGTTCGAAATGCCCGGACACAGCGCTGCGTTCCTGCGGGGTTGTCCCGAGGGTGGTTGCACCGTTGACGGCAGCCAGATGCGCGGCGGGGAGGTCTGCCCCGGCAAGGAGAAGACCTACCAGTTGCTGCAGGGCATGCTCGATGAAATGCTGGAGGTGTTCCCCAGCCGCTACATCCACATCGGCGCCGACGAATGCGGTAAGCGATACTGGCGTAAGTGCACCGACTGCAAGAAGCGAATGCAGGCTGAAGACCTCAAGGACGTGACGCAACTGCACGGGTACTTTGTCGGGCGAATGTCGAAATACCTCCAGACCAAGGGCCGCACGCTCGTCGGGTGGGACGAGATCCTCGAAAGCGGCGCCAAGGCCGGAGCCGTGGGCATGTACTGGCGGTCCGGGCGGGCCGACAAGTTCGTCAAGATGGCCTCGGCCAACGGCCAGTACCTCGTGATGAGCCCGACAGCCCACTGCTATTTCGACTACTGGCAATCGCCGGACAAGAAGTCCGAGCCCCAGGGCTTCGGGCGATCGGTCATCACCTTGAGAACGACTTACCAGCTCGAGCCGCTGCCGGATTACATCAGGAAGACCAACCCCAAACTTGTCCTCGGCGCCCAGGCGAACCTCTGGGGCGAGCGGATGAAGAGTTTTCCGCACATTCTCTACATGACCTACCCGCGAGCCTGCGCGCTGAGCGAAGTGGCCTGGTCGCCTCCGGCCGGTCGCAGCTACGCCGAGTTCCACGCGCGCCTGGGCAAGCATCTCAAACGTCTCGACGCCGCGGGAATCAACTATCGCCAACCGACATCCGTTGACAAGCCGGAGTAATAATATCGAATCGCGAGGGGAAACCGCTGACGCTTTTCGCCTGGGTTGGTCGATATAGCTATAATCCGCTACTCACAATGACGCCCAGGAGAATGAGATGAACGTTTTGCTCACCGGCGGGGCCGGTTACATCGGATCCCACGTAGCTCGCGCCGTGCTCGAGGCCGGACGCAACTGCGTGGTCTACGATTCGTTGATCAAGGGACACGCCGAAGCCGTCGAATCGGTCGGGGCGAAACTCGTGCTCGGCGATATCGACGACAGCCTGACGCTTACCCGGACGCTCGAAGAGAATGGTATCGACACGGTTATAAATTTCGCGGCGTTCATCGAGGCCGGCGAGTCGGTCGCAAAGCCTGAGAAGTACTTCCGCAATAACACGGCCAAGAGTCTCGAACTACTGGAGACCATGCGGCTCTCCGGCGTCAAGCGGATCGTGTTCAGTTCGACGGCCGGCGTTTACGGACAGCCGGATCAAATGCCTATTGAGGAATCTGCGCCGCTGGTCCCGATAAATCCTTACGGATCGAGCAAGCTGTGCGCCGAATACATGCTGCAGGCATACGCCGGAGCCTACGGGATCGGAGCTGTGGCGCTGCGATACTTCAATGTGGCCGGGGCGCACCCCCGCGGTGATATCGGCGAAGATCACAGGCCCGAGACGCACCTGGTCCCGCTGGTGCTCCAGGTTCCTCTGGGCAAACGCGACGACATAAAAATATTCGGCGATGATTACGATACGCCGGACGGAACGTGCATTCGCGATTATATTCATGTTTGCGATCTGGCCGACGCTCACGTTCTGGCGGCCGGGGCGATCGATCCGGGTCAGGTCAAAGTTTACAATCTTGGAAACGGCGAGGGCTTCAGCGTACGAGAGGTCATCGAAACATGTCGCCAGGTCACCGGCCACGAGATTCCCGCCGAGATAACGCCAAGACGTCCGGGCGATCCGCCGCGCCTGATCGCCTCGTCGCAGAAGGCGATCGACGAGTTGGGCTGGACGCCGCGTTTTGCCGAACTGGAAACCATTGTCTCCCACGCCTGGGCATGGCACAAGAATCACCCCATCGGATACGAACATGCTTGAACAACTCACAGAATATATCGGACTACTGAACGATCACGTGTTGTGGGGCCCTCCCATGTTGATTCTGCTTGTGGGAGTGGGTCTGTACGTTTCGTTTCGCATCAGGTTCATGCAGTTCACGCGATTCGGGCTGATGTGGCGCGAGACTGCGGCCAAGATCTTTCGCCGCGGTTCGAAAGACGACGGCGACGTAACGCCGTTCCAGGCCATGAGCGTTGCAATGGGCGGCACCGTCGGCGTGGGTAATATCGCCGGAGTGGCCAGCGCGATCGCCGTCGGCGGGCCGGGCGCGATTTTCTGGATGTGGGTCTCGGGTGTCGTCGGTATGGGCACGAAATTCGCCGAGGTCACGCTCGGTGTGCACTATCGCAAGCGCGACGGCGACGGGCCTATGATGGGCGGCCCGATGATGTACATCGTGCGCGGAATGGGCAAGCGATGGAAACCGCTTGCGGTGATGTTCTGCATCTTCGGCGCCTTTGCGGGACTGGGGATCGGCAATATGGTCCAGGTCCGGTCCCTGACCCAGGGCGTCGAGGAATTCTTCGGCGGCGGCCAGCCGGACAACCCGTTTTGGGAAGTTCGCTGGTGGACCGGCGGTCTGCTGGTGCTGGCGATAGGGCTGGTGACTCTTGGCGGGATCAAACGTATCGCTAACGTGGCGATGTTCTGCGTGCCGTTTATGTGCACGCTGTATATGATCGCGGCGTTTATGGTCATCGCGATGTACATAACCGACGTTCCGCAGATGCTGGGAATGATCGTGCATAAGGCTTTCACTCCGACCGCGGCGGCCGGCGGGTTCCTCGGCTCGACATTTATGCTCGCGATGCGGCAGGGAGTAGCCCGCGGGGTGTTCAGCAACGAAGCGGGTCTGGGCAGTTCGCCAATGGCTCACGCCACAGCCAAGACCGATCATCCGGCTCGCCAGGGACTCTGGGGCGTTTTCGAGGTCTTCTTCGATACGATAGTAATGTGCACCGCCACGGCGCTGGTTATACTCCTGACAGGCGTGTGGAACTCGGGAGCCGATAGCGCCAGCCTGACGATCAGCGCATTTTCCGTACCGTTCGGCGATACAATCGGCATAAGCCTGGTGACGCTGTGCATGATCCTGACGGCGTACGATACGATCCTGGCGTGGTGTTTCTACGGTGAGACCTGCTGTTCGTTCATACTCGGTCACAGCCGCATCGTCAGAATGACTTACCGGGTGCTGTGGCTTCCGTTCATTCTCGTCGGCGCGTTGTGGAAGTCAGATCCGATCTGGGCCGTCGCCGACACGCTCAACGCACTTATGGCGATACCGAACCTGATAGCGCTGTCTGTGCTCGCCGGCGTCGTAGTTGTGTTGACCAGAGGCTTCCTGAAAGGCGAGCCCTACACCCCGCCGGCCGACGAATAGGCCGCCGAGGGCTGATCGCTCGGACGAATGGATTCTGGAATCTATATCGCTGTTTTCAGCCTTGATGAATCGCGGGAGATATGCGTCGGTCGATTCGGTGAGTTCACTTTCCCCGCCGGGGTCTGGTTATACGTGGGCTCGGCCCAGAGGAATCTCCAGGCGCGCCTCGAGCGTCACGGGCGGAGGGACAAGAAACTGCGATGGCATCTGGATTATCTCTCGACCTGCGCAACCATGCTGGGAGCGATCATGATCCCGGGCGCCAAGAATCGCGAATGCGAGATCGCCGCCGAGCTGGGACGCCTCTACCAGCGCCCGATCCGAAACTTCGGGGCCTCCGACTGCCGCTGCGGCGGGCACCTGTTTTACGCCGACGAACTGATCTGACTGTCTTGCCGGGGCGCCCCGCCGGTGATCAGGGATATCGACCAGAGCAGAACGAGGTTCAGCACGAATCCGGGTATGGTTCCCGTGGCGAACAGTTCTTGTGCTCCGATTCGCGGGGCGATCGAACCCCAGAAGTAGACCACAGATACTCCGGCGGCCATGCCGAGGAATGCTCCGTGTCGATTGGCTCGCTTTGTCAGCAGGCCGAGTGTGACTACTGGTCCGAGCCCGGCTCCTAGAATGCCCCAGGCGTCGAGGACCTTGTCCAGGACGCTCGAACCTCCCCAGGCGATCGGTATCGCCGCCGCGCCGAGAGCGATGATGGTTATGCGGCCGATCCAGACGGCGGATTTCCCGTGCGCCTTTCCGCCGAACAGGCGGATGTAAATGTCCTGTTCTACAGCCGATGCGGCGACAAGCAGTTGTGAATCGACTGTGCTCATCATTGCCGCTATGGCTCCAGCGATCATTATGCCGGCGATTCCAGGATGCATCAGCTTCATCGCCAGGGAGGGCATTACCTGGTCCTTGTCGGCCAGTTCGCCGAGCATGGCGCGGCCGACAAGCCCTACGGCGATCGCGCCGATCATTGACAGGACGGACCACGTGATGCCGATAATCGCCGCCTGGCGCATTTTCCTGGGATCCTTAAGGGCCATGAATCGCACGAGGATATGCGGCTGGCCCGGATAGCCCGGCCCGAACGACATTTTTCCCAGCACGACGCCTATCCAGAACCCCGCTCCGCTGGCGGATACTATCCCGACTCCTTTCTCGAACGTGCCGGAGACGCCGAGGATATCCGGATCGAACGCCATCAACTTGTCGCCCAGGACAGCCAGGCTGCCCAGTGCGGCGATTCCGATCAGCGGCAGGACCACGACTGTCAGCACCATGAGCATGCCCTGGGCCAGGTCTGTCCAGGAAACGGCCATGAAGCCGCCCATGACGGTGTAGATCATGATAATCCCGACTCCGATGAGCATGCCCCAATGGTAAGTTATGCTCAGCTCGCCCCAAGGCGTTTCCACGCCGGAGAAGGTCGTCGCGAAGACTTTTCCCGCGGCCACAAACTGCGAGGCTATGTACGTAGCGTAACCCAGCAGAATGATTATGACTGCGGTGATGCGGACCATGGGCAGTCGTCCGCCGGAGTAGCGGCTTGCCAGGTAGTCGGGAATTGTCAGCGATCCGTATCGTTCCGATTCGCGGCGGAGTCGCGGTGCGATGACCACCCAGTTGAACACGATTCCGCCTGTGCATCCGACCAGCAGCCAGATGGCGCTGAGTCCGGTGTAGTACGCCGCCGCGGGCAGGCCGACAAGCAGCCAGGCGCTCATATCGCTGGCCTGAGCGCTTATCGCGGTGACCCAGACGCCCATCTTCCTGCCGCCGAGCATGAAATCCTCGAGCGTTCGATTGAACCGCATGCAGTAAACGCCGATTGACGCCAGGGCGATCAGGTAGATCACAAATACGCTTAGAATCCACATGGAATACTGTTCTCCACAATGATCGCAGCGTTATTGCGCGTCGCGGCGCCTTACGAGTTCGGCGCCAGGCGGATACGCACGTCGGCTACGGTGTTGCCTGCGTCGGCCGGTCCGACCAGCATCGGGTTGATGTCCAGCTCGGTTATTCGCGGATGGTCTGCGATCAGTTGGCCCAGTCTGCGGATGCATTCTTCGATGCCGTCGATATCCGCCGCGGCCTGGCCGCGAGCGCCGGTCAGGATCTTGTATGCCTTCACGCCGCGGACCATTGATGCGGCGCGTTGGGCGGTGACCGGAGCCAGGGCGAACGTCACGTCCTTGAAGATTTCTACGAACAGACCGCCGAGTCCGAACATGACAGTCGGGCCGAACACGTTGTCGCGTTTGGCTCCGAGAATAACTTCCCGGCCTTGCGGGATCATCCCGCGCAGGATCGCGCCGATGATCTGCGCGCCGGGTTTCACCTCGGCGATATGGCTCATCATTTTGTCCCACGCCTTGCCGACAGCCTCTGGTCCGTCGAGGTTCAGGGCTACGCCTTTTACGTCGAACTTGTGTACGATGTCGGGGCTTACTATTCGCAGGACGGCCGGGCCGCCGAGTTCTGCGGCGAATTCCGCGGCCTGCCGGCCAGTCGTGCAGAGTTTGAATTCCGGGACCGGGAAGCCGTATGCCTTCAAAACGCTGAGGCACTGATCCTCGCTCATGTATCCTTCCGGCGCCGAGTTGATGATGGCCCTGGCGGTTCCGGTGTCTACGTTCAGCGGGTCGGCCGGCGGCGCCGGTGCGTTTTTCCATTCATTGAACACGTTGCTGTTGAGCATCGCCGCGCAGCCCCATTCCGGCAGGATGTAGTGCGGGATGCGAGCGGCCTGCAGGATATCGATGCCGGCTTGCACGTCGCGAGCGCCCATGAACGAGCACGCCAGCGGTTTGTCGGTGCGTTCGTGGCCGTCGACTACGCACTGTGCGATCGCTTCGATATCGGTCATTGACTGCGGCGTCAGGATCACCAGGGCCTGGTCGACATTTTCGTCGTCCAGCACTGCTTCGATCGCCGCCGAATACCTGTCGGCGCGTGCGTCTCCGATCACGTCGACGGGGTTCTTTATGTTCGCGGCCGCCGGCAGCCCGGCTTTCAGCTTGGCGGTGGGCTCATCGCCGAAGCGCGGTATCTTGAGGCCCATGTTCACCGCCGCGTCAGTGGCCATCACTCCCGGTCCGCCGGCGTTTGTCACGATCGCGATTTTGCGGCCCTTCGGCGGCGGTTGATAGGTCATCATGATCGCCGAGTTGAACAGTTCGTCGATCGTGTCTACGCGTATGATTCCGGCTTCCTTGAGCACCGCGTCGGCGATAACGTCTTCACCGGCCAGCGAGCCGGTGTGGCTGGCGGCCGCGTCGGCGCCTTGGGTGGTGCGACCCGACTTGATCAGCAGGATCGGCTTGGCGCCCGGACCGCGAGTGATTTCGCGTGCGGCCTCGATCAGCCCGCGCCCGTTGCGCAGCTCTTCGAGATACAGCAGTATCACGTCGGTCTTGGGATCCTTGTGCAGGTAGCGCATCAGGTCGATTTCGGTTACGCCTGCTTTGTTTCCGAAGCTGACGAACTTCGAGAATCCGATGCCTTTTCCCAGCGCGTAGTCCAGCACTGCGGTGCACAGGGCTCCCGACTGGCTGAGGAAGGCGATTCGCCCCTCGGCCGGCATTTCGCGTGCGAACGATGCGTTCAGCATGGACGTCGGGTCGGTGTTGATCACTCCCAGGCAGTTCGGCCCGATCAGCTTTATGCCGTATTGATCGCAAAGCTCTTTCACTTTCGCTTCGCGCTTGACGCCTTCAGGCCCGACTTCGCGGAACCCGGCGGAGATCATGATGATCGACTTGACGCCTTTTTCGCCGCACTGCTGGACGGCTCTGTGGCAGACGTTGCCGGGGTAGACGATAACCGCCTGGTCGATCTCGTCGGGTATGTCCACGACGTATCGGTGGGCCTTCACCGCGTATATGCTCCGCTTGAACGGAGCCACGGGATACAGCACGCCGGTGTAGCCGCTGGTCAGGATGTTGCGGAAAATATCGTTCGGAACGGTGTCCGGCGTCGGCACTACGCCGAGCACGGCCACGCTCTTGGGATAGAAAATACTGTCCAGCGGATGCGGCGGGGCTGCGGGGTCCTGATCGGTGTTCATAGCGGCGAGTCTCCGGATGTTGAGTGGGCGCCCGGCTGGGGGCGGGCTTTAAAAATCAGAACGGCGCGTGCTGGTGGAAAAAGAAACACTAAAATATGATTTTTGTCAGAGTGAGGGGTTCC
>CAYMSH010000104.1:0-16900 GCA_964392945.1 uncultured Planctomycetaceae bacterium | reverse complement strand
TGGATCTCAGCCAGGGCCCCCGACGCTCCGGCCAGCAGTACGCCGCAAAATAACCATACCGATGTTCCAGCTAATCGCATCTCTTGTCTCCCATACAGTCAGTTGTTCTTCTTTCTGGCGGATTCCCGCATTGACTTGTCGTCAGCCCCGCTGCACGGCGCATTTCCCGCCTCAGGAAGCATGGCGATAGTCAATTCCAAACTGTTCAAATACGGCTCGGCGTAGGAAAGGAATCGTGCGGCCGTAGACCGCTCCTACCTCATATCAGATTCGACCGGCTCGGGTCGAATTCAGCCCGTTGCTTCACAACTTACAGGCTGGTCCTCTGGACAAAAGATACCACGATTTTCGGATATCTCCAAATGAATTCTCAGGCAATCTCTTCTTGCCCCGCCCTGTGCATATAGACTCACAGCCCGCCGGCGCTGGCGGGAGGCTGTGAACCAATTGTGACACCCCCGGGGGTGTTTACTTCCGCCCCGGCTCGGGGACATACCGGCCGCGAATGCCAAACTGAGTCGCCGAGCCGCGAATGATGTAGTGGATTTCATAGAAGTGGGACTCGTCGGCCCAGACGGTCTTCTGGTGTCGCACTCCCTGCGGGTCATCGCTCGACAGGGTCACCGCGATTGAACCGGAGACGGGCTTGTCCTCCCGGCCTCCAAATGAAATTCGCCAGTTGTGGGTGAACCTCAGCTTGTCTGGGTCGGTTTCATCTTCGACGATCACAATAGATATCGACATGTCGGCTCGGTGTTTGTGCGGTCGATTGTCGGCGTCGTACGTAACGTAATGCGCCGTACTCCGCTTCTCTTCCCGGACAAGATGGCGGCCCGGGAATTCTTCTCGCCGACTAATCGCCGGAAGCGAATGGGCGGCAAATCTCGGTTCGAACGTGTTGTCGCCCTCGGCTACGTTGATGTGTGTGTAGTACCGCATGCCGGGGCCATATGTCCAGTGCAGCAAATGCTCGCCGACGGGGATCTTCGTTAAGACCTTGCGAACCCGTTGGCCCCTGGCTCCGTCCAGTACGAGCTTTGTCTTCTGATCGAGGAACACCGGCGCATCAGGCATATTCACCAGCGTCACTGCGGCGATCCGGGACCTGGGGTTCCCTGACGGGCCCAGGAGCACGATCAGCCAGACCAGCGATACAATTGCGACCAGCCCGGCCGCCGCGGCGATCAGGGCCGCTCGCGATCGCTTGCGTTTGCCGCCTCGCGGCTGTCGCGGGCGGGCGTCGCCGGGCGCATAAACTTCGTACACGGCAATCGGATCGGCGATGCCCTTTACGTAGTACTCCCCGTGTCGCGTCCATGTCGCCGCATTGTCGCCCCCCGTCGTCAGCCAGCCGCGAGCGCTGTCGAAAACGCTGTAAGTCAGGAATATCTGTCCGCCGCCGGTGATGCCGACAACGCGAGAGGCCCGGTTCACGTGCCGCCCGAACACGTCGAGATTCACTTCGTTCTCTGCGGTGACCTGTCCCATATGCAGTCCGATGCGAACAAGAACATCGGCCTGGTCGGCGCGTCGGCGATTGAATTCCCGCATCCGGTCCTGGATCGCCAGTGCCCTTTCGACCGCGGCCGACGGTTCGGAAAAGATCGCCATCACCGCGTCGCCAATGTGCTTGACAACTTTCCCGGCTCCGTCTGATTCAATGGCCGCCTTGACCATCTCGTCATGACTCCGCCGCAAGGCGTTGGCCGCCTCGTCGCCAATTGACTCGGCCAGGGCCGTAAAACCCTCGATGTCGGTGAACATGATCGTCAGCACCGAAGTATCGGTTCTGCGTCTGAAGGTCTCGACAAGCTGCAAGTCGGCCGGCGTAAAACCCATTTTGTTTTCGGATGCAATAGTATCGGACATGCGACTTTCCCTTAAGCGCCCGAGGACTGATCGCTATTCGATCGTCAGTTTGAGTTCGGCTCCGGCCTTGACGGTGACCTTGAGCCCCTCGTGGAGCTGCTTGCCTGTGTACTGGGTCGAGGTCCCGTCTGTCAGGTTCTTGACGGTGTACTTCTGGGCCGGCTCGACGGTGAACCATTCCGGCATGGTGTTCATGCGAGGCCAGTCCTTCTTGAAGCCCATGTAGATCTTGTGCCGCGGGATGTCGAACACGAGCTTGCCGGAGAAGTTCTCCTTGCCGCCGGCCTTTACGACGACGGCCAGACCCTTGTCGTATTCGGCCGCTCCCAATTGCAAGTCGCTCCGCCAGGGACGCATGATCAGCCCGCGGGTGTGCATAAGCGCGTGGATGATCGTGGTCCGCACGCCGTTTGACTGCAGCTTCATCGTGCCCCACAGTTTCTTGGGATCGTTGGCGTAGACAATGTTAGTCGCCGTTTCGCTATCGACCCAGGCCAGGCCCTCTTTGACCGGCAGGCGGTTGAGGATGTACAGTCCGCCCTCTACGGAGTCAGCCCAGCCGTCTATCGAGCGACCCTCCCAGCGGTAGTTCTTGTACAGCGGCTTGGCGAGGTTCTTCAGCGTCTGGGTCATCTGCTTCTGGTAGAGCGGCTTGTCGGCGACGAGATCGTAGCAGAAGTATCCGACGTAGTAGTAGCCCCAGCCGTCTGACAAACCGCTCTTGCGGCCGAGGGTGTTGTACATGATCCCGTCGGGATTGGTCCCGCGTTTGAGGATCTCGTCGCACATGTACTTGATGTGCGGCAGATACTGCTTGGCCTTGTCGGGATTGTGGGTCGACTCGACGCCCAGGAGCAGTCCAAGTCCGCCGATGATCTCGCAGCCGTGATCGCGCAGACGGGTGGGAACGAACTTGCCCTTCAAGAGGTAGTAGTCCGCCAGCCGCTCGGCGTAAGCCAGGTACTTCTTCTCGCCGGTCATCGTATACATGCGGGCCAGGGCCTGGATCTGCTCGCCGTTGACTTCGACGTTCGTCGAGGGGATCTTCCCGTATTTGGTGTCGATCGTGGGATTAGCCCAGATGTCATCCTGGATCGCCTTCATCCGGGCGAACCATTCATCCTTGCCGGTCACCTCGACAATCGCGATGAGGCCGTCTTTGACGTACTCGCTGCCGCCGAATGTGTTCTTGGGGTTCTTGAAGAAATCCTTGGGACAATGCTTGATCTCGGCGTGCAGGGCGCCGCGGACCGGTCCGTTAAGCGCCTCGACATCCGTCAGCCAGGCCGCCCAGACCAGGAACGGATAGCAGTCGGCCCAGGCGTCCCGGTAGTTGAAATTCCCGTCGGGATGATACAAACCGGTATCCTTCTCGATCTTCTTGAGCGCCACTTGCCTCAACCAGGTCTGAACCTTGGTTATCGAGAACCCGGCGATCTTGGCCGAACCCTGGGCTGTTTCAAACGTCTTGGCGTCTTGAGCCATGGCAACCGACGACACCGCAAGCACACAGATAACCGCCATCGCCGAAATGAGTTTACCGCTCTTCATAGTAGCTGTCCTTTCGAGAGATTCCCGCTAATTCAACTGTCACAATACGCTATAGACGGCTCAGCGGCAAGGATTCACCGGCACCGGGCCCAGCACCCATGAGCAAACGCCTCAGAATGCGACTTATAGCGTAATTTTTTCATTTTTCGCCTTCCGGATTTCGCTATTCTGCTGTATACTGGTAACTTGACGTGGCGGAGTGCTCTTCCGCCCGGCCAGGTTCTAACGCTCAGACCCCGACCGGCGTCACAGGTTGCTCGTATCGCAAAAGGAACAAGCTTACAGTTTAGTAGTGCTCACGGTTCGATGCTCATATGCTCAGTGCTCAGTTGCCTGAATGTGCTCGAAAGGTAGCAATCGCTCAACAGAAATGGTGGTCTTTTACCATCAGGAGGAAGGCATATGCCTTATAAAGTATTACTAGCCCTTACATTAGGGTGCATGTTACTTGCCGGAGGTTCCAACGCACTGCACGCCGCTCCAGTGCCGCTGATTGATGCCGCGGGGGATGATTCTGGATGGACCGTCGAGTCTGGCGGCGCCGCTCTGGATCTGGCGCTCAACGACATACTAGACGTGGACCTGTCGGCCAAGACCGTAACTATCCACATTCCCAAGGACTTCGGACCCTACGAAGAGTTTCTCGGATCGATCATCTTCCCTGTAGGATCCGTCACATTCGCCGAGGTAAACCCCAACGCAGACCTGATCGATAAGATCATCGTCCAGTCTGAGACCATCGCCAACAATACCGGTATCGCATGGAACGGGTTCTCCTGGCAGGTATCTCCGGAATCCGCCGGCAGCTTCAACACCGCCGAGTCGGCCGGATGGACAGTAACCCCGTTCGCGAACAAATCGTTCGCAACGAACCACCAACTGCTGGCCTCTGACGGAAGCGTGCCCGATGGCGCGGTTTTTAGCCCTACCGGCAATCTGGTGATTGATATTCACAACGATTCGTCGGACGCCCCGCTGGCTATTACGCTCAAACAGCACGTAACGCCTGAGCCGGTAAGCATTGCTCTAATCGCGGCCGGAATCCCTTTTATGCTCAGACGGAGGAGAAGTCGAGCTAAAGCAGTGGCTTAAAAGGGACGAGTCTTACAAAAGGAGAGACTTAGCTCATGAAAAATTTAATCTCACTTGATTGGCCCCGAGCCGAATCAAATCCTACGCTCCTTCTGGAATCGCCCGGAAACACCGGACGACGGACATGCCGGGTCGACAGCTCATCGACGCCCGGAGTTCGCCTGCGATGTTGCGCGGGTTCGCCAAACACTGCTGCTGGCTCCCCAGGAGGATCTGCAATGAAATCACTAACCGTATTACTGGCACTGGCCGCATTTCTGGCTGTAATTCCCGCCACAAACGCCGACACTATTGACCTGGGCAACTCCGGATGGCAGGCGGTTCTCTACGACGGCCCAAACATCGGAGTCCTCATCGACGCCGATACCGAACAGTTCTTGATGATCGAGATCATCAAGACGTTCGCCCAGCCGCCTGACAGCGGCGTGTTCGCCCCGATCACGGTCGATTTCAACCAGATAGCAGCCGACGGAGCGACTACAGCGATCATCGTGCTGAACGACGAGATCATCACCAATAACACCGGCTCGGACTGGATGGACTACCACTGGTCTATCGAAGGCCCCGCTGCGTTCAACATCAGCATGACCGAGGGCACCGGCTTCGACGTAAGTCCGTTCACCAACATGGACTGGACCCCAAAAGCCGGCTGGTCGGCAAATCACGCCTCGGCCCTCAACGTCGACGGTGGAATCGTTCCCGACGGAAGCACGTTCTTCCGCGGGGTCGACGCCGGAATGCTGGGCATCGACGTTGACTTGACCGCTCAGGATTCCAGCTTCACGCTGACCCAGAACCCCACACCTGAGCCGGCGACTCTGCTGCTGCTGGCGGCCGGGCTGCCTATACTCGCCAGACACAAAAGAAAGCGAGCAAGAGCCGCCGCCTGATCGCCCAACGACCCCAGCCCCGAATAACAGCACACCGAAGCCCCGACAAGATCGGGGCTTCGTTTTTGTATGCCCCCCGCCGATCAGCCAGCACGAAAAACAATTCCTTTGCAGGCAATTTAGTACGTGCATTACCTTACTTTTTCGATTACCATACCGTTTAAGGCGGAATTGGCCTGTGATGGTCTCCGCCTCAACAGCAGCCCAATAGTTTGGGGTGAGCCGCTTTCAACCGGCCGGGTGGAGATTTTCATAAATGGGTGACGACAAAATCACAGTCTTCCTCGCAGACGATCACAGGGTTCTCCGTGACGGATTGATCGTGCTGCTGGAGGTCGATCCGAAGATAAGCGTTATAGGACACTGCCCCAACGGGCTGGAAGTTGTCGAACATATCCGCCGGCTCAAGCCGGATGTCGTCGTTCTGGACATAACCCTCCCGGGCCTGAGCGGACTTGATGTCTGCAAGAAGTTGTCCAAAGAGGCGCCCCAAACCGCGATCATAATGCTGACGATGCACAGCCACGACGAATTCGTCATCGAGGCCTTGAGAAACGGCGCGATCGGTTACCTGCTCAAGGACGTCGCCGCCGACGAAGTGATCACGGCAATCCACGCCGCAGCACGCGGTGAGATGTACCTGGCGACCGGGGTCAACAAGGACGTTTTGACCAAACTGAACGGGGCCGATCCTTACGCCCAGTTGACCTCGCGTGAGAAGCAGCTCTTTCTTCTTATCGTAGAAGGCAAGACCAGCCGCCAGATATCAGAAGAGCTTTCGATACCGCCCAAGACAGTCGACGCTCACAGGAACAACCTCATGCAGAAGCTCGACATCCACAAGCAGACCGAACTTGTCAAATTCGCCATCCGAAGAGGGATCATTACTCTCAACTAGCCAAGAGACGGCATCGAGATCCCATGGTCTTCCCGATAAACACATTCACAATCCACAACATACTCGGGTTTATGGTCGCCGGATCGCTGGCCGTCACGTTTTACATCGTGTACGTGAAGTCCGGGCGACACATTCTGGATCTGCTGTCGGCGAATTTCATCTTCTGTTCAGCCATGATGTGCCTGGCGTCGTTTCTGTCGGACAACGTGGTTCCCGCGGGCATGAGTTCCTACGGCTGGCCCGGCGGACCGAGCGCCGAGGTCCTTTCATACAGCACGATATTCTACCATCGCCTCCACTGGGCCTTCGCCCTGCTGATGATTCCGACCCAGTTGCACTTCGTACTGACATATTGCGATCTGCGAGGTCTCCTGCACAGGAACATCCGCTGGGTCTACACTGCGGCATTGGCTGCGGTCCCGCTGGTATGGACGCCGCTGTGGTTCATCGCCCGGGCCGAACCGGCGGCCGAGACGAGCAGTTGGAACGTCGCTATACCGTGGATGCCCGATGTGGGGTATCCGCTGGGGCCCTTCCTGCTGATCTGGTATTGGCTCTTGATCTACAGCGTTGTGCGTTTGTGGCAATCCACGCGGCGAGATCGCCTCAGCGTTTCTGAAAGCCTAATGCACAAAGGCACTGTCCTGTCGGCGTTCATCGTGCTGCTCGTTCTCGGCGTGGCCGACCTAGTGTTTGTGCTCGTGGGATACAACGGGATATCGCTAGTTCCGATGGGTGCGATCCCTATGGGTGTCCTCCTGACCCTAGCACTGACCCGAACTCGAATGGCGATCGATCGACAGCGAGCTCAGTTGCGACAGGAGAAAGCGGCGCTTCTGGAAAGCGTGCGGCAACCGTTGTTGTACTTGACAGACGAAATGACAATTCAATGGGCCAACTCGGCTGCGGCTAAGTTTTGCGGGATGAAAGTCGTCGACATGCGAAAGGTGTCTTTGCCCGACGCATTCGCAGACATGGACCAGAACGCGATCGGCCCGCTGGTTCGCAAAGCCCTGCAAACCGGCGAGACTCAACAAACCGAAACGACTTTCAATCAGGGGGCATGGATACTCTACGTTTCTCCGGTATCGGATCCCGGGCTCAAACCGTGCGGCGTTATCCTGCTGGCCACAGACGTCACGAGAATCAAGGAGGCTGAGGCCGCTGTCCGCGACGCCAACGCCAAAGTCCTCGCCGCTCGCGAGGAAGAACGCGGGCGGGTGGCTCGCGATCTTCACGATTCAATCGCCCAGAGCCTCATCGCCACACAGTTGCAGCTCAAGACCAGCGTCATCGAAGCACAAGCCGATCAGAAACCAACGCCGTTGCTTTCGTCGGCGGCCGATCGGTGCGGGGCTCTTGCACGAGAAATCCGCCAGATATGCCGTAATCTCTATCCGCCTACGCTGGATATCCTCGGACTGGCCAGATCCCTTAACATCCTTATCGAACAGTACGAATCGACCCGCACGAAATGTCGGGTCCTCGTCACTGACGAATTGCGAGCGATCCGCTTCTCGCCAGATGTCGAAATATCGCTCTACCGCATCGCCCAGGAGGCCGTCAACAACGCCGTGCGCCATGGCGATGCAGAATGCATTGAGCTGCAACTAAGCGGTCGGAACGGAAAACTCATCTTGACGATCACCGATAACGGTTCCGGATTTGACGCAGGCGACACTTCAACGTTCGGCATGGGCCTGGGCAGCATGAGAAGCCGAATCGACGGCATCGGCGGCAATCTCAGGATATCGTCCGAACCCGGTCAAACTCACATCGAAGCGTCTGTCGAATGCAACTCCGTCTAGCGAGCGGGGACTCTCTTGATGCAACACGTCGCATTGCGTACACTCTCGATGCAGTCGGATTGCGCAAACCATATGCAATACTCGAGCATACAGATAGGATGCGGGATGACCAACAGAACTCAAAACTGTTGAATGCGAAGGCCTTTGGACGAAGAAACTACAAAACAGTCGGATGCGAAAGGCTCAACATGAAGAACTTTGTACTACTTGCGGCGGCGATACTCGTTTGCATGGCGCCTCTGGGCTGCCGAACCGGCTCGGGCCATCGTGAGGTGATCAACCTGAACGGAACCTGGCAAGTCGCCGCCGGCAAGCTGGACAGGATGCCCACTGCGTTCGATCGAACGGTTCGGGTGCCCGGTCTGCTTGATATGGCGACTCCTGCGTTCAAGGCGCCCGGGAGCACGGTAACCGCCGCCCAGCGAGGCGAGCCGTGGGAGCGGGCCAATCGTTCCGATCCGCTGCGCCAGGCGTTCTGGTACAGGCGAACTTTCAAGGTCAGATCACCCGATGCGACAGTTGCTATGCTGAAGGTCCACAAGGCCAGGTTCGGCATGCAGGTGTTCGTAAACGGAGCCAAGGTCGGCTCACACGACTACAACTTCACACCCGGCTGGTTCAACGTAAAGCCGTTCATAAAAACCGACGGCAGCGAAAACGAACTGGTCATCCGCGTGGGGGCGTCATTGGCACAGGTACCCAAATCGGTCTGCGACGGATGGGACTACGAAAAGGGCCGCTACATTCCCGGCATTTACGACTCTGTCGAACTGATCGTCAGCAAGACCCCGCACGTTGTCAACGTGCAGACCGCGCCGAACATCGCCACAGGCACAGTCCGCGTCGTGGCCGAGATCGGCAACGCAGGCGGCGCGATAAGAGGCATTACGGTGACCGCGACTGTGCGCCAAGCCAAATCCGGCAAACTTGTCGGAGGCTCCGTGGCCAGCATCGACAGGATGCATCCGGGAGTCAGCACAAAGAGCCATCTGACTGTAAATATCGAAAACCCGCGCCTCTGGACGCCGGAGGATCCGTTCCTGTACGAACTGACTGTAGACACAGGCGCCGACACGTACAAAACGCGCTTCGCCATGCGTTCTTTCAAGTCCGACCCCAAGAGCGGCAGGATGCTGCTGAACGGTAGACCCTACTACCTTCGCGGATCGAACGTGTGCATCTTTCGCTTCTTCGAAGACTCACAGAGAGGCGGTAAACCGTGGGACCGCGACTGGGTCCGCAAGCTGCATCGCAAGTTCAAAGGCATGAACTGGAACTCGCTGCGATACCGCATCGGCTTCCCGCCGGAGATGTGGTACGACATCGCCGACGAGGAGGGAATCCTTATCCAGGACGAGTACCCAATCTGGTACAGCCACTGGAAGACCGGCACGATCAAGGGCTGGCCCGACGACATCACGACCGACGGCCTGGCCGCGGAGTTTACAAGCTGGATGCGTGAGCGATGGAACCATCCCAGCGTTGTGATCTGGGACGCGCAGAACGAAACGCCCAACGACACGATCATCTCCCAGACGATCGCCAGGGCGCGAAAGCTGGACCTGTCTGATCGCCCCTGGGCCAACGGCTTGGGCGCCCCGCAGGCCAAGACCGATCCGTCGGAGTATCACCCCTACCGCTGCGGCCCGAAGTTCAAGGACCGCTTCGACCTGTCGATCTACCAAAAGGAATCCGGCCTGCCGGACGGCGGCCCGAAGAAAGGCGCGCACCGGCCGTACATTATCAACGAGTACGGCTGCCTGTGGCTCAATCGCGACGGAGCCCCTACCGAGCTTTCAAAGCCGGTCTACCGCTCTGTTCTCGGGCCGGAGGCCTCCAGGGCCCAGATCAGCGAATACTACGCGCGCATGCTGGCGGCGAAGACCGAATTCTGGCGATGCAAGCGGAAGTGCGCCGGGATCATGCACTTCTACGGACTGGGCTACTCTCGCAAACTCGGACAGACCAGCGACAGCTTCAGCGACATCGAGACGCTGGCGTTCAACCCGGATTTCGAGAAATACGTGCGGGATTCGTTCGCGCCTGTCGGCGTGGCGATAGACATGTGGAAAGAGCGGATCAACCCGGGCTCGGAACTGACTGTCCCAGTCGTCGTGATTAATGATCTTGGCTCCGACTGGTCCGGAATCGTCACGATCCGAATGCGCGAAAACGACGAAACAGTAGTCACCGGCAAGCAGCAGATAACGGCGAAGGCCTATGGCTCCGGCAGAGCGCACTTCAAGATCCAGTTCCCCGACAAGCTGGCCAGTTATGAACTGATCGCCGAAATCAGCGGCGCCGGCGGCCAGCCCGTGCGGTCTTATCGCAAGGTGCGCATCGGAGCGGCG
This sequence comes from uncultured Planctomycetaceae bacterium, assembly GCA_964392945.1. Taxonomy (GTDB): domain Bacteria; phylum Planctomycetota; class Phycisphaerae; order SM23-33; family SM23-33; genus BS750m-G57. The sequence goes on along the minus strand of CAYMSH010000104.1, from coordinate 6,441 downwards.
AATATGACTATCGACGGGCTGCTCAAGAACGGCGGTATGGAATCCGGCAAGATCGGCCAGGTCGGCAAGGGCCAAACCGCGATTGACGGATGGCGACTCTGGGGCGAAAACGGATGGTATCACGCCGACGAGACCCAGGTCATCGGCTCGCGAGCCGTGAAGTTCTGGTCCGACGACAGCGGCGCGTTCCAAACCTTCAAAGCCCAACCCGGCCAGAAGTACAAGTTCAGCGTCAAGGTCCTTAACTCCGCCGAAGAAGACGACGCGCTGAAGATATGGAAGGGATACCTTCGCGCCGAGTTCCACGATGCGGCCGGCAAGCTGCTCAGCGGAAGAGTGCTGGGGCTGTACGATCCGAAGACCACGGAAACCCCGCTGGAGCAATGGCATACGCTTTCCGGCGTGATAGCCGCCCCGCGCGGCGCGGCGACCGGCAGGATCGTTTTGGGACTCCAGAACCGCAAACCCGGGGCCGCCGGATCGCTGGACTTCGACAGCGCTTCGATCCGAACGATCGATGCGCGCAAGAAAAAACAATCGAAGAAGTGAAGGCGCCGAAAACCAAACAGCCGCCAGAACACGCCGCCGAGCGGATCGCTCCTTGATCGAAACGCCCGATTTTCTTATCATTTATCGGCGATATGCAGGCTGAGGTCTGCGTTAGTATCAATGACAACAGGACTCCCGGCGTCGGGACTCATGCACCCCCTACCCACGAGGTAAGAAATGCCCAAGCAAACGTTAATCAGCCTTACGTTAATTGTTGCGATGCTCGCTGTTTTCGCCGCGCCGGCCCTGGCGGTCAATAACGGCGACACGCCGGTCAACACCGCCGCCTCGGCGCGCCGGATGATCGAGGACCTGAACAAAACCCACGGCGCCAAGTACAAAGGCGGCAAGGACTTCCTCGCTCGCCTGACCGCTATCGACGCCAAGCTCAAGGCCAACGCCGGCGACAAAGACGCCAAAGCGTCTCTGGCCAAGCTGATCAAAGAGGCTTCGCTGGCCAACCCGCTGCTGGACTTCGACAAGATCGTCGTGATCCGCCGCACGCGCGAAGCCAACCGCAACCTCAACGCCTACACCAGCGATACTATCCGCCGCACCGGTTGGGACAATGACATCGCCGAACTGTCGAACCTTCGCGGCGAGGTCAAGGCCCGCCAGATCTACCAGCATCCCAACAAGTCGGTCATGAAGCACATGGACCTGCACTTCTCGGCCCAGAAGATCATGTTCTCCGGCGTGGGAGCCAACGGGCGATGGGCGATCCTCGAAGTAGACGCCAACGGCAAAAACCTCAAGGAGCTGACCCCGAGCGACCAGAAAGACGTTCAGTGGTTCGACGGCTGCTACCTGCCCGCAGAAGGCCAAATCGTAGGTTGCTCGACCGCCGGCATGCAGGGCCTGCCCTGCGTAAACGGCAGCCAGCCGATGGTCAACCTCTACAAGGTCAACACCAAGACCGGCAAGATCCGCCAGCTCACTTTCGAGCAGGACAGCGACTGGCACCCCCGCGTGCACCACAACGGCCGCGTGATCTACCTCCGCTGGGAATACACCGACACGCCGCACTACTACTCGCGTTACATGTTCCACATGAACCCTGACGGAACCGGCCAGATGGAGCTCTGGGGCAGCGGATCGTACTTCCCGACGGCTTACTGCTGGGCTCGTCCCGTGCCGAACCATCCGTCAATGCTCGTGGGCACCGTAAGCGGACACCACGCAAAGAGCGAAACCGGCAGACTGCTGCTGGTCAATCCGGCGCTGGCGCGCAAATACCCCTTCAAGTACGAACCTAAAGACAAGATCTGGGGCAAAGAGAAGGCTGGGATCAACATCCACCCCAAGGTTCTTCCGGCCAGCAAGACCGGTTGCGTACAGGAAATCCCCGGCTGGGGCAAAGACGTAGTCGGCAACGTATACGACAACCAGGGCGGCGGCCAGAAGTACACCTTCGGCACTCCGTATCCGCTTTCGGACAAGTATTTCCTGGTCTCGCTGAAGGGCTTCAGCAAGTCCGGAGCCTGGACGCTCTGCCTTGTCGATGTATTCGACAACATGACGACAATCTACTCCGACAAGAAGTACAGCATCTTCGAGCCGATGCCGTTCGTACCGCGGAAGACTCCCCCGGTCATCGCCGACAGAACTATCCCCGGAGCCCCGGCGACGGTCTTCTGCACCGACGTTTACGGCGGGCGAGGCCTTAAGGGAGTCCCGCGCGGCAAGGTCAAGAATCTCCGCGTATTCGCCTATCACTACGGCTACATCCGCTCCGGCGGACACGAATCAGTCGGGCTCGAATCAAGCTGGGACATCAAGCGTATTCTCGGTACGGTTCCTGTCGAAGAAGACGGTTCGTTCAGCTTCAACGCCCCGAGCGACACCCCGCTTGCAATCCAGCCGCTTGACGAAGACGGCGCCGCACTGGCCCTGATGAGAAGCTGGATGGTCGGAATGCCCGGCGAGCGAATGGCCTGCAACGGCTGCCACGAAGACCTCAACGAAGCCACTCCCGCCAAGCGGACCAAGGCGGCGATGAGGCCCCCGTCCAAGATCAAGCCGTGGTACGGACCGACGCGTCCGTTCGCCTACCAGACTGAAATCCAGCCGATGCTCGACAAGTACTGCGTCGGATGCCACAACGAAAAGAACAAGACCACCAAGGGCATCATGGCGCTGGACAAGGGCAATTCGAGCTGGAAGAACGATAAGTCATACCTGAACCTCGTGGCCTTCACGCGACACCCGGGCGCCGAGAGCGATCTGGACATGTACGGCGCCATGGAGTGGCACGCATCGACCAGCCCGCTGATCCAGATGTTCAAGAAGGGTCACAACAACGTCAAGCTCGACAAGGAAGCCTGGGAGCGACTTTACACCTGGATCGACCTGAACTCGCCGCATCGCGGAATGTGGAACAACGCCAAATACGAGAAACGCAGGCTCGATCTGGCCAAGCTTTACGCAGGGCTCGGCGACAATCCTGAAGAAGAGCATCGCAAAACGCTGGCGGCTATGAAAAAGGACATCAAGCCGATCATGCCCGAGGCGATGCCCGAGGTCAAGCCCGACGGACTCAAGGCCGCCGGCTTCCCGTTTGACGCCGCCGGAGCCAAGAAGCTCCAGGGCGACGCCGCTCCGATCGAACTGACACTGGCCGAAGGCGTGACGATGAAGCTGGTCAAGATTCCCGCCGGTCAGTTCGTAATGGGCTCGCAAGCCGGATACCCCGACGAAGCCCCGCGAGTGACCACGAAGATAGCAAAGCCGTTCTACATGGGCGTCTGCGAAGTAACCAACAAGCAGTACAAGGCGTTCGACGCCGAGCACGACACCCGCTACCTCGACGAAAACGGCAAGGACCACACTACGCCGGGTTACATCGCCAACCACGCTAATCAGCCAGTTGCGCGTATTTCATGGCAGCAGGCCACGGCGTTCTGCAAGTGGCTTTCCAAGAAGTCCGGCAAGAAGGTCTCCCTGCCTACCGAGGCACAGTGGGAATGGGCCGCACGCGGCGGAAGCGACAAGCAGTTCTTCTACGGAGATTCCGACACCGATTTCTCCAAGTACGCCAATCTCGCCGACGCCGGCCGGCGCCGCACCTACGTCGCATGGGACGGCGGATCCAAGATCCACAGGCGCCGCGACTATCCCAAGGACTACCTCTACCCGCTGCGCGACGACCGCTTCACCGACAAGTGGTTCATCGTAGACTTCGTCAAGCAGAACGAAGCCAATCCGTTCGGTCTGTACGACATCGTCGGAAACGTATCTGAGTGGACGCGTTCGAGCTACAAACCGTATCCGTACAAGGACACTGACGGCCGCAACGACGGCAAGCTCACCGACAAGAAGGTCGCCCGCGGCGGATCGTGGGCCGATCGTCCCAAGACTGCCGGCAGCAGCGTCCGTATGCCGTACGAATCGTACCAGACGGTCTACAACGTCGGCTTCCGCGTGATCGTCGAATAGTCGATCCCACAACAGCCCGGATGCAACATCGCCCCCTGCGACTCTGCGGGGGGCGATTTCTTTTTGTCTGAAACGCCGGCGCGCCGTCCCGACGCTAACGCAGCACTTTGCCGATCAAATCCGACAGGGCTTTGTACTCGTAAGGTTTCTGGATGAACCCCTCCGGCCCGTCGCCAGTGAAGCGGGCTTCAATATCCTGGTGGCCGTAGCCGCTGGAGATAATCACTCGCACATCGGAGCTGATTTTGCACAGTTCATGGTAGGCCTCCTGGCCATCCATACGAGGCATCGCCAGGTCGAGGATCACGCAGTCGATCTCGCCGCATCGATCGCGATATATGTCTACGGCCTCCTGTCCGTCGACGGCCGGGATCACTGTAAGCCCCATCCGCTCCAGCAGACGGCGTGCTATCGACAACACGCTGGCCTCGTCGTCGGCCAGCAGGACCGTTCCGGCGACCCCTGTCGGATCGCTATCGACCTCGGCCGGCGGCTTGATCTCCCGAGCCAGAGTGGTGCACGCCGGCAGCAGCACGCCGAACCTGGAGCCCACCGCCAGCTCGCTTGAGACGGTAACCGCCCCGCCGTGTCCGCGGATAATCCCGAGCACGGCGGCCAGGCCGAGTCCGCGCCCGGTGAATTTCGTCGTGAAGAACGGGTCAAACAGCCTGGCCTGGGTCTCGGCGTCCATTCCGCATCCGGTATCGACTACCTCGAGTCTGACGTAAAGTCCTTCGTGCAGGTCCTCGCCAAGATACGTGCTCTTGAGATACTCCCTGTCGCACTGGATCGTGTCGGTTGTCAGTGCGATGACCCCGTCTGTGTCTCCAATAGCTTCCGAAGCGTTAGTGATCAGATTCATCACAATCTGACGTATTTGCGTGACATCAGCGTCAACAGCCGGCAGATCGTCGGCGAATTGGGTTCGCAATACGACTTTCTTGGAGATCGAGACCTCCAGCATGTTCGACATGTCGGAGACTATCTGCGACAGATCAATCGGTTCGATTACAAACTGGCCCCTGCCGGAATACGCCAGCATCTGCGCACAGAGTTCGGCGGCCCGCTGCGAGGCCTTCTTGATCTCATCGATGCTGCTGTTGGCCAGCGAATCTTCGTGAATCTCCATCGCCGCCAGTTCGGCGTTGCCCAGGATCACCATGAGCAGGTTGTTGAAATCGTGTGCGATTCCGCCGGCCAGCACGCCGAGAGATTCCAGCTTCTGTGCGTGACGGACCTGTTTTTCGAGGATCTGTCGCTCGGCCTCGGCATTCTTCCGCTCGGTGACGTCAACGAAGATACACGCGAACTGCCCCTCGGCGGGCTTGTACGCCGTGACTTCGTAATGACGATCCAGTTCGCAACTGTAGTTTTCGAAGAACGTCGGCTCGCCGGTAATTGCGACATTTCCGAAAGTCTCTATCCAGTGCGCTTCGGTCTGCGGCAGAACTTCAAGCACGCGACGGCCGACAAGATCTGAGCCCTTGAGGCCCGTGAGCCGTTCAAACGCCGGATTGACCGCAAGGAATCGGTAGTCAATCGGCTTGCCGGCGTCGTCGCAGATAACATCGTGAAGGGAGAAACCGTCGAGCATCTTGTCGAAAATAGATTGGTAGTTCTGCTCGGCGGTTCGCCGGCCGGTAATGTCGAGAATAGCAGCGATCGAGTATTGCGGCTCGCCGTCTTCGTCGCACATCATGGAGACCGTTACGCTGCCCCAGACAACCGATTTGTTCTTGTGTATATAGCGTTTCTCCATGGCGAACGATCCGCTGCGGCCGGCCCACAATTGCTCGATGTTTGCACGACTTGAGGCCATATCGTCCGGATGCGTGATGCTGGCGATGGACATAGCCATAAGCTCCCTGCGCGTGTATCCCAGCATGTCGCAAAACTGCTTGTTTACGCTCAGGAACGTGCCGTCCGGGCGCGCATGAACGATTCCCACAGCAGCGTGATCGAATGTGGCGCGGAATCTTCGTTCGCTGTTTCGCACGGCCCTGTGAGCTCGCTCGCTCCGCTCAAGTCCGAGGCGTAGTTGCTCTGTCTGCTTTTCGACCCGGAGCCTCAGTGTGCGGTTCCACGCCATGACGATCGCCACGGCCAGCCCGGCCGCAACACCCATGGACAACACGACGACCCAAAACGTCGCGCTCATGTAGAACGATGCAGCCACGGCGTTTGCTCCACTCGGCGCGACATCGGCGGTCTTCCGGGCAAATGCGATCGAGGTCAGCGGCAGGACGAAGAGCATACAGAGAATAATTCGCGAGGCGCGGGGCCCAAAGAGGACGTGATATGATTTGAAATGCTTCATCAATCGTTACTCCGGCATAAATGGACCTTAGTCGTTCTTATGGTACCGAATCACCGGAATAAAAACAATCAACCGCCCCGACAGCCCAGGGCTATCGCATGTGGGATTATCCGGTGAGGATTTTTAGCAGCACGTCGTGA
>CAYMSH010000103.1:0-17017 GCA_964392945.1 uncultured Planctomycetaceae bacterium | reverse complement strand
AGGGCGCCAAGAAGCTGCCTGCAATGATATCCGACGAACTGGGCATATCGTTCTGGCGGTTCAATGGAAGCGATTCACGACTCCGCTACAGCCGACACCGAATGTTCGACTTCACCAATCCCGTCAAGTCACTGCTGCTGACGGCCCCGCTGGCGGTCAAATCCGGCGGATTGGAAGCCCCGACAAAAACCAAAGACGGCAAGGATCTTCCGCACTGCGAAAAGGTGTTCAAAGACACCAATGACCCGGACTACAAGGCGATCCTGGGCCTGATAGTCGCCGGCAAGAAGAACCTCGAAACCATCAAGCGATTCGACATGCCGGGCTTCAAGCCGCGTCCCGGCTACATTCGCGAAATGAAACGCTACGGCGCCCTGCCGAAAACGTATGACAGGGAAAAAGATTCGATAGACATATACGCCGTCGACAAGAAGTACTTCGAATCGCTGTGGTACTATCCGCCGGGAACCGAAGCACCGAAGATGTTCAACGACGTCAAAGGCGGTTCGGATTGACGCAATGTTGGGCCTGCGATCTGTTCGGTATTGACCCGAGAACGTGCTAGCCAATCCCGCGTAGAAGTCGATCGAAGCGTTGGATCATTGTCGCCAGTTCGTACTGCTCCAGGCGTCTGCGAGCGTTGGCTGTCAGTTCAGTCGCCAGGGTTTCGTCGCCGAGGAGTTTTTCAATAGCCTCGGCGAGCGACTGCGGATCGCCCGCCGCGGCGCGGAGTCCTTCGACGCCGTCAATGAGCATTTCGTTGAACGCCGGAATATCGGAAACCGCTACAGGGACCCCCGCGGCGAACGCTTCGTGCACGGCGATGCTGGAGACCTCTCCCTTCGTCGATAGCACAAACGCATCGGCGGCGGCGAGCACGCCCGGAATATCGTCTCGATGTCCGGCGCAGATAATCGCATCACCCAGATCGGCGTCTTCAATCTTGGCAAGCATTTCCGTTGAATCGGTGCGGCGCCCTACCAGCACAATACGGAAAACATCGCGTTTTTGCCTCAGCAGCCCTCCCGCCGCTATCAGCGTGTCGAAATCCTTGTCCGGCATAACGTTAGCAACTTGCACCACCGCCTTAGAACCGGCAGGAATGCCGATATCAGTTGGTTTGACGTCGGCGAATGCCTCAGTATCGACGCCGTTTCTGATAAGCGGAGTATGCCGTCTGGGCAACCCGAGATCGACGAGCATTCGCCGCTGGGCGCGCGTGATGCATACAACGCCCTGGAGCAAGCCAAGCTTGCGATAGCGCCGAAGTCTGGGAACAAAGTTGCCCGACTGGCCTTCTGGTCTGGAGTGGCACCAGCATATCGTCGGGATGCAACGACAGGCCAGAATCGGAGCGAGAGTTGAATAAAACAGTGCATCGCGAGGCGCCGTGATGCAGATCACCGCATCGATCTTGTGTCGTCTAATGATCCTCGCCAGACGCCACGGACCGAGCGGATCGTGTTTGAACTTCGCCAGGGAGTCATAGACCGTCGCGCCGGTGGCGCCCAGCGGCCCGGCGAGTTCGCCGCCGCCTTTGACGGCCGCGACGACGAACTCGTGGGCTTTTCCATGCAGGGCGCCGATCAGGCGCAGCGCCGTTGTCTCGGCGCCGCCTGCGACGAATTTTGACATTACGACAAGTACGCGCAAGTCAGGCTCCTGCTCCGCTGGCTTCTGGTTTTGCAGCGATTATATCTGCGAGCACTTAAGCGGCTTGAGGAAGTAGTTATAGATCTTCGAGACGGTGCCTTTGTACAGCGGCATGACCCGCATCTTCTTCCAGGTCGGGTGTCCGCCGAAGGCCTTCCAGTGCTCTTTGTGGGCTTCCATGCTCGGAGCCGACAGCATGTACGTCAAGTTCGGGACGTTGCCGCCGATGAGCATCTCGCCGAAGAAGACCGGTCCGAGCTTGACGTCGCGCATGAGTTGCGTCTCGCCGTTGTTGAACATGTGGACCTTGCGGCGTGCGGCGTCTTCGTTGTGGCTTTCATAAACGCGGACTTCGAAGATGCGATCCTTGCCGGCCTTGGTCTCGGCGGGCAGTTCCAGGACCGGGATGCTCTCGAACGCTTTCATCAGCCAGCTCTCGATGCGATTGTACATCGGATCCTTCTTCGAGCCGACGAGGAAGTCCTTGGCTGCGGCCTGGTAGGCCTTGTCGGCCGCCAGCTTCCCGTTCAACGCCGTCATCAGGTCGAGCGTCTTGTAGGGAATCAGCGTCCAGAGCGTAAGGTCCCTGCCTTCGCACAGTTCGAACACGCCTACGCGATCGATTCCAAGCCGGTTCAGGGCCGGGACCAACGCCTTGGCGAAGTAGTCCTTGATGATCTTCTGCTTTTCGGCGCTCGGAATGCGGTAGGCTCTCAGTTCGTAGTATTCCTGATGCTTGTGTGCGTGCTTCTTGCCGGCCGGGCCGCAAGACCCGCAATTAGCCGACGCCGACGAACCGGTCACTGCAACCGCGGCCGCTGCGGCGGAACCGGCCAGGAAACTTCTGCGATCGATCTTCTTCATGATTAAACCTTTCCTATAGACCTCTGTGAATGTGCTTCCAGTATTTTGCCAATATTGCCAATATTGATTAACGATCAATCGTCCGATTTGTTGTCTTCTTTAGGCTCCGCCTGCGTATAAATCACCACGTCGGCGCGGTCCTTGTCCTCGGGCGGGAGTTTCCGAGCGTATGCGTCCTGTAGGCTGATGTTCAGTATCTTCAGGTCCGGCTTGAGATCGAGCAGATACTGCACCGTCCCGCCGTCGAAATCGGTGTGGAATTGTCCGACTATATGGATGACTTTCGCCAGGCCGTTGTCGAGTCCTTCGGCGATGGAACCGGCCATCGTGGCGTCCCACATGAGCTGGGCCCTGAAGAACGCGTTGGGGTCGATCTTGCGGCGCGGCATGCGTCGCTTGGCCGGCTGGGTTGTCGCAGGTTGGGTGGCCGGCCTGGTCGTCGGTTTTGTCGCGGGTTTGGCCTTCGGCTTTTTCCGAGGCGCGGCATGCCCGCTCATCATCCGCATGAACTCATCGGCGTAGCGTCCGGTAAGAATGCGTCCCGGGATAAAGTATCGTTTCCTCTCGGCCGGCGGCTTGGCCCACAACACGCCGAATCCTTCCTTGCGGGCGGTTGTTACGTATTGTCGCGGCGAGTTGGCGGCTATCACAGGCATGCGTGCGTCTCGCGCGGCGTCGACTATCGGCTGGTACCAATCGCCCCACTTGCCCTTGGCGGCCCAATTGGCCGAGCCGGTTCGCTTGACGAACTGGGTCTGGGATATCTCACCGGCCAGGTAGGCGTCAACGGTTTCCTGCTCGTCGCGTTCGAGCATCTCCATGGAAACACCCGCCGGCGGATCGAGGTTCACCGCATCGGAGACCAGCGCCAACTCAACTTGGTGGGCTACGGCGTCTCTGTGCTGTTCGCCGACGACGATCACATCGGCCCACTTCATCGCGGCGCGGATATCGTCCCACGAGAGTTTCGCTGCGGTATGACCGGCGAACATCGCCAGGCCGCGGGGAGCGGTGAGTTTTTGCCCGTTGGAGATCAGCCCGCTCGACCCGGAGCCGGTCTCAACAAAAAAACGCTCCCTGCCGCAGCCGGCCAGAGCAACAACCATCGCCAGCGACAGCACTACGAAACTGGATTTCAGACGTGCAATTTTCATCCCGCGACAATACGCCAAAGCCCCGCAAAATGCAACTGTCAGGCCGATATGTATGCGACGATTCGTTTGGCCAGGCGGCCCAGGACTTCTCGTGCTATCCCGGCCGCGTAGAGCAGGTTGCTCCTTCGCAGGCGAGCCAGACCCCAGGCGGCATGCAGCAGGCACGTGCCGGCCAGCTCGTAGCCCAGCAGCATTGCGGTCCCCGCCCCGCTGTCGCCGCAGCCGCGAGCGGTATGCAGTGTCGATGAGACGAGCATTCGCCCCATCCGCATCCGGTCAGGGCGCCCGCCGGGATGCGGGTCGTGCAGCACCGTCAGATCCTCGGCCAGGAACACCGCGCGGTCCACTGCGATGCGGAATCCCAGATCGCGATCTTCTCCCAGCGTGTATCCGCCGAAGAACTCGGCGTCGAATCTGAAATCGACCGACACGTCGGCCCGCATGGACATAAGGCAGCCGGAAAGCGGTTTTCCCGCCGTCAGTTTGCGCCCGAGTCCTCGCGGCAGAACAGTGTAACGTGCGGCGCACAGGCGCGGAGCCCAGCGGACTTCGCCCAGGATTTTCGCCAGGAAGTCCCACAGGCTCCGGCCGAAGCGATTCTCCGGCTCTGGCGGGATCGGCCTGGCGCCAATGGCGGCCACTACGCCGCGTGAGTCCAGATCGTACATCGCCGCAAGTCGCCTCAGGCAGTCCGGCGGCGGGATCACGTCGTCATCGATCATCACCAGGACCTGACCGGTCGCCAGCTCCATGCCCCGATTTCGCGACGCGCTGGCCGAGGGCCTATCGCTGCGAAACTCGCAGTACTCGTAGGCGACCCCGGCGGACGTTATCGATTCGCCGAGGGAATCGAGGGGATCGACATGCCCGTCGTTGACAATAACTATCTGATCGGGTCGGCGGTCCTGGACGAGCAGTGACTCAACCGTTCGCGCCAGCGATTCGGGACGGTTGTGCGTCGGTATGATCACCGAAATACTCGTCACGGGCCGTCCCTTCCGGTAAGTTTCCGCACGGTCTTGACACCGGCGATCAGCGTTTTTTTCTGATCGCTGGTGAACACAAGCGGCGTGGCGAACATGACGGCAATCGCCGCCGCCCAGAGGCATATCGCCGCCCAGGGCGGAAGCAGGAGCATCGCCGGCAGCACCATCACCGTCAACGTGCTCCAGTGCAGTTTGATGCGTGAGGCCAGCAGGAAGACCAGCGACACTACTCCGACGCCGACAAACATCCCGACACCGGCGGCGTATGCGGCTCCGAGAACTCCGTATGGCCCGATCCACATGTTGGCCAGGAGAATATTCGCCGCCCCGGCCGCCATCGCCGCGGCCGCTATCGCCGCGGGACGCTCACGCAGGCGAGCTACCATCGTCATCAGGGCCATGAAACCGACAGACAGGAAACTCATCATCAGCGGCCCGACAAGCTCCACGCCGCAGTGATATCGGCTCGGCAGGATCAGCACCCAGTACGGCGCCGTGGCGTAGGCGATCACCGCCAGGGTCATTATCGCAAGTGCGATTCCCTTGTAGGCGGTTTCCAGGACATCCATCGCCTTTTCGCGGAGCCCGCACTCCCATCTCCTGCCCACGTGCACAAACAGCACCGCCCAGGCCGCCTGGCTCAGCAGCACCACGGGATGAGCCAGCCGCATGTAGACGAAGAACACGCCGGCCGACGACTTGTCCAACTCGTGATGGCTGCAGATCATGTAGAAACTGATGTATGAATTGGCGCTCCAGATCGCCGTGCCGAGAACGGAGATCAGCCCGAAGGTAAGCAACCTTCCGAACAGTCGCCGCGGCAGTTGCTCGGCGGGCCTGCGCGCCCGTCGATCGACCTGGCCGGGGCGCGGAGTCTTGCGTCTGTCTTTGCCTCGCCGTCTCATTCCGCTGGTGTGGAAAATGCCGAAATGCAGGAATCCCAGCGAGACCAGCAGCGAAACCCCCAGCGTGGCCGCGTGGGTCACCAGCGCCGCGGTGGCCGTCGGCCAGACCCACAGGACCGCGATCGCGGCGACAGTGAACAGCACGCTGAAGAATATATGCACCACGGACACAACGCGGTATACTCGCATGCCTTTGAGGAAACTCAGCACGTTGAGCTGCAGCGCCCACAGCATCGCGTTGATCAGCGCCAGCCAGCAGATCAGCACCTGGCGCTGGGGCGTAACTCCCGGCACGCCGCGCCCCGCGGAGATGACCAGCGATGTTATGTACTCGGCGTTGACCAGGAGCCCGGCTCCGATAACGAGCACCAGACCCAGCACGCAGATTCGCATCTTGCGGTAGAACAGTTCGAGTCGGCCCCTGGTCTCGAACAGCGAGACGTAGCGTTCGGTACCGCTGTCAGTTCCCAGTGTCAGCAAGGGCCCCAGAACGGTAAACAGCATCACGCCGAGACCCCAGAGCGACATATGCTCGGGCTGGAGCATCCAGGCCAGCACCAGCACCCTGCCGAAACCGAGTGCTCTTTGGAGGATTGTCACCGAGACGTGGATCCCCATTAATTCGCCCAGCGTACCGACGCGATACAGTCTTCTTACAACAGACAACTTGCGTCTCCCTGCGGGCGCTGGTTGGGGTGTCTAATTGTGCGAACCGTTGATCGGGTCGATCTGGTGAGGCTCAAGCAGGCGATTGTACCCGACGATCAGACCGGCCATTGACCACAGGAGCACGCAACCGGGTATTTCCCAGAACGTATCGCGGAACATACCGCAGACGATGTAATTAAGCATTATTATCCAGAACGCCACGACAAGTTCGCGCGAGACCCATCCTGTAGCGCCTATGGGTATCTTGCGGTAAAGGCTCGTCGATTCCCGGAAAACCGCAACGAGGACCGCAAGCAGCCCAAAAAGTCCGATCAGTCCGGCCTCGGAGAGCATTGTCAGAAACACGTTGTGCTGTGCGACCATGTCGATCGGCAGACCGGCCAGTGATTGCGGGTCTCGAGGCATCTGGACCTGGTAATCGATGAAATGCCCAAACCCCACGCCGAACCACGGATGGGTATGCAGGATTTCCCACGCCTGTGCGGCCAGCACCCAACGGGCGTACATCGGGCCTGTCTGCGACACGCCGAGAGTTCTTCGGTTGGTGCCCGAGAGGTTGCCCCAGAAGGCAATCACGCCGATAAGGAGCACCAGCGTCGCCACGGCTAGTTTCAATCGCCCGGCTCGGTACCTGTCGCCCCAGAGGAACCAGACTATTCCGCACACAAAGAACGCGACGTATCCGGCGCGCACGCCGGTGAAGAAGATCCCCAGCGGGATCAGCACCAACTGCAGCGCCAGGGCCACGCGATATCCGCCGCGAATCCGGCGGAAGGAGTACAAGTTCATGTAGAACAGCGCCACGAGGAACATCGACAGCATCCCGGCTCCACGGAACGGGCCGCGGGCTCGCTCCAGATCGATGGCCTTGTTGGCGGCCACGATGTAGTCAGGGAAGATCAGCGAATTGGCCCAGTGCATGCCGGCTCCGTAGGCGAACTGGAGGAATCCGACGTACAGCGCGTACCAGCCCAATATGCTCATCACCACAAACGGCCAGGCCGCCTGCCTGGAGCTGCGAACAACGTTGTAGACCAGCACCATCATTATGAACGGCAGCAGGAACGCTTCGAAATACCTGTAAATCGGGGCGTTCTTGAACTTGTCGATATCCGAGACCCATCCGGAGTTATTGGCGCTCCAACCCAGGTACAGGACCAGGGCCAGAAACAACCAGAGCACTTTCCGGTCGAATCGCAGCGATCCTCTTCGCAGGAAATAGAGCAGGTAAACGCCTGACGCTGCGATGAAAAGCAGACGAGGCGGACTCATCATCAGCAGCCCGGGCACTTCGATTTTCAATTCGTCGAAGTCCAGGCAACAGTAAGAAATGAGCCAGACCCACGAGAGAACCATGACGTCCCAACGAGCGACCCAATAGGCCAGGAGGACAAAAATCGGGAGCAAAGCCAGGGCCCAGGGGATGACGACCGGCGCGGCCAGCGATACGCCGAACATTCCGCCGATCAGCAACACAATCGCCGTCAATATTACCGGATCGTTTTTCTGCTGAGCCAATATCGTCATGCACGCCTCACGCGGAGCAACTTAAACTTAACCGACGATCCGACGCCGCAACGGCGGGCCGGATTGGCCCGCTTGACCGCACGGCCGGTTCGATCGCCGTCCGACGCCGCTACACTCTCTTGTACAGGAACTGCGGGATCGGGTATTTCCGAAGGTTCATCACCATACCGGCGATCTTTCCGCCGCCGGCCTCCAGGCGTTTCTTGGCCTGGCCGACAGCTTCCCGCGTCGTCTTTTCCGCGCGTGTTACGAGCAGGATTTCCGGGATAATCGACGTTAGTATCTGTGCGTCGGGATAGTGATTCACCGCCGCGGTGTCTACTACGACGTAATCGTATTTGTCGCAGAGCGACTTGAAGAACTCGGCGACATTATGACTCTTCAGCACGTCGAGGCTGCGTCCGACTCCGTTGCCGGCTACGTATACGTCCAGCCCGGCCGAGACCTTCTGTGCGACTGTCGCAGGGTCTCTGGATTCAGTGATAATCTCGCTTACGCCCGGGGAGGGCTTGAGCTTCAGGACCTTGTGGATCTTCGGCGTGCGGAGATTAAAGTCGACTAGAGCAACTCGATCGGCTCCAGCCGGCAGGCTTCCGGCCAGTGCAAGTGCGCACGCGGTGGTGCTCACGCCTTCTTCGCGAACGGCCGAGCACATCAGCACGCCGTTGCCGGAGAGTTTCCCCGAATAGAACAGCGAAGCCCACAGGCTGCTGTACACGTCGCGAGCCTTGTTGCTCAGCGTCGCTTTAGCGGGTTTTGAGTCGGATAATGCCTCAGTCGTGGTCTGGGTCATTTAAACACCTCTCTTGGCGCGAATCATTCTTCGCCCGAGTTTGGGTATTGATGCTAGTACAGGCACTCCGAGGTACTTCTCGGCGTCGTCAACGCCCTTGAAGGTGTGATCGAAGTGATCGGCGCTGAAGGCGTAAATCAGCGACAGGAGGAACCCGCCGGCGATCGCCAGGGCCACATTGAGCAACATGATCGGCTTGACGGGTTTCGTCGCGTCAGGCTGCGAGGCGTCGCTGAGAGTCGTCAGCAGTATCGCCACATTCGACAACTTGGCGGTATTGGCCTCGTTGATGCGTTCTACTTCGTTGTTGTACGTGGTCTGCGCAGCTTCCTTGTCGGCCTCCAGACGCTTCCACAGCGGCAGGAGCATCGCCAGTTCCTTGAGTCTCTTCCGCTCGGCGAGAATGCTCGAATTGATCTTTTCGCGTTTGGCGGTAAGCGAGTCGAGGTCCTGCTGGGTTCGAGTCATCTGCTTCTTCAACTCGGTCCTGAACTCCTTGCGAGCCGAGACCAGTTCGGCTCGGGCGGTCGTGAGTTGCGTGTTGTGTTGGGTGTAACGAGGGGTAAGGGAGTTTATGTGGAGCTTGAGCGACAGGATCTTATTTTACAGGGCCATTACCGACTGGTTGGCCATCATTATCGAATCCGGGACAGCAATCGCGTCATCGTCGTCCAGGTCCATCTGGGTCTGGAGTGCGGATTTCATCGACTGCAGGCCGGCGATGGATTCATCAAGCCGGGTCATCTCGCCTGCATAGGTCGTCGCCAGGCTGGCTTTTCCCGTTCCGAAACCGCCGCCTCGTCCGGCCATGTGCTGCATGTCGACGAGGTCTTCCTGGGTCTGTTCAGTGATGAACTTCTCGTAAGCCGTGTCGGCGGCCATTCGGGCCTTCTGGGCCGAGGCCAGCGATTTGTCAGTCAGAAACTTCGCGGCCGCCGTCGAACGGTTCCACTCGAGTTCCGCGGCGCGTTCTTCGTATGCGTCGACTATGTTCTCGGCGAGAGCCTTGGCGGTGTTGGCGGCCATTTCCTGCGAGTTTTTTCCGAGCCTGGCGGCTTTTTCACGTTCTTCAGGCCAGCGAACCTGGACTCGAAGGGTCTGGGTGAAAGTAGCGTCCGGTCCGCCGGGAGTAACTACCGACAGCCTGTCGCGGAGTTTGGATATCTCCTCGGTATTCTCCGCTATGTACCCCTTGACATCCTTGTTCCATGCCGCGAAGCTCGATTGCCAGGCGGCCACGGCCTCATCGGTGTCGCTGGCGGGCAGCCCCGGAGGCGTCGCAGCGTCTGCGGGGCGATCCTTCTCGAGTCTCAGCAGAGTCGAGGCCAGCACGTGATCGCTTGAAATCAGCGATCTCAAGGTCGATATGTACAGCACGACTTCGTCCTTGAGCGCGCCTTTCATCTCGACGGGACCAGAGATTTTGGGCTTAGCCAGCAGTTGGGTCTCGCTCTCGTACCACTTCGGCGCTCGCAGCGTAACGAATATAGCCGCGGCGACTACGAGCAGAAACACCACGAGCATGCCGAGGAATCTCCCGGCGATTACCCTGATTATCTCACGTAATGTTCGTTCAGATCTTACAGCCATGTTATACCTCTCGGTCGTTGACCCGTAAAAAGACTAGGGATTCGGGCCAAGCCAGTCCACCACGTCCGTGGCGGTGTAGATGAACGAATGGTTTGTCACAGCGCGTATTCCGCGTGTCCAGACCAGTTCGATGTAATCGGCGCGTTTGGCGATTTCCGAAGTCGGCACGTAGATCACGTCGCCGTCCTCGAGCCATATGTCGTATCTGTGCTTCGACGAATCTGCGACAACGGGCTTTCCGCAGGCACGCTTGCGATTCTCCAGAAGTTGCCGAACGTTTACGATCGCCACTTCGGGTTTGGGAAGATGCCTTCGCCGCATCAGCGTAACCATAGACAGTTCGGCGCGTCCGGGAATGTATCCGCCGGATTGTGCGATCGCCTGCAACAGCGACATTTCGCTGACGGAAGTCGACATGTCCGGTTCGTTAAGCACCGCCCCGGGCTTCTGGACCTCGCCGAACACAAAGACTCTCAGCGGAGCGACGGACTGAACGTTCACCGTCACTTCGATTTCATCCAGGCCGATAGCCTTGTAAGCCTCGTTCAGGACGTCGTGGAGTTGATCGGCGGTTCTGCCGGCCGCTCGCACGTTGATGATGAACGGCAGCGACAGCGTGCCGTCAGGGGTGATCGGAACAAGACGACTCTGGCCGCGAGGCGACGTGGTGATCGCCTCTTTCAGTTCGCGAATCTTTACGTTGGATTCCTTGAAGCTGACTGTCAGCGTGGGGTTCTTCAGAAACGCCGAGTATCGCTGCTTGAGATCGGCCGACAGCTCATCGATGGTTCGCCCGTAAGCCTTGACCGGACCGACGAGGTCCAGGTGCAGCCTGCCGTCGGAATGAACCTGCTCGGTCTGGTCCAGAGATCGCTGGTACGGGAAGCGGATAATGATGATATCCTGCACCTTGATCTTGTAGACTTCGTTCATCTGGTGGCGAACGTGGTAGATCACTTCAAGCGCGTCGCCCTCTCTGAGGCGATACTGCCTGCGGATAATGTGGGCCACAGGGGCTTCCTGGGGAGCCCAGTACTTGTTGAGGAACTGGGCCGGGACCTTCGTGTTGCTCGGCGGCGGCGGTTCAGACGAACAGCCCAAGAGCATCATGGCCGCAATAGCGACCGCCCCGAAACTCCACTTGCACGTTTTCATAGTCTCACCTCACCGTCACGAATGCATCCGCCTGGTGCTTCATGACGCTCCTGAGCGCCGCGGCGGCCTGCTGATAGGTTTCATATCTGTTGACGACTACCACAAACAACGGTCCGGACTTCCCGAGTATCGGCTTGATATCCGGCGCGAATCCGACACTTCGCAGCTTCCTGACCTGCAAAGCCGCACGAGCCTGGCTTCCGAAAGCTCCGGCCTGCACGGTCCAGGCCGTCGCGTTTACTCGCCTGCTGGCTCGCCTGGCCAATTCCGTATTGGCGAAATATTCGACAACATGTCGAAATTCCAGTTCGGCTTGCGACCAGAGACCTCGGCGTTGCAGCACGCAGCCGAGTCGATATCTCGCATGATCGCTGGGAGGCTTTCCAACCTCGATGTCTTCGATCGCGTCGCGATAATACTCTTCGGCCAGAGCCATCCGGCCGCTGCCAAAAGCCAACTGGCCCAACGCCAGCCGTGCGTTGGCCCGCACGTCGGCGTTCGGCGATCGGCTCGCCGCCTGGCTCAGATCGCTCCGCGCCTGGCTTGTTCTCGAAAGCGACAGTTTGGCTTTGCCTCGCAGATAGTAGGCTCTGCCTGCTTGGCGCGTGCTCCCGAACTCCCGCAGGAACCTGTCGGTTTTTTCTATAGTATCTTTATAGTCGCGTCTTACAAGGCTGTTTTGTGATTCGGCCAGCAAAACCATCCCGCGTTCCGGCGCCGCGCCGGTGCAACCGACGAGCACGGACATCCCGATCAGGCAAGCAGTTATCCGTAATAGCACTCTGCTGAGCATTTCGCAGTCATTCCTTGACAGCATACCGCCGACCTCGGGCGCATCGTGGCCCTGTGCCCACAGATATAGCCTTTTAGTGACTTGTCGGCAAGAGGTAATCGGAATCTTAACTATTTATTACTATCTGGCGGTAGGTCCGATAAAGTTTCAGAGGCTTCCGGCAAGGCGATCGGACCCGTAAAATCACGCGGCCCGGGATAATCACCGCCCGGCGCCTAGAAGCCGACAAGATACGATCAAACCTCAGGCCAATACGCTCTGGCGAGACGGGCCGATCATGCCGATAGAGATCATGATGCCCAACAAAAGGCCGGATCGAGCCTGCCGCGGGCGATTACCCGAGAAATTCCCATCGCAGAGATAGCGACAAAACGCATTGGCTGGATCGACAACATCAAGGCCCTGGCCATTTTCCTGGTTGTTGTCGGACACTACCTGTACAGGCCCCAGGACCAATCGGCCGTGCAGGCTTACATCTACTCCTTCCACATGCACCTGTTCTTCCTCGTCGCCGGGCTGCTCCAGGCCCGCAAAGCGCCCGGCCCGCTCAAGCCGTTCGTCGTAAGACGGATAAGAACGCTGGCGGTCCCATACTTCATCTTTGAATCATTGAAATACGCGTTCTTCCTCCTGAGAAGACAATATGGCAGAACGCCGGACCTGAGCGTAGGACCGCTGGAGCCCCTGCTGCACATTTTGAAGTTCGAGGCCAGTTGGTTCCTCGGCGTCCTGTTCGTCGTGAGCATCGTTTATCGATTCCTGGCGCCGAAGATCAAGGGGCCAAAATCATTCCTGCTGCTGGCGGCGGTCTGCACGGGCTGCCATTACGCACTGGCGACATGGCTTGGCGACTACCTGCACGTAAATCTGCCCAGATGCTTCACCGCAATGGTCTTCTTCGCTCTCGGCGCGTTCAGCAGCCGCTGGCTGACCAGCTACAAACCCGCAGCCCTGATGAAAAAACGCCCCTGGATCCCAGTTGCGATCCTGGCGATCAACGCGGCCGCGTTTTACTTGAGCTTCGCAGTCTGGAGCGAAAAGTCGATCGACATAAACTTTTCGAGCAACTATTTGAGTTTCTACGCTCTTTCACTGAGCGGAATATCCCTGGCCTGCTTTTTCTGCAAATGCATACCATCGAACGCCGTTCTGAGATTCGTAGGCGCCAACACGATATTGATTTACCTGATGGAAGCCTATCCCCCGGCGATCGTACGCAGGGTCATGCTGCACACATTCGGAATCGACACCGTCACAACAATGAACCTCGGATACGCCTGCCTCTACGCCGCGATGTCAGTAGCGATCCTGTCACCGGTAATCATGATGATCAACAGATACGCACCCTGGACCATCGGCCGGAAGGTTCGGCCGCGGGGTCGGAGCTTCATTAGTCATTGAGCATCATTGCAGAGGTGTTAATTGAAGCTCAGCAACTAATGAGGCCCTGACCCCACCGACCTTATTCTTACATTTTCTCTTTGCTGATCCGAAAGATGTGTGGTACATTGTTCCTGCTTGCTTAACCCTGTCCGTGAGGAGCGACGGGTTGCTTTTGACCGGAACGGCATCATCTGAGCCGGTCGAATCTTCGTACTGAGCAGGAGCGTTCTCGCTCACACGTTTTCTTTCCTGCGCCAGGCCGCATCGGCCATGCTTTTATTGGCGACGTTTTCATTGTTCTAACAGGAAAGGACCGTAGGATGAGAAATGCGATTGGAGTGATGTGTTTGGTCGTGCTTGTTGCGGGGTTGGCGTCAATCGCTTCGGCGCTGGAAATCGAAACAGTGGCCGTGGGAAATCCAGGCAACGCGAACGACACCCACGGCGACGGCTTCGGCTCGGTGGGCTATGCGTACAGAATCGGCAAATACGAGGTCTCTAACGCCGAGTACTGCGAGTTCCTCAACGCCAAGGCGGCGTTGGGCGACCCGCACGCACTGTACAACTTAAACATGGCCAGCGGCTGGAACGACACCGGAGGCATCTTAAAGAGCGGTTCGGGGACAGCGGGCGATCCGTGGGTATACTCGCCTCGCACAAATCGGGCCAATCGACCGGTGAACTACGTAAGCTTCTGGGACGCTTGCCGCTTTACCAACTGGCTACATAACGGCCAGGGCGCCGCCGACACCGAAAACGGAGCCTACACGCTTACAACCGACGGCGTAGCCAACAACACCGTCACGCGCAACGCAAACTGGAAATGGGCGGTGACCAGCCTCGATGAGTGGTACAAAGCCGCATACTACGACGGCGACAGCGCTGTGTACTACAATTACCCCACCGGCAGCGATACGCCCCCGACAGCCGAACTCCCGTCGGGAACGGACCTGACCAACGGTTCGGCAAACTACCATAGCGGCGGGTTCACGGACACTACGTGGTACACCACCGAGCGCGGGGCGTATAACGCCAAGCCTTCCGACAGCCCGTACGGAACGTTCGACCAGGGCGGGAATCTCTGGGAGTGGAATGAGTCCGTCAGCGGGAATTTTCGCGGCTTGCGAGGCGGGTCGCTCGGCGACGTGGTCAACTACCTGCACCCGGGGTCCCACCTGAACACAAGTCCCGCCAGCGAGAGCCAACTCATCGGGTTCCGCGTGGCCGAGATCCCCGAACCGGCTACAATGGCGATTCTCATGTTAGGCGGTATAGGGATCTTGAGAAAGCGAAAGCGCCTGCAAGAATAGCTCTTTTCGCCCGGGCCCTTTGCCCTTTGGACAGCGCCGGGGTCGGAGCCTCAAGAGACGTCGATTCAGTTCCGCCCGCACCTGCCGGAACACCCGATGGCTCGGGAACATGTAAACCATGCGCCCGGATCAGAACGCAAACCGTCCGCCCAATTACGCACATTGTCCTACAATACTGCTCGGCCGGGGTGCTAGAACATTCCGACTACTTCGCCGTCGTCGTCTATGTCAATGCCCATGAACGCCGGCTTGCTCGGGAGGCCCGGCATGGTTCGCATCTCGCCCAGGAGCGGGTAGAGGAACCCTGCGCCTGACGATACCCTGACCTCGGTTACCGGGACCGTGAAACCCGTCGGGGCGCCTTTGAGTTTCGGATCGTGGCTGATCGAAAGGTGCGTCTTGGCCATGCAGATCGGAAGATCGCTCAGTCCGGCCCGTTCGTACGAGGCTATCTGCTTCTCGGCCAGTTCGCTGTAGCTCACGTCGCCGCCGCGGTATATCTTCGTGGCGATAGTGGCGATCTTGTCCTTGATCGAGATGTTGTCGGGATACAGCAGCTTGAAGTTCGAGGGTTTTTCGCATGCGGCCACTACGGCCTCGGCCAGGTCCTTGGCGCCTTTTCCGCCGCGAGCCCAGTGATCGGCTATGCAGGCGGCCTCGCCTCCGCTGACGGCTACCATATCCTTGACGTGCTTGACTTCGGCGTCGGTGTCGGTCGGGAAACGGTTTATCGCCACAACAACCGGAACGCCGAACTCCTTGGCGATCTTGATGTGCCTGGTCAGGTTGCAGAATCCAGCTTCCAGGAGCGATAGATTCTGGGTCGTGTATTCCTTGGGCAGAGGCCGGCCGGGTACGACTCTCGGACCGCCGCCGTGCATTTTTAACGCTCGAATCGTCGCGACAACCACGGCGCAATCGGGCTTGAGACCCGAAGTGCGGCACTTGATGTTGAAGAACTTCTCCATGCCGATATCGGCGCCGAAACCCGATTCGGTGACTACGTAATCGGCCAGCTTCAGCGCTATCCTGTCGGCTACGATGGAGCTGTTGCCGTGTGCGATATTGGCGAACGGGCCGGCGTGAACAAACGCGGGTTGGCCCTCGATGGTCTGCATGAGATTGGGCTTGATGGCGTCTTTCATGAGGACGGTCATCGCGCCGGCGCAACCGATGTCCTCGGCGGTAACCGGCTCGCCATCAGTGTTCATCGCCACGATCATCTTGCCGAACCGTCGGCGCATGTCCTTAAGGTCCGTGGCCAGGGCGAGAACGGCCATTACCTCAGAAGCCACGGCGATATCAAAACCGGTTCCGCGCTGCGGACCGTCAAACCAACTGTCGCTCTTGCCGGTCTCGATGAATCTGAGAGTTGCGTCGCATATGTCCACAACGCGGCGCCAGGTGATCGTCGCGGGATCTATGTTCAATCGCGGCAGACCTGTGGCCTGCCATTTCTCATCGCTGCTGTGGGCCTCGTGCCGTACGCGCGAGTCAACGGCCGCGGCCAGCAGATTGTTGGCCACGCCGACAGCGTGAATGTCGCCGGTCAGGTGCAGGTTGAACTCCTCCATCGGGATCACCTGGCTGTATCCGCCGCCTGCAGCTCCGCCCTTGATGCCGAACGTCGGGCCCATCGACGGTTGACGAATGCACAGGAAGGCGTTCTTGCCGATCAGACCGAGGGCCTGGGCCAGTCCGACTGATGTAGTCGTCTTGCCTTCGCCCAGGGGCGTCGGGGTAATCGCCGTCACGTCGATGTACTTGCCGTTGGGCTTGTCGGCCAGACGATCGAGTATGCTGAGCTTCACCTTGGCCTTGACGTCGCCGTGAGGCTCAAGCTCCTCTGGAAGAATACCGGCCTCGTGAGCGACTTCTGCGATCAGTCGCGGCTTGCAGGCTCTGGAAATGTCTATATCAGAAGGGACTTTCTTACTCATAGTTTCCTCGTAATGTTCATAGGAATCAGAATGTGTTGTACGCCCAGTGTGTCATTATACGTACGCCGACGCCATAAACCAACAATATCTACTATTCCTATCGGAGTTTCTTCGGGTATAGTTCAAGCACTTTGTCAGATACTGGGAATATCGGCGTCTCAGCGAGAGATGTTGAGCCTCTAATTCCGTCGGCGAGCAGTTCGGCAAGGCGCTTGCACAAGACCGAGCCGCGGCGTGTCGCCGCGGTGTCGTGATCGCAGAGATAGTAAAGGGCTTTCGTGTCAGGAATCAGATA
>CAYMSH010000102.1:0-17206 GCA_964392945.1 uncultured Planctomycetaceae bacterium | reverse complement strand
GTATAGCTCGGCCATGTCGCGAATACCGTTGTAGGTGTGGCCCTGGTTGGCCATGTTGGTCACGAGTTTGGGATACTTTTTGGCGGCCTTGAGGAGCGTGCGGGCCTGCCAGAGATCGTGGGTCAGGGGCTTCTGCGTGCAGACGTGGTATCCGCGACGCATCGCTTCGATCGTGGCGCCGAAGTGTGTGTGGTCCGGCGCGTTAACGCAAACGCCGTCGATCTCTTTGCCCATCTTGTCGTACATTTTGCGGTAGTCGGTGAACTTCTTGGCGTCGCCGCGTTTGAGTCTGCCCTCGTCAATATCGCAGACGGCGACAATACTCTCGCCGCGAACGCCGCCGTAGGCCATCCCGGCGATCCCGCCGTTGCCGACCATGGCGATGTTGATCTTATCGCTGGGCGCCGGGCCGGGTTTGCCTATGCTGAACTGCGGGGCCACAAAAGCGCCGGCGGCTGTCACCGCGGCGGACGTTTTCAGGAATTCGCGTCTTTTCATTATCTGTTCCTTTGAACTATGGGTTATCTGCGAGTATCGCCGGGCTGAACTCACTTCGACAGTTTCTCGATCGACTTCAGGAGCGATCGCCTGGTCATTAGTTCGGGGTATTCTTCGGCGATCTTCTTCAGTTCGGTCAGGGTGCTCTTGTCGCCTATTTCGCCGAGTGCGATCGCCGCCTGCTGGCGCGTGCTTGATGCGTTATCCAGATCCTGCACGGCTTTCAGCAGCGCCGGGGCCGCCTTGGCTTTCATCCGTCCGAGCGACCAGGCCGCGGCCGGGCGGTAGAACGGCCGCCACGCCTTGTAGATAATGTGGGCCGGCGGCGGGTTCAGCCCCAGCGATGTTTCCGTCGGGTCTTTGGTCAGCATCTCAACAAACAGGTCAACCGATCCGGTGTCGCCGATGCGCCCCAGCGTTCGGGTCAGCATGAAACATGTCCACGCGCGAGTTTCCGACGGCTTATCGGCCCGCCAGGTCTTCAGCACGTTGCGGACCCTTTCGGCGTATTTCAGGTCCATGCAGACTACCGAAATAACCTGGGCCGCACGGGCCTGGGCCGAATGCCGCCTGATGTGCCCCTCGTTGTGCGGGGCCTTGGAGACCGCGGCTTTCATCGCCGGGTCGATCTTGGTTTTTCCGGTCTTGTCGCCCAGCACCGCCAGGCACGCTTCCATTACGTCGTCCATCCGGCCGATGCGTTTTACAGTGCGCCCGACCAGCGCTTCATAAGTATCAAGCTCGTACAGCAGACCCCGGTCTTTGTCAGTCGGGATCGACATTACCAGCGCCCCGGCAAGTTCGCCGCCGGATTTGCTGTTCATGCGTTCCAGCGCCTCGAGCATACGGAAGTAGCCCGGGGAGGCCTGGGCGCTTCTCAGCCAGCCGTGCTCGCCTGTTCGCATGACCTGGGTCTCGAAATTGCCCAGCTTGGCAAGCGCCGCGAGAATCTCTTTTTCCGCTTCCGGGCCGCCGATCCGGCCGAGGGCTTCGGCGGCGGTGGCGCACAGGTATGTCGGCTTCTGGTTGAAGCCGCCTTCGTTCCAGCCGCCCTTTCCGCGTGCGCCGATATTGGCGTGCATAATCGCCACGAGATCCGGTATCGCCTTTTGGTCCTGCAGGTAGCCGAGCGAACGAATGGCGGCCATCAGCATTCGCAGTTCGCCTTTGGGGTTGGCCTTGAGCCAGTCGCGGATCGCCTTCTTGCCGGCATCGCCGCCGATGTGTCCCAGGGCCTCAATCGCCATGTGGACTTCCTGTCCGGCGCTGCTGCTTACGGCTCCGGCTCCGCCGGTCTGGCCCAGAATGAGATCGAACTCGGCGCCCTCTCTGAGCGAGGCTTTCTTCGTCTTCCCGCCGATGGTGTACTCCAACTCCGTTGTCTTGTTGATGCCGGGAGCGGGATCCTTGCCTGCGAATTTGTAGCTCGCACTGAAGGTGAACAAACCGTTGGCGATTCGCTTGGCGATCTTCTTGCTCAGATCGATCTGCTTGGCGGGTTTGCCTTTTACGCCGTAGAGCGCCGACTTGATGACGATCTTCGGAGCAGGTTTCTTGGCCGATGACTCCGCACCGGCAGTCTGTCCGCCAGACGAGATTTTGGCGATCAGCGCCTTTTCGATCGCGTCGAAATCCGTTCCGCCGGCGGGGTTGCCGGTCAAATGCTCCAGGGCGCACGCTGCGGCGCGAGCGACTGTGGGGTTGGTGTCTTCCAGAGAGATCATAAGCGGCTTGATCGCACTGCGATCGCCGCACGCCGACAGCGACATCGCCGCGGCGCAACGCTTCTCAGGACTCTTGTCGGCCAGCGCCTTTACCAGAATCGGCACAGACGATCGGTTGCGCAATATCCCGAGACGCCGAATCGTCGAAAGACTCGTATCGTTGGGAACTTTGAACATGTTTATGCCGACGACCTCGCGGAACTTGTCGAGCTGCAGGTTCACGATCCCGCCGTTGGCGCCGTTATTGGCCCGGAAGCGGTGCGGGTCGCCCTGGCCGGTCAGCTTCATGGGCCTGCTTCGCATCGCCTTGGCCGGGGTCATGCTCGGCGCGGCGTCAACTGGAGCGTGGCAACCGACGCACGCCCTCTGTTCGCCAGGACGAGTGTAGATCCACGACAGCTCGTTTATGACCGCTCGTCCTTCGCCGTCGATGGCCTGCAGAGCCAGCGGGCGGTCTGCGGGCACTTCAATATAGAACGAACCGTCGGCCGCCAGCGGCACGGTCCCAAGCTCCACGCCAACAGTTCCGATATGCACGTAAATTGACTTCGTCGGGTCGAGCGTGAAGGGGCGGCCTTCGTAGACGCGGATCGCCTTGATTCGCTTCGTGTCGGCCGAGACGTGCTGGGTGTTCAGAACGTTCTGGCAGTAGAGGTAGCCGGTCTTGTCGAGGCGGCGTTCTGCAGCGGGGTCAACCATCGAGGGCATGACCGAGGGCTTCTTGCGAGCGCCGAGGTGAACGACGGAGTGAATGCCGTTCATCGAGAAAACGCCCTTTTTGCTCTTGTCCTTCGGGTCGAAAACGACGATCTGGTTCTTTCCTATAGCCGTGCAGAGCAGGCGTCCATCCGGCAGCGGCGACAGGTCGAACGGCAGGAATCCGCTGCCGATATCCAGCCCGGTAGCAGTAGCCGAGGTCACCAGCCCGCGCTGATTGATCGCGGCGACACGACCGTCAGGCATCGGAGCCGGGCTGCCGATTCCGAATCTTCGCAGCCAGCTCATCGCCGGCTCGGCGGCCACGTCGCGATCGAGGCGAATGCCCTTGCGTCCGGGCCCGATTATGACCTGCCCGGCGGTCCCGTCCATACGCGTCTGGTGCAGGTGCACTTCTACTTTCGCACGCTCCAGGAAGTTGTCGGACCGAATAAACGCCAACTGTCCGTCAGAAGTAACTCGCGGTTCGCGGTCGGCCACGATGTGGTAAGTCAGCGGGCGGATCTTTCCGCTCTTTGGATCGAATGTCCAGAGCGACGAAGCGTATTTGCCGTGATACTCTTCGCGGCTTCCGATTCGCGTGGAGCTGAAGGCGATGCGCCCGTCAGGCAGCTCCATGGGATCGTAATCGTGGAACGGGCCGTCTGTAAGCTGCACGACGCTCTTGGGCTGACCCGGGGCCGCGTCGCCTGTCGCCGTCATGTCGATCTTGTAGATGTGGAAGTAGGCCTCGCCTGCTTTTACCTTCGTAAAGTAGACCGTCTTGCCGTCAAAGGAAACGCTCGGCGAGCCGACGGTTCCCTGTCCGGCGTCGCACAGCAGCGTCTTCTTGCCGTCGGGCCCAAGCGGGATGAGGCTCCAGAGCTGGCGCCCCAGCGCCGCGGGGGTCATTGGGTCCATCTCGAAATAGGCGCGTGTGCGGCGTATGTTCTGGTGATAGATCGGCTGGCGGTTCACGTTAAGACCAACCGCCCCGCCGACAAAGACCACGCCGTCTTTGTAGATCGGTTTCTTGAGTTCCTCTTTGTCGGCCAGGACCGCCGGCAAGGGCGCCGGTTTGCGAGGACGCCGGACGCGAGGAGCCTTGCTGCCGTCCAGCTTGCCCCACGGCGCCGAACCGTATGGACCGATAACCGTAACAGGCGTCCAGTCGGGCCCGGCGGTGAAACCGTTGTCCTTCCAGCCGGTTGTCGGCTTGGATGAACTGATCCAGGTCTTGTCGCTGGCGAGCACGAACTTCTTTGTCTTGGCGTCTTCGAATTCGACGACCATCTTGACCAGGAGTCCCGACGGTCCGGGAACGGTGTTGGCTCCGGTAATGGCGATTGCGTTCTTCTCGATCACCAGGTGCTTGGCGACTTCAATACTCTGCGGACGCTTCCAGGAGTCCGCGGCGGCATCGTTGCGCCCGACCTGCTTGCCGTTGACATGCAGCGTCCAGAGGTTGTCGCACGTGATGATAATCTGAGCCTTCTTGGGCTTCTGTCCGGCGGGGAACGCCATCCCCTTCTGGAAGTACCAGGTCCCGGCCGCCTCGCCTGCGCCTTTGTGCCATATCCATTCGGCTCCGCTGAAGTTCGGCGGCTTGGCGCCCCGGGCCGAACCGGCGGTAATGCAGAGGCACGCAGCGGCGAGGCAAACGAGTATTAAGACGATCCTGGTTGGGTTTCGCATTGTCATGATCTTTCTCTCAGTCGGCGTGAACGGGACTCCAAACAATAAAAAACGGCGCGCCGCAATGAACCGCTCATAGCGGAATGTCCGCCGGATCGGTATTATACCGGCCCGATTAAAGCGTCCTAGTCAGGAAAACGCATTTTCTTTGCGGCTATTTACACTTTATTTGCGCCGATGACGAATTCTATCTACTTGCCGATCGTCAAAGTCGCCGGTTTTGCGGTTATTTTCAGGCCCGGAACGGTTATCAGCCCGGTGGCGTCAGCCTTTACCGAACCCCTGGCGGCGCCGAAACTCCACTTGAACGTTGCGCCGGGCGTTGTCTTGAGGTTCTGGACCCGACGCACTGAAACGTCCGCCGTCGCTTCTTTGGGGATATCGAAGCTCGTCTTGATGTCCTTCGCCGAGACTAAGAACAGCGACATCTCCAGCTTATCCTTCGTGTCGGCGATGTTCTTCCAGCGGAAGAACGCGTTGATCTGGCCGGAGGCCTTGTCTTTAGTATTGTCCGGCCAGGGCAGCTTGCTGTTGCACGATGCGTTGCTGAAAACGGCGTACGCTTCGTTCAGCTTTACATTCAACCAATCGAACGAGTTGATCAGATCGTTTACCTTCATGATCTGTTCGTGATTGTTGGCGTGGCCGAACGGGCCCCAGTACATATGCAGCGGATACTTGCGATCGCCCATGGCTTTTGCGAATCGCCCGTGGCCGGCGGACCATCCGTCGTTCTGGCCCGAATAGTCGATCACGACCGGCGGGTCGTACAGCCTGGCGTTTTTCGGAAGTCTGTGCGGCGCAAAGCCCATGCGATGCGAAACGTGTTCGACGCCGGCCGGCACGTTGGCCTTGATCGCAGCAAATATATTCCCGTTGCGAATGCCGATGCCGAGCGTTCCGCTGCCGCCCATGGAGTTTCCGCACAGGTAGACGCGGTTGGGATCGATCTGGTACGCCTTGATCGCCCACTTGACGGTGTCGATCACGCGGCGTTCGACAGGCCTGGGGGCGAAACCGGAGTTCAGCTCCGTCAGTTTCTTGTTGCGCCCGTACATGCCGCCCCACCACCAGTCGCCTTTGTTGGCCCGGCAGTCGAGATACAGTGCGTAGTGATCGTCAGGCGAATGGTAGAAATCGTGATTGCCGCCGCTGCGGGTGCATCTGACGCATGACCAGACGTCGTGCCCGGCCGAGTGGAGAACAACGTAGAGCGGCGCGGCGGTCTTGGGTTTGGCTTTCGGGTGAACCACAACGAAGCTGTCGGTCTGCGGCGCGGCGTAGCCCCATTCTTTCTTCACGCCGTGCTGGAAGACCTCCAGCGTCCTGCCCTTTACCGAAAGGCCTTTGGCCTTCGGCACGTCGGCGATAGCCTTTTTCGTCGGAGTCCAGTCCGATTGGGCTTGGGCTGTCGCCGCGCCAGCCTCTTTGACCGCGACGACATTGACCTGTGCGAACTGGCCGTTGTACGGTTTTTCTTCAACGCCGGGGACGGTAAGTTTCTTGAAGTTGGCGATCATCTTGCCGTTCTGCCCGTCGCCTGACAGGATAAGTTCGGCGCCGCCGTCGATCTCGATCGTAACGGTATAGTCGATCGTGAAAACATCGTGCGCCACGCGATCGCAGC
This sequence comes from uncultured Planctomycetaceae bacterium, assembly GCA_964392945.1. Taxonomy (GTDB): domain Bacteria; phylum Planctomycetota; class Phycisphaerae; order SM23-33; family SM23-33; genus BS750m-G57. The sequence goes on along the minus strand of CAYMSH010000102.1, from coordinate 10,966 downwards.
GGTTCAGGTAGTAGTGCGCTTTGGGCGATGAGACATCGAGCTTGTATATGTTGTACCCGCCGTTATTGGGCTGACCACCGATAAGGAAATGCTTCCCGTCCTTTTCGCCGCCTTTGTAGCGCATCGGCTCGACGACGCCGCGGAAGCGCAGCGTGACTTTGTATCGCTTGCCCTTTTCGCCGCCGAAGTTCCGCTTCTCGGTGAAGTTGTCAGTCGTGTTCGGATTCCTGGTAACCAGCGCCGAGCGGCAGACGGCGCCTTTGCGGAGCTTTGTTTCCATCGGATCGGCGCTGGGGAATTTCCAGCGGAATCCGTCAAGCTCGACGCCCGGTTTAGCGGCGCCGCAGAGCGAAGCGAGCAGCGCAATGCACAATGATACGACAACAATCGAAGACAAACGCAGTTTCATAACAGCACTCCTGAATTCCGGGGGATACGATCGGGTCGGCTAGGACCCTATATTGCATCAGAATCGCTCTGATATGGCAAGAGAAAGCATTTGTGTTATAAGTTGCGCATCATTCAGAGTATGATGCGTTGAACTACTTGAGGTGTCATTATGAATCGAACGAGCAGACGTGATTTTCTTAAGACTGCGGCCGCTGGTGCGGCGATGCTGGCTATCGGGCGCGGCGCCGCGGCGGCTCCGGCGCCGAAAGGCGCGCCGAATATCGTCCTGATACTCGCCGACGACATGGGCCCCGGCGAGCCGAGTTACGCCGGCGGGATCGTTCCGACTCCGGCGCTGGATCAACTGGTCAAAGAAGGCATGCTGTTCAACGACGCACACACCACTTCGTCAGTCTGCACGCCTACGCGATACGGTATTCTCACCGGGCGATACAACTGGCGCAGCCGGCTCAAGAGCGGAGTGCTATTCAACGCGACCGACAAGGCGTTGATGGACCCCAAACGTTTGAACCTGCCCAACTTCATGCAGAAGTCCGGTTATCACACCGCGTGTGTCGGCAAGTGGCACCTCGGCGCCGACTTCGAACGGCTGCCCAACGACGCCAAACGCGGCAAATCCAAACGCTCGGCTTCCTGGCGGGTCGACTACAGCAAGCCGTTTAAGAACGGGCCGACGGACGTCGGATTCAACGAAGCGTTTTTCATTCTCTCGTCGCTGGACATGGCGCCGTACGTTTACCTGCGGAACGATCGCGCCGTCAGCGTGCCGACAGTCAACAAGGGCTTCCCGCACAACGAGTACAACAAGTACCAGCGTATCGGGGCGGCCGCCGAAGATTTCGAAGCGCACAAGTGCCTGGCCGACTGGGCCTCTGAGTCGCGAAGTTACATCAAGCGGCGTGCGAAAGACGCATCGAAAAAACCGTTCTTCCTCTACCTGCCGCTGACCTCGCCCCACACGCCGATCACACCCGGTGAGAAGTTCAAGGGCAAGTACAAGCAGTACAGTTGGTACGCCGACTTCATGGCCGAGACCGATTGGGTCGTCGCGCAGGTGCTCGAACAGCTCAAGGAATCCGGCGTCGAGAACAACACGCTGGTGATCTTCACGTCCGACAACGGGTTCGCTCCGTACGTGAAGATCCCCAAGATGTTCGCCGCCGGATACAAACCCTCGGGCTCCTGGCGCGGCGCCAAGGCCACGATCTACGAAGGCGGGCACCGCGTGCCGTTCATCGTGCGCTGGCCGGGCAAGGTGAAGCCGGGCTCCAGGAGCGACGCGACGATCTGCACGACGGACTTCTTCGCCACGTTCGCCGAACTGCTCGGCAAGAAAGGCGATATCCCCGACAGCGCGGCCGAGGATTCGTTCTCGTTTTACCCGTGCCTGAAGGGCAAGACCGGCCCGACGCGCCCGTTTACGATCCATCATTCGATCTCGGGCAAGTTCGCGATCCGCAAAGGCCCCTGGAAACTGATCCTGACCAAAGACCGCGGCGGCGGATGGGGCCTGCCGGGACAGAACATCAAGACACAGGCCAAGTTCGTCCAGCTCTACAACCTCAAGAACGATCCCGGCGAAACGAAGAACTGCGAGGATACGCATCCGAAAGTCGTCGAAGAGTTAGTCAACGACCTGGCCAAAGCCCTCCGCGACGGGCGCACCACCCCGGGCGCCAAACAGAAAAACGAAGGCTGGCCCTACCGAGACGCAGCAACGAAGAAGAAATTCCCGCAACTTAGCGAAAAGTAATGCCGAATCAGGAGCACATTATGCAGGCCAACATGGCCAGGAGCCTTGGGCTCGCCGTTCTTGTTCTGTGCGCCGCGTCGGTGCGGACGTCGCAGGCGGCCTGGCCGGAGCGGGCCGACGTACGCCTGGATCTGACTAAGGAAGCCGATCGGCAATTCGGCGTCATTAAGGCCCAAATCTCCGACGCGGCGTGGGCCAGGCGAATCTCGTCGCAGGTCTACCGGCGCGACGCGCTGATCCTGCCTGGCGACAAGAGTCCGGTGAGCGTAATCCTGCGCCGCACCAAGGCGTTGCTGGCCGACATCCAGCGAGCCGCGCCGGCGAAGGACTTTTCCCGGGAGCGAAAGGAGTTAAAGAGCCTGGCCGGAGCGTCAAACGGCAAGGAGAGCCCCAAAGCCCTGTTCGCGAAGATATTCCGGCTCCGCCGCAGAATCGCACTAGCCAACCCCCTGCTGAACTTCGACTCGATCCTGTTCATCAAACGCAATCGCGCCTGGGGCCACTCGACAGGCGATCAGAACTCCAAACCCGGCGGCGGACTGTTTAAATTATCCGGAGCGTTCGGGGCCAAACCCGCTGTCATAGACATGCTGGCCCGATCGGTTGTCGCCAGCGGGAGGCTCAAGGGCCGCAAGCTCCGGCTGGGCCCTCCCGGCGGGATCGGGAGCGGGCTCGGAGCCGTAAACTCGCTGGACCTGAGCTACAACGCCAAACGCCTGATCTTCGCCTACTCGCAGTTGCAGGGCTCCGGCGGGATCCCGCGGAACAACCCCAAAGGGGTCAATCACCTGTTCTCGATGAACATCGACGGCTCGGATCTGCGGCAACTTACCGACGGGGTCTACAGCGACACCTGGCCGCGATGGCTCCCCGACGGGCGCGTCGTATTTGTCTCCGAACGCCGCGGAGGCGTTTCGCGGTGCGGCGGACCGACGCCGAACCACGTACTGCACACCATGAACGCCGACGGTTCTGGTATAGCGGCGATCAGCTTTCACGAGTCGTTCGAGTGGCATCCGGCGATCACCCATGACGGGCGGATCGTCTACACGCGATGGGACTACATCGATCGCGGCGACTGCATCGCCCATCATCCGTGGATTGTCACCCCTGACGGGCGCGACCCGCGGGCGATCCACGGGAATTATCCGATCCGCCGCAACGCCCGGCCGGACCAGGAGCAGAACGTCATGCCGATCCCCGGCTCGCACAAGTTCGTGGCCACAGCCGCTCCGCACCACAACGCCGCCTGCGGATCGCTGGTGATCCTGGACCCGCGAGTACCGGACGACGACGCGATGTCGCAACTCAAACGCCTGACGCCATACGAGCGGTTCCCCGAAGTCGAGCGCGGCAAGATGAACTACTCGACCCCGTTGCCGCTGAGCGAAGACTACTTCCTGTGCGCTATGCGATGCGGGACCGGGCGCGACTCGTTCGGGCTCTATCTCATCGACAGCTTCGGCAATCACGAGCTGCTCTACAGTGATCCGGCGATCGGATGTTTCAGCCCCACTCCGCTTCGCGTGCGCCCCAGGCCGATGATCGTCTCTACGACGGCAGCCCGCAGCGCAGCGGGCTACGCCAAACCCTCGACTGGTTCGACCCGAACCAATCGCCCCGCCCCGGGCTACGGCGAGGTGCTCTGTCTGAATGTTTATGACGGGCGAAAGTCATGGCCCAAGGGAACGCGGATCACGGCGTTGCGAGTCATTCAACTGTTCCCCAAGCGGAACAACACGTGGATGAACCGCCCGGACATCGGCATGGCGAGTGAATCTCTCTGCCGCGGAGTGCTCGGCGTGGCGCCGGTGGAAGCCGACGGCAGCGCATATTTCAAGATACCCAGCGGCAAGTTAGTCTACTTTCAGGCCCTCGACTCACGCGGGATGGCGGTCCAGTCCATGCAGTCCGGCACGCATCTGCTGGCCGGCCAGACCGTGGCGTGCGCCGGCTGTCACGACAGTCCGCACAAGGCTCCGACAACTCTCCGCACGCCGCTGGCGATCGGCAGGAAGGCGTCGAAACTTCGACCCGAGGCCGACGGATCCTATCCGGTGCTCTACCCGCGACTGGTCCAACCAGTGCTCGATCGCAACTGCGTTCCGTGCCACAAGAAGAACGCAAAGAAGGCGCCGAACCTCTCGGGGGCGCCCGCCTCAACCCGCCGCTCGGGATACGGCGGAGGCAAGCCGACCTGGAGCCAATCGTATATCGCCCTGGCATGCGCCGGAGCCCCGCTGCACGAAGACATCGCTCGCAAGAGTTTTGCTTTCGGATTCTCCGGCCGATCGCCCGGGCGAACGCCGACACGAACCACGCCGGGTAAGTTCGGAGCCCGGGCCTCGCAACTTCTCAAATTGATCCAGGGCCAGCCCTACCAATCACCGGCCACAAAAAAAATGAAGAAGCACAAAGCCGTAAAGCTGTCAAAGAGCGATTTCCGCCGCATCACGCTCTGGCTGGACTGCAATTCCAACTTCTTCGGAGCCTACGTAAAGACCGCCGAACAGATTCGGGGCGAAGTAGTCATCCCGGATATCGAATAAGACCGAGTTAGCGTGAGAAACATGAACAGAACCAGCAGACGCGATTTCCTTAAGACCGTGTCGATGGGCGCCGCGATGCTTGCTGCGGGACGAACCGCTGCGGCCGTGGATTCCAAATCGAAACGCCCGCCGAACGTCATCCTGATAATGGTTGACGACATGGGCTTCTCGGATCTCGGCTGCTACGGCAGCGCGATCAAGACGCCGCATATCGACAAACTGGCCGCCGACGGGCTGAAGTTCACCCAGTTCTACAACACCGCCAAGTGCGAGCCCACGCGGGCCAGCCTGCTTACCGGTTGCTATCATCGCGAGGTCGGCGGCGGACGGCTGAAAAACGCGATGACTATCGGCCAGGCGATGCAGCGGGCCGGTTACCGAACGCTAATGACCGGCAAGTGGCACATGTCATCGACCCCGATCGAAAAAGGGTTCGATCGCTACTTCGGGCATCTGTCCGGCGCTACGAACTTCTTCACCGGCGACAACACGTTCCGCCTGGACGAAGAGAAGTTCACCGTGCCGAAAACCGGCTTCTACACTACCGACGCCAACACCGACTACGCGATCCGGTTCCTCGACGAAGCGGCGAAGAAACACGCCGACCCTTCGGCAGGCTCAGGGCAAGCTAAACCGTTCTTCCTCTACATCGCCCACAACGCGCCACACTACCCGCTGCAGGCCTGGCCCGAGGACATCGCAAAGTACAGGGGCAAGTTCATGGCCGGCTGGGACGCCCTGCGACTCGAGCGACACAAACGCCAACTGAAGATGGGCCTGCTCGATCCGAAGTGGAAGCTGGCGCCGAGAGACAAAAAGGTCCCGGCGTGGGATACGCTCAGCGACAAGCAGAAGAAAGAGGAAGATCTGACGATGGCGGTCTTCGCGGCGATGATCGATCGGGTCGACCAGAACGTCGGCAAGCTGATGGCGAAACTCAAGGATCTGAAACTCGACGACAACACGCTGCTGCTGTTCCTCAGCGATAACGGCGGGTGTCCCTTCCAGCGGACCAAAACCCCGGACATCCCGCCGGGTCCGGCGAACTCCTACTGGACCTACCACGAAGGCTGGGCCCAGGTCTCCAACACGCCGTTCCGCCTCTACAAGCAGAACCAGCACGAAGGCGGAGTCTCAACGCCGCTGATCGCACACTGGCCCGGCGTTGTAAAACCCGGCACGCAGACCGACCAGCCGGGGCACATCATCGACATAATGGCCACACTGCTGGACATCACCGCTACGGAGTATCCCGAAACGCTGGACGGGGCGAAACTCCGCCCGCTTCGGGGCAAGAGCCTGCTGCCGATACTCAAAGGCAAAACCCGCAAACCGCACGATGAGCTGTTCTTCGAGTTTGCGAAATACAAAGCTCTGCGGGCCGGCAAGTGGAAAATCTCATGGCGATACGGGCCGTGGGAACTGTACGATATCGAAGCTGATCGAACCGAGTTGAACGACCTGGCCGCAAAGATGCCCGAAAAGGTCAAGGAACTGGCCGCACGCTATGAAGCGTTGTCGGCGCAACTCGGCGTAAAGAAGCAGAAGAAGAAACGCAACCGAAACAAGAAGAAATGAAAGGCCTTACGCCATGAAACGCACCTGCCAATTCATACTCATCGCCTCAGTCGCACTGATCGGTCTGTGGACTCACCTGACTGACGGAGCGAAACTCGCGCCCGAAAAGAAGACGAAAGTAAAGTTCAAAATGAAGCGGATCGGAACGTTCCGTTCTGAGGCCTGCGAGGTCGGCGACTTCAACGGCGACGGCAAGCTTGACATCGTCGCAGGCCCCTACTGGTACGAAGCCCCGAACTGGAAGCCGCACAAGTACCGCACGCTGCGAGGCAAGGTCGACGACAAGGGCAAAGGCTACTGGGACGACTTCGCCAACATCCCGCTGGACGTCGACGGCGACGGCAGACTCGACGTCGTGACCTGCTGCTGGTTCGCCAAGCAGATAGACTGGTACCGCAACACCGGCAAGGACGGCGACTGGCCCATGAAGGTGATCGACAAGAGCGGAAACCACGAGTGCGGGGACCTGTGGGACATCGACGGCGACGGCAAGAAGCTCGAGATCCTTCCGATCACCCAGCCGACTAACTGGTATGAAGTCGGCGCCAAGGGCAAAGGGATGATCAAACACGTGGTCTCGAAGAAACGCGCCGTCTGGGGCGGCGGTGTCGGCGACATAAACGGAGACGGCCGGCCCGACATTATCCGTCCCAACGCGTGGTTCGAAGCACCCGCCGATCCGCGTAAGGGCAAGTGGATCGAACACCCCCTGGCGGTCGGAAACATAAAGGAAGGCAAAGCCGACCACACCCCGCAGATCCACGTATACGACGTAAACTGTGACGGCCTGAACGACATAATCACCAGTTCGGCCCACAAACACGGGATATTCTGGTACCAGCAGATCCGCAAGAACAAGAAGATCACCTGGAAGCAGCACGTGATCGACAAGTCCTGGACCCAGGCCCACGCGATAGTCTTAGGCGATCTGGACGGCGACGGCGATCTGGACATGGTTATCGGCAAGCGGATGCTGGCCCACAACGGCGGCGATCCGGGCGCCAAGGACCCGCCGTGCCTCTACTGGTACGAAATCCATCGCGACAAGACGCCGACGTGGACAAGGCATACAATCAGTGAGAATCAGGGCGTCGGAGCCGGTCTCAGCATTCCGCTGGTCGACCTCGACGGCGACGGAGACCTCGACATAGTCGTAACCGGCAAACTCGGCGGACCGGTAATCTTCGAAAACATCACGAAAAAATCGTCCGGCGCCGACAAATAAGATTTACCCACAACCAGGGAGCCTCACCGCCGTGAGACGATACGCAAAACTCGCCGTCGGGACCGCCGTGCTGACCGCGGCGCTCGCCGGATGCAGCGATCGACCGCTCATGCCGACGCCGAATCTCTATCTGGCCCAGACCGGCAACCCGTTCGCCGACGTCCCGAAGGAATTCCAGAGCAACAAGATCGACCTGCTGTACGTAACCGATCGCAAGCCGATCACGGCGAAAGGCGGCTCGCTGCAGTACTCTCATCAACGCTCGACCTCAATGGCGTTCGGCTCGTGCATAATCGAGATTGGAAAAGACGTCCAGTGGCCCGTGCTGGTCAAGAACAGCAGAACCTCTAATCGATCGGTGTCGCTTGGCCTGAAAATGGGCAAGATCATCGAACACGCCAGATTCCCGCCCACTCCCCTGCCGGTGATATCCGGGCCCGACGGACTGGTCAAGAAACCGGATCTGGTCGCCAAGAGAAGGAAAATAGACGCGAAACTGCAGGACGACATCACCCGGCGCCTCAAGAAGACAAAGACCAAGGAGGCGTTCATATACCTTCACGGTTTCAACAACACGTTCGACGACTCGGCGTTCGTGTCGGCCGAACTGTGGCACTTCCTCGGGCGACGCGGCGTGCCGATCGTATACTCCTGGCCGGCCAAGCGGAGCATCTTCGGATATGGTTACGATCGCGAATCGAGCGAGTTCACCGTATTTCACTTCAAGCAGTTCCTTCGAGCCGTAGCCGGCTGCAAAGACCTGAAAAAGATACACATCGTAGCCCACAGTCGCGGTACTGACGTCGCGGCGTCGGCGTTCCGCGAACTGGTGATCGCGGCCGACGCATCGCCGAGGTCCGTCGGATCGGGCCCCGACACGCCCGGCAAGGCCGCCCACAAGGTGCTCGACAAAGTCGGCCACGTGATACTCGCAGCGGCCGACATCGACATGGAAGTAGCCTCACAGCGACTCGTGGCCGAAATGGCGTTCATGAGCGCCGAGAAAGTCACGATCTATCTGTCCCACGAGGACAAGGCTTTGAACCTGGCGGTCTGGCTGTTTGAAAGCATAGGGCGCATCGGCGAACTGTCGCTGAGTATCTTCACCCCCAGCGACATGGAAACGCTGGAGACCATCGATCGCATAGATTTCGTCGACGCCAGGGTCAACACAAGCTTCCTGGGACACGCCTACTTCCACGCCAGCCCGGCGGTAAGCTCAGACCTCATCCTCCTGCTCCGCGACAACCTGGAACCAGGAAACGGACGCCCCCTGACCTGCGACGAGCGCAGCACGCGATACTGGTCGATCGGAAAAGATTACCCCTACACCGACGATCAGTAGGCAATCGTTTTGCGGGACATCACTCTTCCTACAAACCAACACGCCGACTCGCGCGCTAGTCTTCGATAATCACGCGGAATCCTACGTCTACGAATTTGATCTCGCCGCGTGCGGGCATTTTCGAAAACGGTGTGGCCGTTTTTGGTCGATCGCGCCAGCCGCCGCCTTTTGCCACGAGCTGCGGCGCTGCGGTTCCCGTCGGCGATTTCCACTCGCTGGTGGTCCACTCGGCTACGTTTCCGATCATGTCGAAAACGCCGGCTTCGTTGGCGGCGTATTTTCCGACATCCGTCGATACCCTGGCGCCGTCGTCGCTGGTGAGAATCGAAGGCCGCCACATCGGCATCTCCTTGTTGGCGTGCTTCAACAGGTACGACTTGTCGGCCAGGTTGGCGATCTTGCTGAAGTCCTTGCCGGCGTAACCGTTCTCGTCGCACTTGCCGAAGACCGCGGCCCACTCCCACTGCGATTCGCTCGGCAGCGTGCACTTCTTGCCGATCTTGGCGCTGAGCCATTTGCAGAACGCCAGGGCCTGGGTCTGCGAGACTCGCACGACCGGCTGGCGGGCTCCGTTCAGCGGGAAGCCTCGAATGGCTCCGTCGCCGAAATGCAGCCGCTCGTTGCTGTCGAGGCGGGAGTCGTGCGACGGATCGAACAGGTTGAACAGTTCGTTTGTTGTTTCGGTAGTCGCGATCCAGAACGGCTTGTCTACGGCGACTTTCCGCTGGGACCACTCGTCCTCGGTCCCGTTTACGTTGCCGGTCACATACGACCCGGCCGGGATTCGCACGAACGTCATCTTCAGCGTTTTCGGATCGAGTCTGGGGCGCTTCCGCGGGTCCAGAATCGCCGCATATTTCTTTTCGAGAATCTCTTTTTCCTTCGAGAAATCAAACGCAACGGTTCGCAGCTTGCCCGAAGCGGGATCCTTCGCTGCGGCCAGTGATGCAGCGTCAACCTTTGCCGAGGACTTGTCGCGGATCGAAGCCGGCGGGGAGACCTTCATCGGCTTGACGGGCTTGACAGCCGCCGGGGCCGGAGCCTCGGCGGTTTCCGGATCGAAATCGATCCCGGCGTATCGCTTCATAAGTTCGCCGCGTCGCTTGGAGTAATCTGCGGGGAACTGCGGGTTGGTGATCTCCCGCCATGTCCCGTGGGCCGGCGTGTTCATGTCAATCCACGTTACGATCCGATCCCAGCCCTCGGCGTCGAGGCGAACGCCGTGATGCCCCTTCTTGAGCATCTGGACCAGCTTGGTCTGATCGGCGTGGTAGTCGTACGGCGTGAGCATGTGCAGATCGCTTTCCAGCGTTGCGCTCCTGGCGAATCGGAACAACTCGAGATACGCCGGCGGGAAATGCGCTCCGCCGTATCGCTTACCCTTGGACTCGGCGAACATATCCTTGTACAGGACCGGATCGTCGATCTGCTGGGCGAGAGTTTTCGCCGGTTTGCTTGTTTTCTTGATCCTCTTGACCGTGCCGGTGTCGGTGATCACGACATCCTCACGGAGCGTCAGGTTGGGGATCTTCCTTCCGCTTAGAACTTTCTTCGTGGTCTTGGCGTTGTGGCAGCCGACACAGAACTTGTCGAGCACGGGCTGGACTTCACGGTTGAAACTGAATCCTCGCACGGGCCCGTACCACGGCGTGATTTCCGAAGGCTTGCGTTTGAGGGCCTTGACTACCTGCGGCTGCGGCACGGTGTTGGGGTTTTCGTGGCAGCCGATGCACGAGAGCACCTCGCCGGGGCGGCAGGTGAACCAGCTTCGCATGAGCTGGACGGCTTTGCCTTCGGCGTCCAGCGGCTGGATCGCGATCGGAGTCATCGCCGGGACCGTGAAGTTGGCGCTTCCGTCGTCTTCGACAGGCACGGTCCCGTGAATCACTCGAACGTCCCAGGGACCGTCAATGCCTACGCGATCGGACTGTCCGCCCATACGGCGCATCGCGTAGTTGTACGAATAGACCCGCAGGCTCTTGATCGAACCTTTCGGTACGCCGGTGGTCCCCTTTCCGAAGTAAACATTGTTCAGCACAACCGTGCCGGTAGTGGCCTTCGGGTCGGTCTTGTCCGGGATTACCGGCGGGCGGAGCCGTTTTTTC
>CAYMSH010000101.1:0-17207 GCA_964392945.1 uncultured Planctomycetaceae bacterium | reverse complement strand
GACTGGACGGCACTTGTATCGATACTATCTTTGCGGCACGTCCCGATTGGGATCCGAGTGATTCGGAGCCATGGAACCCACGCGGCATAGCCCTGGACACTGCGGCCGGCAAGATGTACTGGACTGACACAACCTACGACACGATCCAGAGATCGGACCTTAACGGCGACAACGCCGAGAGCCTCGTTGCGGTCCCGGGGAACCCCGGCGGCATCGCTCTGGATTCAAGTGCCGGCGGGTTATACTGGACTGACAACTTCGCCGACGTGATCCATCGTGCGGACCTGGACGGAAACAATATTGAGTCGTTAGTTACGCTAAACCCCGCCAGCCCCGGAGGCGTCTGGATTCCTCGAGCCCCTGCCCTGCATACGCCGATAGGCATGATGTACTGGGCGGACTCAAGAAGCAACACTATCCAGAAGGCGACTGTGGACGGCAATTCAGCCGCTGTCTTGATTACCTCTGGCCCGAATTACGGGGTTGCGCCAATTGACGCCAGAGGCATCGCACTGGACACCGAGGCCGACAGGATATACTGGACCGACACAGGCAACGACAGTATCCACTGCAGCGGACTGGACGGTAACTACGTTTCCTCGCCAATAACAACGGGACTGTCGAGTCCCTCTGGAATAGCGCTGGCGCCGGGAATAGGTACGCAGATTACGGCTCCGACGAAGGATTTGCTGAATGGCCTTCCCCTGGAGACGGCGACTACTGGCCCCGGCGGCGATGGAAAGATCGGCGGACTGTACGGGATATGGTTGACCGGCGAAGGTGTCGGCGGGGACCCGGACTACCGCTGGTCCATCAGCGGCGGACCCGAAGGACTCGGCGATACGCTGATAGTCAAACTGCAGGATTCCAACAGCGACGGAGTGCTCGACGACTACTTCCTCTCGTTCGCTCGCCTGGCCGAACTGGGCGCTCAGGATCGAGCCGCGACAACGGCCTACACGCTGAGACTCGAAGCGTTGAACATCGCCGGAGATCCGATCGCCGGCAGCGAGTCGGAGATCCTTCTGCTCGTTCCCGAGCCGGCGACAATGTCGCTCCTGGCGCTCGGCGGACTGGCGCTAATTCGTAAACGGAAACAAACACGCTAAGAAAAAGGCCCTTGGCGACAAGGGCCCTTTTTATGCGCTGAATTATTCGGCCGATCAGGTTCGCTAGATCCCTCTCGAACGGGGCGGGCGTCGGCGGCGGCGCTTCTTGGCTCCTGACGCCGTGGCGCCGCGAGACTCCTGGGCCTTGGCTCCGCCGCGGGAACCGCCGCGGGGGCTGCCTTGGGACTGGTGGGGTTTGCTTTTTTGTGCGTGTCGGCTTCCGCGCGCCGGGCGGGCTGTGCCCTCTTTGAGTTCCTTGCGGCGGCGGGCCTGTCCGGCCCGGGCCTTGGACTGCTTCTGGGCCGGACTCAACGCCGGGGCGCCGTTTTCCAGGCCGTGGGAGGCGTCGGCCGAATGGAACGAATGATCGCGGTCCAGCGGAATCTTGCGATTGATCAACTTCTGGATCTCGCGCAGATAGCCCATCTCGTCGCCGGCGCAGAACGAGATGGCCTTGCCAGCCTTGCCGGCGCGGGCGGTTCGTCCGATCCGGTGCACGTAGCTCTCGGATTCGTTGGGCAGATCGAAGTTGATCACGTGACTCACCCCGTCTACGTCAATCCCGCGTGCGGCTATGTCAGTGGCGACCAGTACGCGATACTTTCCGTTCTTGAACGCCGCCAGTGCTCGTGTGCGAGCGTTCTGGCTCTTGTTGCCATGGATCGCGCCTGCGGCGATATCCGCGCGCACCAGGTCGCGAGTGATGCGATCGGCTCCGTGCTTGGTTCGCGAAAACACCAGCGCCCGCTCGATGCTCGTGTCCATCAGGAGCATCTCCAGCAGCTTGCGCTTGTCGCCCTTGTCGACGAACATGAGCGTCTGGTCGATGCGATCGGCGGTCATCGTCTTGGGCGCCACGTCAACACGCACCGGATCGGTCAGCATCCGCTGGGACAGTTTCGCAACCGCCGGCGGCATGGTGGCCGAGAAGAACAGGGTTTGGCGTTTTTCCGGAACGGCGTCCAGCACGCGACGCACATCGTGGATGAAGCCCATGTCGAGCATCCTGTCGGCCTCGTCGAGAATGAAGAACTCCACGTGCCGCAAATCGATGAGCTTCTGGTTCATCAGGTCAAGCAGCCTTCCCGGCGTTGCGACGAGAATGTCCGGACCGCGTTTGAGTGCTCGCTCCTGGGCCTTCTGGCTGACGCCGCCGAAGATCACCGTGCTGGTCATCTTCAGCCCGCGCCCGTAGGTCTGGAAGCTCTCGAGGATCTGTGCGGCCAGTTCTCGGGTCGGGGTTAGCACCAGCGTGCGAATGCGGCGTTTGCGGCCGCCTGATTTCTGCATATTCTGCAGGACCGGCAGTGCGAAGGCGGCGGTCTTGCCTGTGCCGGTCTGGGCGCAACCCAGCAGATCGCGTCCCTTCAAAAGTTCTGGAATGGATTGTGCCTGGATAGGCGTGGGGATCTTGTAACCCTCTTTTCCCACGGCTATCGCCAGGGGCTTGAGCAGGTGAAGATCACTGAACGTTTTTACATTAGACATATACAACTTTTCCTTACGACTGTAGTGACGCCGCGCAAATATCGCGGCATTGAGCGAATTCGGTGAGTGGGAGACGTAGCGAAACAGGCCCGGCTCGTTCAACCGGCGGCGCATCACATTGCGCCAACGCGTTGACTGGGGCCCGATCCCGGGGATACCAGTGGGATTTTCTACTCTTCGCCGCGGGGCAAACTCCCAGGACGGGAGTCAGGATCCAGCTTTCGCAACGAGCCTATATCTTAACACGGAATCCCGCAATTGCAAGAACAAAGCGTTTTTCCGACAAAGCAACGAGGAGTTTTAGCCACGGATGAACACAGATGAACACGGATACGGCAACGGCAAAGAGATGCTACGGCAATGACGGAGACGGCAACCCCAGGCGGCGCGTCGATAGTTGAGCGAGGCGTGTTGCCACGGTACTGGCGTTGTGATATCTTTGCACGTTGATAACGACCCGTTTCGGGGCGTTCTTTAGACAAGAGGTGATCCATGCGTAATCTCGCTTTCGTCGTGTCGCTGTTGTCGGCCTCGTTAATCGCTAACGGCGCGGTTATAACTCCCGCCGCTTCGCTGGAAACAGCTAACCTCCAGGAAGACTACCCGGCGATGTGCGTCGACAAGCAAGGCGTCCCGCACGTGGTCTACGTCGCCTGGGACGGCAAGGCCGATTCGCTCAAAGTCGCGCGCCTCGAAGGCGGTAAACTCAAACCGATCGCCACGGCGGCAGGGCCGGGAATAATCCACCAGCCGGCGATCGCATGTGACGCCAAGGGAGCGATCTGGACGATCTGGTCGCAGATCAACGAGAAGACCAACGCCTGGAGCCTCTACGCTCGTCGCGTTGTCGGCGGCAAGCCCGAGGCGAAAACCGTCACCGTCGAGGGCCAATCCGGCAGTACGGTCTTCTGCGACGCAGGAGCCGACGCCAAGGGGCGAATCTGGATTACGTGGCAGTCGTTCGGCAAGACCGGCGCCGACATATTCGCCAAACACTACGACCCGTCGAGCGACAAATGGTCCGATGAGATTCAGGTCACCAGGAACCCCGCAGGCGACTGGGAGCCGCGTCTGGCGTTCGACAAAACAGACGGAGCCTGGATCGCATTCGACTCGGTCCGAAGCGGCGTGTACAACGTGTATCTGGCCAGGGTCGAACTCGACGGAAAGACCGTGATCAAAAAACTGACCAATTCGCCCCGCTACCAGGGGCGCGCCTCGATCGCGGCCGGGCCCGACGGCAAAACCCTCATGATCGCATGGGAAAACGGACGCCTCAACTGGGGCGGCGACACGCGCGGCGTGGCCGGATCGACAGGCCTGAACTTCGCCAAACACGCACAGGCCGCACGGTTCGATATCGCAACAGGCAAGATCACCGAACTGCCCGGATTGAGCATATCGCTGAGAATGACCCCGAAACCGGCGGCTAGAGCAAAACCGAACAAGGCGAAGAAACCCAAACGCAAACCCCAGGGCGGCAAGGTCGGCGTGCTGAACATGCCCCGTATCATGATCGACGGCGAGGGTCAAACATGGGTCTCGGCCCGCCGCTACATCGGCACGAGTTGGAAACTGGCCCTGACGCGATACAACGCCAAGACTGGTCTCTGGGCTGCGGCGGCGCCAGTAGCCAAGAGCCCGTTCGGACAGGACCGCCATTGCGCCTGGGCTCGCGGAGCCAAAGGTGAACTGTACATGGCCTGGCCCTCAGACCAGAGAAAAAACAAACACCCGCTGACTTGCGGCGTGCACCTGGCGAAGATCGATACGGCCATGAAAATGGCGCCCGGCAAGGCGGCCGTTACGCCAAAGACCGCGGCGCAGAAAGAGATATGGGGCGCCAAAACACCCCAACGCGCCAGATCGGACCGCCACGTGTGGGAAGTCGGCGGCAAGAAGTACAAACTGTATTGGGGCGACTTCCACCGCCACACGGACATGTCCGCTTGCCGAACGCCCGATGACGGATGCGTTGTAGACCAGTTCAAATACGCTTACGATGTCGGCAAGCTCGATTTCCTGGGAAGCTCCGATCACACCGACATCGCAAACATGTACGGCCCGTACGAGTGGTGGCACAACCAGAAGCTCATGGACGTGTTCCACGCACCGGAACTTTTCAACTCGTTCTACGTTTACGAACGCGAGCAGCGCTGGCCCTGGGGGCATCGCAACGTCGTGTTCATCAAGCGAGGCGGTCCGATGATCTACATCAAACGGGCGTTGTACAAGAACTCGATCTGGGGCAAGAAGATCCCGCCGGCGGCCGACGGGCCAGCCGAAATCGCGCCCGATGAACTCTGGAAACTGCTGCGGGCATGGAAGTATGACGTCTCGATCGTAAGCCATACCGGCGCGACCGGCATGGGCACAAACTGGGACGGATACAAGAAAATCGACAACGCAGTGGAGAACCTCGTCGAGATTTACCAGGGCGCCCGGGTGAGCTACGAAGGGGTTAACACGCCCCAACCGAAAGTCGGATTCCCGAAGAACGTTAAACTCAAGGCCGACGCGCACGGATCGGTGAAGACCGGAAGAGATTTCGGCAAGTTCAACAAGGGCGTATACCAGAACGCCCTGAAAAACGGGTACAAGCTCGGCATCTTCACCAGCAGCGATCACATCTCGACTAACACCAGCTTCGGCGGCGTGTACGTCGAGGAGTTCACGCGCAAGGCGATCCTTGAGGCGATGAACGCCAGGCGAACAATCGCCGGCACCGACAAGGTGTTCATCGAGTTCAGCTGCAACGGGCATCTGCTCGGAACGGTCTTCGAGACAACCGACAAACCCAAGCTGAAGATCGCGGTTGCCGGAACCGCGACGCTGGGCCAGGTCACGATCGTCAGAAACGAGAAAGACCTCAAGACATTCACGCCGAAGTCCAAGACTCTTGACGTGACATTCACTGACGATTCGCCGGTCAAAGGCGAGAATCGCTACTACATTCGCGTGGTGCAGACAGACGGAAACATGGCCTGGGCCACGCCGGTATGGGCGACGTTCAAGACCAAGTAATGCGATCCGGCCCGGGAAAATCGACGGCATTCCTGACCGCCGCAGCAGTTCTACTTGGTGCGGCCGCGCTGGTCCGCGCCGACGCCAAGGCGTCTATGGCGCGAGTTGACCAGGAAATCCGCATCACGCTCGGCGACGACGGTATAGAGATCCAATACGACACGATCCTCAACCGCCCGGCCGCTTTTCTGGAAGTCATCCGGATGGACGCCGACCAGGATGGGAAGATGTCGCCGGACGAGCAGGCCCGCTATTTCAGTTCGCTTGGCGAAACGCTGGCCGGCGGGTTGGAACTGTCGATCAACGGCGTGCTGACGCCGCTGAAGCCGCAGGGGCAGGCTACACTCACCATGCCGTTTACGAAAACCTATCGCTTCAAAGTTCCGCATCCGGACAACTGGTCCGACGGCGTGGAGATCGAGCTGCACAACGACAACTACCTGGCGCTGCCGGGGACAGTGACGATTGCCCTGAACCCCGGCGACGCATCAGATATCACACATCGGCACATAGTCGGCCAGGCGATCGGCGATTCGGGGCGGGCGGATTTGTCCGAGGCGCAACAACGCGACATCGTCTTTCGATATCGCAAGGGAACCGGAAAGCAGGCTCCGAACGCCGAGCAGCAAACCGCGTCGCAGGATCAGACCGCCCCGCCGCGGCGGACCGGCCATCGCGTGTGGATAGTAATCCTTGTCGGACTCGGGGCAATCCTCGCTGCAGCGTTCATCGGTCCGCGGAAGCATCCGATCATAGCGGTTCTCACGCTTTTAATCGCGGGGGGCGCTTTGTATGCCGCCCGGCCGCAGAGAGCGTATATCGTGCCCGACGACGCGCGTGCAGCGGAGATTTTCGTCGATCTGCACCAGGGCATTTACCGCGCCTTCAACGCTCGAACCGAAAACGAGATATACGACATGCTGGCGATGAGTCTCCAGGGCGATCTGCTGGACCGGGTCTACAACGAAGTTAGCCAGACCGCATCGAAACGCGCCAACCAGCGAATGAGTTTCCGCATCCGCCGCGTCAGGGCGATCTCCACGGAAATCGGCCCGGCTCCGGGCGCCGCGTTCACCGTGAAATATCACTGGCGAGTCTACGGAACCGTGACCCACATGGCCCACTCGCACCCGCGTTTCAACGAGTACCAGGCGATCTACACCGTCAGCCACAACGGAAAGGCGTGGCGAATTTCCGATTCGCAAATCAGCAGACACAAACGCGTATCGATCGGGCAATCATGATTGACATCCGCGACATGTTGTTCGAGTACCCCGACAGCGGGTTCGTCCTGCGCGCCGGCCAGCTGAACGTACCGCCCGGTCAAACCGCGGCTCTCATCGGCCCGTCGGGGTCCGGCAAGACCACAATGCTGCACATCGCAGCGGGCATTCTCCCGCCTAAAAGCGGGACCGTGCGCGTCTCCGATACGGAAATATCCAGCCGGCCCGACGCCGAACGCCGCGCTTTCAGGATCGCCAATATCGGCCTGATCTTCCAGGAGTTCGAACTGCTGGAGTACCTTACGGTGCGACAGAACATCCTGCTGCCCTACCGCATCAATCCCGCGATCAAGCTCAACGCGGCCGCTCGCGACCAGGCCGCAACGCTGGCCGAATCGATGGGCATATCCGAAACGCTGGACAGGCGCCCGGACCGCCTGTCCCAGGGCCAGCGCCAGCGGGTGGCGATCTGCAGGGCCCTCGTCACTGATCCGAGCATCATCCTGGCCGATGAGCCCACGGGCAATCTGGACCCCAAGACCAGCCGGAGCATCGTGCAGGTGATCCTCGATCAAGCCGCTCGCCGAGAAGCGACTGTGCTGATGGTCACCCACGATCACTCGCTGCTGGATCGTTTCGATCGCGTTATCGATTTGGAGGAGATCCAATGAGAAATGCGATCCGCCTTGCGTTCCGATATGCGATCCACTACCGGCTGCGGTCTGCGATACTGGTGATATGCATCTCGATTGCGATGTTCCTGCCGGCGGCGGTCCACGTGCTGGTCGGATATTACAATCACATTATGATCGACCGGGCCGAGCAGACCCCGCTGGTCATCGGAGCCAAAGGCAGCGCATACGATCTCGTGCTGAACACGCTCTATTTCAAGGGTCGAATAGACGAGCGTATTACAATGGCCCAAGCTGCAGAAGCGTCGAAAGACGATCTGGCGACGATAATCCCGATGCACATCGCCTACAAGGCCCAGAACGTTCCGCTAGTCGGAACAACGCTGGATTACTTCTCGCTGCGGAAACTCAAAGTCGCTCGCGGCACAGCTCCGCAACTGCTCGGAGACGTGGTCCTCGGATCGGCCGCCGCTCGAAGGCTCGGGCTTGCCCCCGGCGACAGGCTGAAGTCCGACCAGGAGAAGGTCTACGACATAACATCCAGCTATCCGCTGCTGATGCGGGTTGTCGGAGTGCTCCAGGAGACCGGAACCGCCGACGACATGATCGCCCTGTGCGACATTAAGACAACGTGGATCATAGAGGGCGTCGGACACGGACACACCGCCGCACAGAAAGTCACCGACCCGTCGCTGCTGCTCGGCGCGAGCGACAGCAGCGTGGTGATGAGCCCATCGCTGGTCGATCACCCCGAAGTCACGCCGAAGCTCCTGGACAGCTTCCACTTCCACGGTCCGCCGGAGGAATATCCCGTAACATCCCTGATCGCCGTAGCCCCCAACGCCAAATCGCACACGATCCTCAAGGCCCGCTACCGCGAATCGAACGACTCACAAGCCGTCGTCCCGCAGACGGTTGTCCGCTCGATGATGGACATCGTATTCCGCGTCAAACAGTTCCTCGACGCGATATTCGCGATGGTGCTCGGCTCTACGCTCCTGTTTGTGATACTTGTGATGCTGCTGTCGCTGCGGATTCGCAAGAAGGAGTTTCAGACGCTGGCCAAGATAGGATCTAGCCGTTCGACAGTGCTGGCCCTTCAGCTCAGCGAGTTGGCCCTGTTGTTGACCGCCAGCGGGATTCTGTCGGGGACCATGCTCGCCGGTCTGCTATGGTGCGTATCGCGTTTCAGTCTGCTGCTGTAGACTCGGGGCCCGATATGTTAAGATCGGCGCATCAAGACGCCAGCGATAACCACAGGAGTCGATTGCTATGAAGACAATGTTCCGCCGGTCCGTAATCCTAACAGTGATCCTTCTTTCGGCAGTCTCGCTCTGCGAGGCCCAGGTACGAAAACAGAATAACAAGAAGAAGAACCGAAAGAATCGCCCCGCCGCCAAGCTGCCCGGCGAAGTCATCAAACCTCTGGCGTCGCTGGCCGGGACGAAAGTGCAAAACGACTTTCCGGCGATGTGCATCACTCCCGATGGCAAGGTTACCGTGGCGTACGTCGAATACACGCGTGATTCGGACCAGATCAAATTCGCCGAACTTGTCGACGGCAAGTTAGTCTCTCGCGGCGCGGTTTCCCAGCCCGGCGACGTATACCAGCCGACAGTCGCCTGCGCCGGCGACGGGACGATCTGGTGCATCTGGTCGCAAATGGAAGCCCCCGGCAAGTGGAACATTCTGGCCCGAGCGATAATCGACGCCAAGCCCTCGGGCAAGCCGGTGACTGTCTCCAAAGCCGCGGCCAGCAACATATTCCCCAACGCCAGGACCGACGCCCGCGGGCGAGTCTGGGTCGCCTGGCAACTTTTCCAGGACGGGACCAACGACATCTGCGCCGCATATCTGGACGCGAAGAAGGATGAAAAAAGCTGGTCCGAGCCGATACGCGTGACAAGACATCCCGCCGGCGACTGGGAGCCGCGCCTGGCGTTCGGAAAGCCCGACGAGGCGCTGATCATTTTCGACAGCTACCGCGGCGGCAATTACGACGTCTACCTGGCCAGGGTGACTTGCGCCGGCAAGACGGCGATCACGCCGATCGCCGCGACAAAACGCTACGAGGCCCGTGCACATGGCGCGGTCTCTCCAGATGGAAAAACTCTCTGGGTGGCGTATGAAGACGGCCCGCAGCGATGGGGCAAAGACCTCGGATCCGAATGGCGGAAGACCGGCGGCGGGCTGAACTACGCACGGCATCTCCGCCTGGTCGCGATGAACCTGGCCACAGGCAAAACCAGCGACGCTGGCGACATCGCCCCGCTGATACCGAAGATCGTCCCGGCTAAGGGACCCAACTCCGGCGCGGTCAACCAGCCGGAAGTCATAGTCGATGCGGCGGGAAACCCGTGGGTATTCTACCGCTACTACCGCTTACCGGGCGACAGGAACTGGAACGTCGCCGTCACGCGATACGACGCAGCGAAGAAGACATGGATCAAACCGCTCATCCTGGCCAAGAGTTCATACTGCCAGGACCGTCGCGTATCGGCCGGGCTCGACGCCAAAGGCTCTATCGTCGCAGTCTGGCCCAGCGACGGGCGCAAAGCCAAGCAGCAAGGCGTAAGCGCCGTCCACATGGCGACTATCGACAAAACTCAGGCCGCGGCGTTCGCACCGGCGGCCAGAATAGAATCAAAACCGATGTGGTCCCCGCAAACACCGGTCAACAAGACCCCCGAACGCAAGCGAGACGATCGCCACGCCTGGAAATTCGACGGCGCGGAATACGAGTTGTACTGGGGCGACTTCCATCGACACACGGATTTTTCGACCTGCCGCACGCCGGATGACGGGTGCATTGTCGAGCACTTCCGCTACGCGATCGACGCGGCCGGGTTGGACTACCTGGCGACCACCGACCACAGCGACATTGGCAAGACGTATCACGAATACGAATGGTGGCAGAGCCAGAAATACGCCGACATGTTCCACAACCCCGCCAGGTTCCTGGGGTTCTACGCGTACGAACGCGAGCAGACCTGGCCTTACGGGCATCGCAACGTGGTGTTCATCAAACGCGGCGGGCCAATCGTATACATCTCACGCCAGAAGTACCTCAACTCGCGATGGGCCAAGGCTTTGCCCCCGCCTCCCGAAGGCAAGGACAACGTCAAACGCGGACAAATGCCGCCGTGGGACGTCTGGGACATTCTCCGCCGATCCAAGATGCGAACGATCACGATCGAGCACACCTCCGCCGGCGGGATGGGCACCGACTGGGGCGTCTACAAGCAGATCGACAACAAGATCGAAACACTCGTGGAGATTTACCAGGGCTCTCGAAACAGCTACGAAGGCGACGACCTGCCGCAACCGAAAGTCGCGTCGCCCAAGCCGATAAACTTCGGAAACCGCAGCGCGGGGACATACCAGAACGCACTGAAACTCGGCCACAAGCTCGGCGTGTTCGCAAGCAGCGATCACCGTTCGACGAACATCACATTCGGCGGAGTTTACGTCAGGAAGTTCGATCGGCCGGGCGTGTTCGACGCCGCCGACGCGAGGCGAACTATCGCAGCGACTGACAAGATATTCATGGAGTTCTCCTGCAACGGGAAGATGCTCGGTTCGATCTTCTCGACTTCCGACAAGCCGACAATGAAGATCGCCGTCAAGGGGACCGCCCCACTGGCCCAGGTCATCGTTGTGCGAAACGAGAAGAACTACAAGACCTTCACGCCGAAGAACACCAAGGATTTCCAGGCCGCATTCACAGACGACAAACCGATCGAAGGCGAAAACCGCTACTACCTCCGCATAATCCAAACCGACGGGAACATGGGCTGGACCTCACCGGTTTGGGTCACGTTCAAACCGTAACGAGTCGGGATCATAATGAAAATGCGACAATACGCGTGCATGCTGATCGCCGTGGCCATGCTCGGCTGCGCCAATACCGAAACTACCGGGCCGCCGATGAAGCCGGAAATACGCACCACGTTCTACCCGACAACGTACATAACCAAACGCATCGCCGGCGATCTGGCTAACATCACCTGCCTCCTTCCGCCGGATGAAGATCCGATCACGTGGATGCCGAACTCGGCGACAATCGCAGCCTACCAACAGGCCGACCTGGTGATCGTAAACGGGGCCGACTTTGAAAAGTGGGTCGCAAAGGTGAGTCTCCCGCCATCGAGAATGGTCAACACCGCCGCCCCGCTGGCCGATTCGTTTGTAAGATTCAAGACCGCCATCAGCCACAGCCACGGGCCATCGGGACAGCACGACCACACCGGCATTGACGGTCACACCTGGCTCGACCCGCAGAACGCCAAACTCCAGGCCGCCGAGATCCGCAACGCGCTGGTCAAACTCCTGCCGGATCACACCGACAAGCTCAACGCCAACTACGACGCACTGATCGCCGATCTGGACGCGATGGACGCATCGTTTACTCAACTGGCCGCACAACTGAAGGGCCGCGCGCTCCTGGCGTCGCATCCGGCGTACAACTACCTGGCACGGCGTTACGAGTGGAACATCACAAATCTCGATCTCGACCCGGAAGCCGAACTCTCCGATGAGACAATCGCGAACATACGCAAACAGATCGAGCAGATGCCTCGACGCCCAAAAGTCATGCTTTGGGAACAGCAGCCGATCGCCGCAGTCATCGGACGCCTTGAAAACGACCTGGGCTTGGCCAGCGTGGTGTTCTCGCCATGCGAACAGGCCCCGGACCAAGGCGACTACCTCAGCGCCATGCACGACAACGTCAAACGCCTTCGAGCGGCGCTGTCACTGGAGTAACCGCATAATTTGACTCGAAAGAAGAGCCATGGGACAAGTACTGTTGTGGATCGAACTACTGGCGGTCAGTTGCCTCATGGTGGCCGTGGCCACGGTTGACGGAGTCCGGTGCAAACGGGTCTGGTCCCGCTGGTCGATCATCGTCGCCGGAACCCTCGCGCCAATGGGCTGCTGGGCAGCGGTTGTCTACATGGCGATATGGCTGGGTCTGACCGCGAGAGTAGGTTCTCCGATAAGGCCATGGTTCCTGTTGATCCTGTCGCAACTCTTCATGATCGTATCGGTGCTTATACTGTACCGCGGTTTGCGTAATCGTCGGGCCGCCAACTGGCCGGCGTGGAAACTCAACCTGGTGTTCGGATTCGCGTGCATCCTCAGCGTAATTACGTTCTGGGGCCTTGACCTGGCGGCCAGAGACCGCCTTGGGCGTCTGCGGGACCGAGCCGATTCGATCATCGCAGCCACATTTCCGCCGAGAATCCCCGACAGCCAAAACGCCGCACGCGTTTATGAACTGGCGTTCGAGTCGCTGGACATGGACACCGACAGCAATATCATCGACTGGGCGTTTCCGGTCTGCAAGTGGCTGGACTCGCGCGATCCGGCGACTCGCCCCGCCGATATGCAAATCCGCGAGATACTGCGAAAGTACTCTCGCGGACTGAAGCAGCTCCGCCGCGCTGCGTCAATGGACCAGTGCAGTTTCGAGGGCTACTGGGGCTCCGATGAATTGCTCAATGTCCTGCTGTCGGAAGTCTCGTCGATGCGATCGGCCTCGGAACTGCTCGCCGCCGACGCGCGTATACGCGCCATAGACGGAGATCTCGCCGGAGCAATCGCCGACATAAACGCGCTGTTTGCAGTCGCCGAACACGTGACCCGAAAACCGACAATGATCACCGCACTGGCGGCGATCAGTATCGAAACTCGAGCCGCCGAGACAATGGAACTTGTGCTCGCAGGCGGACAAGCCACAGCCACAGAACTTGCCGAACTGAAAATCGATCCGCTCTTTTCGCACGTGCGCATGGTGCGATCAGCCCTTCGCTCGGAAGAGGCGATGGCGTTGTCGACTCTCGCTATGCTGGGCGATCCTGGCGCCCACGAGATCCCTAGCCGCTATCTGCCGGAGGTCCTGATCCCGATGTACCGGGTGTTCCTGATGTCCGACGAGATCGAGGCCTACAAGCTCGCGTCGGCCGAATGGCGACGACTCGCGGCGATGCCGCACTACAAGGCCAGGGAACTCTGGAAGACCATGCCCCAGCGACTGCGCGAAAAGCAGACAGGATTCCTGACGCCGAAAATGGCTCCGGCGATCGGCAGGTATCCGGACCGGGCGGCCGAGGGGGACGCCAAACACCGCCTGTCGCAGCTCGCTGTGGCGGTGGCAATATTCCACGCACATACCGGCGTGCTGCCGGAAAACCTGGAAAAACTCGTCCCTGCGTACCTCGAAGCGATACCGCTGGATCCGTTCGACGGCAAGCCGCTGCGAATGCTCGGCCCCAAAGACGGTAGAGCAACACTCTACAGCATCGGCCCGGATCTGAAAGACGATGGCGGCGAGGTGATGACCAACGACAGGATCGGCGATATGGTGTTTCGCCTGTTCTCTACGCAGTGAGCGCCCGGCGGGCTCTTACATCTGTTCGAGGGTGTCGATTCCCAAGAGGCTCAGTCCGGTCTTGATCGCCCGTGCGGTCAGCAGGCACAGCATCAGGCGGCTGGTGCGTGCTGCGGGATCGTCGGCTTTGAGCACTGGGCACGCCTCGTAGAACGTCATGTAGGCTCCGGCCAGTTCAAACAGGTACGTGCAGAGCATATTCGGCAAACACTCAGTCGCCACGCTCTGGACGGTTTCAGGCAGTTGTGCGATCTTGACCGCCAGATTGATCTCGGCGTCTTGTGTCAACACGATTTCGCCGACGGCGTCGGACTCGTCGATACCGGCCTTGCGGAAGATGCTCTTGACCCGGGCGTAGGCGTACTGCATGTACGGAGCGGTATTGCCGTCGAGGCTCAGCATTTTGCCCCAACTGAACACGTAATCGCTGCTGCGGTTCTGCGACAGGTCGGCGTATTTGACAGAACCGATTCCGACAACCGAGGCGATATCGCGTCTGCGATCTTCGTCTATGTCGGGATTTCTTTCGGTAACGAGATCAAAGGCCCGCTGCTCGGCTTCGCTCAGCAAATCGGTAAGTTTGATCGTACCACCGGACCGTGTCTTGAAGGGCCGCCGATCCTTGCCGAGCATCATCCCGAACGGGACGTGCTCCAACTGCAGTTCCGGCTTGGCGAAACCCGCCAGGCGGGCGACGCCGAATACCTGGGCGAAATGTCCGCCCTGGCGGGAGTCGGTGACGTACAGCACTCGATCGGCTCCGAGGCTGTTCTGGCGATATCGAATACCCGCCAGATCGGTCGTCGCGTATAGATACCCGCCGTCGGATTTCTGGACGATCAGCGGGATATCTGTGTCGTCTTCGCCTTTTCCGCGGAACTCGTCGAGGAATACGCACTGGGCGCCCTGGGACTCTTCAAGTACACCGGCGGCTCTCAGGTCATCGACAACATTGGAAAGATCGTCGTTGAATTCACTTTCGCCGTGCACATCGTCGTCAGTCAGCAGAACGCCGAGACGCCGATACACGCTTGAGCAATGACTAAGCGATATCTCGCGGAACTTTCGCCATGCGGCCAGCGTGTCGGGGTCTCCGGACTGAAGACTGACGACCTGCTTGCGTGCGGTGTCGGCGAACGCTTCGTCGGCGTCGAATCTCTGTTTGGATTTCCGATAGAACTCTTCGAGGTCCGCGAGCTGGGCTTCGGCTCCGGAGTCTTCTCCGTCGTCTCCAGCCAGGTCGTTCAGGTATGCGATCAGCATTCCGAACTGGGTGCCCCAGTCGCCAACGTGGTTCTGTCGGACGACTTTGTGGCCGATGAAGTCGAGCACCCGGGCCATCGCGTCGCCGATGATCGTGCTGCGCAGGTGTCCTACGTGCATTTCCTTGGCAAGGTTCGGAGCCGAATAGTCAACCACTACTGTCTGCGGAGTATCGGGAGTATCCACGCCGAGTTTCGGATCGCTTTCGGCTTCAGTCAGCCGCTGGGCCAGCCACTCGGGTTTGATGCGGATATTCAGGAAACCCGGACCTGCGATTTCCAGAGGTTCTGCGACATCGGCCAGGTCGAGGTTGTCTATGACCTTTTGGGCCAGATCGCGGGGATTGGTTCCGATGGCCTTTGCCGCGGCCATGCAGCCGTTGGCCTGGTAGTGTCCGAACTGCGGTTTGTTGGAACGCGCGATCAGCGCGCCGCTGCCGTCGGGTGCTCCGGCGGCAGCCAGCGCTTTGCTGATTCGCGTTTCGAGCAGGCGTCTAAGATTCACGGGCCCACTCCACGTGCGGGGCCTCGCCCCACATGAGTTCCAGATCGTAGTAGCCTCTGGCCTGGTCGTCGAACAGGTGAATCACCACGTCGACAAAGTCCAGCAGGACCCATTGGGCCGAGTCCATGCCGGCCTTGTGCCAGGGCGGCTGGCCGATGCTTCGGCCGTAAGTCGATACGTCGTCGGCCACGGATCGCATCTGCCGACCCGAGGTGCCTGTGGCTACGACAAAGTAGTCGGTAACCGGGCTTATGCCTCGCAGGTCGAGTACTACCACATCTTCGCAGTGACTGTCGGAGGCGAGTCTCGCAGCCTCAATCGCCAGCGTCAGGGCCGCGTTATTTTCGCCTTTTTTAGCCATTGGAAGTCTTCTTTAGATTACATGCCCAGCATTTCGCTGATCTGCGGGGCGTACTTAACGATCAGACCGGCGAAAACGATGCTGACCATGCCCATGAGCTTGATCAGGATGTTAAGGCTCGGTCCGGAGGTGTCCTTGAACGGATCGCCGACGGTGTCGCCTACGACGGCGGCTTTGTGGGCGTCGGAGCCCTTTCCGCCATGGCTACCCTTCTCGATATACTTTTTGGCGTTATCCCATGCTCCGCCCGCGTTGGCCATGAAGATCGCCATCGCAAAACCGCACGTCAACCCGCCGACCAGCAATCCCACCACGCCGCCTACGTCCAGCAGCAAACCAACGAGGACCGGAACTGTCAGCGCCAGCAGCGCCGGGACAATCATTTCCCTCTGTGCTCCGGCGGTGGAGATATCAACACACCTGGCGTAATCGGGGTCGCCGGTGCCCTCGAGGATTCCGGGGATTTCTTTGAACTGCCGTCTGACTTCCCGAACCATCGCCATCGCGGCTCGTCCGACGGCCTTCATCGTCATGGCGCTGAAGAGGAACACCAGCATAACGCCGGCGAATATTCCGCACAGCACTCGCGGGTTCATCAGGTTGACGCCGTAGAAGTCCATGTACTGACGCAGGGTGGCCTTGGAGGCGTAGACTGCTTCGAGTTCCACCGGCCCGTCTTTGCCCGGAGCGGTGAGTATGAAGACATTGGTCTCTTCGTTGACTGCACCGATGGTGACGCCTTTGAGCTCGCCCTTTTCCACCAGCTTGTAGTCGCCACTAAGGATCATCGCGGTGTCATAGCTGTGCTCTTTGTTGTCGGCGCCGCGTTTGATGGCCATTTTCTTGTGGCCGATGTTGCTGACTGTGTGCTGGGGAGCGTCTTTGGCTATCGCTACGATCGTGGTGTGACCTTCGCGAACCATACCGATTCTTACTTCTTCAACGTATGCGGCCATCAGCGCCAGGGCGGTCAGAGCAGCCGAGCCGATCGCGAAGCCCTTGCCCATAGCAGCGGTGGTGTTGCCCAGCGAATCCAGTGCGTCGGTTCGCTCGCGGACTTGTGCTTCTTGTCCGGTCATCTCGGCGTTTCCGCCGGCGTTGTCGGCGATGGGACCGTAAGCGTCAGTCGCCAGGGTAATACCGAGCGTAGCCAGCATCGAAACTGCGGCGATGCCTACGCCGTACAGACCCAGCAGCATACTATCGTTTCCG
>CAYMSH010000100.1:0-17446 GCA_964392945.1 uncultured Planctomycetaceae bacterium | reverse complement strand
GATACCGGTGCGACGAGCACGATGATCAATGCAGCCATGCTGATTGCTATCGGCGCCGGATCGAGAACCCGGCGAGCCGAGAAGAAGACCGCGGCGACAGGAGACGCCAAAGCGACGACAAGGCCCGCTGCAAAGTCGGGAACTCCGATATCGCTCGACCTGAAGAAACGCACAGTCAGCTTCCAGGCCGAGGTCTGCCAGCGTGACGTAATGCTCGAGTTCATGATTTGCAAGAAGGGGACCAAGGAGCACGAGAGCATTCTTCGCAGTGACGTAACGCCGTCTCACATCCATGGCGCATTGCTTGCTATGGGGCTAACGAGGGGAAAACCCGCACGCTGGTCGACCGGTCGAGACGGCGTCAGCCGCTTCGGACCGCCCCAGGGCCCCGAACTGGACATCACCCTGGTATGGACCGACAAGGACGGCAAGGCCCACAAGGACAATGCCGGCCAGTGGATCAAAGGCGTTGGAAAGAAGAAACTACCCGGGCCCAAAACGTGGGTGTTCGTGGGCTCGGACATGCTGCCGAATAATACTTACGCCGCCGACATCAACGGCGAAATAGTCTCGGTCTCCAACTTTTCTTCATCGCTGATTGATGTCCCGTTCGAGTCAAGCAGCAAAGGCGGCGAAGGCAACGTGCAGGCCGAATACATAGCCGACCCGAAAGTTGTCCCGCCTATAGGGACGAAAGTAACGGTGACGATCTCTCCCAGGCCCGGAGCCGAGAAGTCTCCGCATGCTCGAATACTGCTGGAGATCGACCGGTTCGGCCGGATGAAGATCGATGGTCAGCGAATCCTGCCCGGCGGGCTGCGAGCCTGGGTCAGGAAGTTCGTGGCCGTGCACAGCGACACGCTGGCGGTGATAAGGTCTGACGCGCTTACTATCGTTTACGACATAGCCGAAGCTCGCGAGGAACTGGCGTTCGCCGGCGTGACGGAGACCGAACAGCAGCAACTGACTCCCAAGGCCCCAATTCCGCCCAGGAGCCCCGAGCAGGCCCGCAAGGCCCTGGAGCAATGGGCTAAGGACTTCGCGCGCGCCGAGCACCTCCTGATGGATCCGGCCAAGCAGGCCAGGAAAGTCCTTGCCGAGATTGACAGGGAGCTTGCGCGGGCCGAACGGATGAGACTTCTCTGGCAGGATTACGCCGCCGCGCTTCGCAAGACCCTGGCTGAGTACGAAGCTACGACCCAGTCGGCCGATTCTGGCAAAAAGAGCCGCGGAACCGACGGGAAATGACACGCGTGTCTTCGGACTCAGACAGTTCGCCGAGGCCCACTGAGCCGCCGCTGTCGCTCTGGAAGCGAGATCGATGGCCCCTGGTCGGTATTAGCGCGGCGACTGTGGCGGTTCAACTGGGCGTATTCTTAATCCCGCAAGCCTACGGCGCTCCGACCAGGTCGATGATCTGCGCCAGTCTTATCGTAGCCGGGGTCTGGGTCGCGATTGCGTCTGCGATATTCGCCGCCGGGCCCAGCAGTGGGATTTCCGGTCTGGTCAGGGGCGGATGCGTCGCCGACGCCACGGCGGTGTTGCTCGTGGTTCTGTGGCTGCGAACCCCGGAGGTCAGCTTCACATCGGCCTGCAAACTGTACTGCATATACGCCTCTGTTTCGTTGTGCGCGATAGCGATCGTACGCTGGGGGCGAACGCTCAGGTTCCGGTGTCTTCTGGCGGTTGTCGCCGCGACGGGACTCACGTTGCTCCAGGCCGGGTTGTTCTGGCTGCCGGGACTGCTGGGCCTGATTCCAAGCGACTGGAAAACCGCAGTCGCCAGTTACGGGCTGCGGGCCAATCCGCTGTACGGGGTGTTCTCCCAGATCGCCGAGGAGACGGGGTTCGTGTGGAATTACGCCGATGTCATGTACGGCGTGACGAAGTTAGGGGAGGATGTGGCGATCGGGACTGTGCAGTGGTATGAGCCTATGGCGATTCACCTGGCCGTTGCGCTGGTGATAGGGGCCTGGGCGATCCTGCGTCACCGCTGGTCAGCGGTTTGACAGCCTTCTCAGGCCATCTGCTCGCCCAACAGTTCGACGAAACGTCTGACGGCGCGGCCTCGATGGCTAATGAGGTTCTTTTTCTCCGGCGGCAGTTCCGCTGCGGTGCAGCCGTGCTGGGGCAGGTAAAACAGCGGATCGTAACCGAACCCGTTGTCTCCCGACGGGCCGCGCGCGATGACGCCTTCAAATGTTCCGCTGGCCTCCAGCAGCACTCCTTCGGGTCCTGCCAGGGCCAGGCAGCATACAAACCTTGCGCCGCGGAGTTCGTCGTCGACATTCTCAAGTGCGCCGAGCAGTTTGGCGTTGTTGGTCTGATCAATTGTTCGCCTGTCGGCATTGGGGTCGACGATATCGCTGCTGTATCTGGCGCTGTGGATTCCCGGGGCTCCGTCAAGTGCGTCTACCTGGAGTCCTGAATCGTCGGCCAGGCACCACTGGTTCGTCGCCCCGGCGTAATACATCGCCTTTTCGCGAGCGTTCTGGGCGAAAGTAGTTCCGGTCTCTTCGGGTTCGGCGATGTCGGCCAACTCGTTAATGCCGATAACGCTTACGCCAAGCGGCTGGAGAACTTGGGTCATTTCGCGAAGTTTGCCCGGATTGCCTGTGGCTAGAACTATCTGTCGCTGGGGCATTAACGTGTCTCTTATCGCGAGGGGGCTATTACGGGATTGACGCGTTTTCTGGGTATTTCGATCGGGCGGCTCGGCGTGATCACCTTGACCATTTTGCCAGTCTTTACGCTGCGGCGTTTCTTGTATTCAGTGTGATCGTTGACCACCAGAAAGCACAGCGGCGGAGTTGTCGTGGCCATGATCTTTCGCATCTTGGTGCTCTTGATCACCGGCGTGGCGACAAACATCGCCGAATCCGGGCTGGCGCGAGTTTCCATGACGATCGCCTTTTCCGGAAATGCTCCCACGGTTATCTGCGATCGTCCCGGAACGTGATGGTAGTAGGCTTCGAATCCCTCTTTCCGCAGGAACGTGCAGTATTCCAACGCGTGCCTCTGTCGTTCTCTGCCGACGAATCCCTGTTTGGCGTCGTCTACGTAGATCGCCACGAGAACCGTCCAGTGTCCGCTGGCGTTGGCCAGGTTGTATTCCGGGATTTCCACTTCGTGTCCCGGCAGGAGCACAATTCGCGGGAACGGGAACGCCGCTCTGTTTACGTTCGGCACTCTCCAGGTCCTGGCGGTCTTGAGATCGTCCTGGGCGTCCTCCGTCGAGCGGTATTCGCCCCAATACAGTTCGCTGCTGGTGTCTTTGTGTACGACTTCCAGCCCGCTCCATCCGGCCAGTTCTTTGGTCTTGTCGCGATAGAGCTTGGACTGCTTCACGTGGTTGGGGCCGGCGAACGTGTGCAGGAGAATCGTGTACTGCTTCTCGGCGAACATCGCGGGCAGATTCGGCATGCCGGGCATCTTGCATCCCGAGCAGGCTGACGCGACTAGCACCAGAATCCCAAAGGTGATCGTCCTGGTCATTCCTGTAAGTTTCTGAGTCATTTGGATAGGGTCTCCCGTATCACGGTTCGCTGGGTTGTTATGAGTTTTCTAATGCCTTTGCCAGTTACGGCGAGCATTTCGGCGAGCTGGTCGCCGCTGAACGGGGCCCGCTCGGCCGAGCCTTGCACCTCGACAAACTTGCCGTTGCCGAGCATCGCGACGTTCATGTCGACTTCGGCGTTTGAATCTTCACTGTAGTCCAGGTCCAGCAGGACTTGGCCGTTGACTACTCCGACGGATATCGCGGCGACTTGCCCCACGATTACGCCGGGCTTGCAGCGATCCTGTGCGGCGCAGCGACTGGCCGCGATAGACGCCGCCACGTAAGCGCCGGTAATCGCAGCGGTCCTGGTCCCTCCGTCGGCCTCCAGGACGTCGCAGTCAAGGTGCAGCGTGTTCTCGCCGAGGCGATCGAAGCGGACCACGTTGCGAACGACGCGCCCGATGAGTCTTTGTATTTCCGTTGCGCGGCTGTCGGGTTTGCCTGTGGCGCGGCTCTTTCGCCGCCCGGTCGAGGCCGGCAGCATGCCGTATTCGGCCGTCAGCCAGCCCAGTCCGGAGCCCTGGCGCCATTTCTTGACTCCCGCCGAGAGGCTCGCGGTGCAGATGACCCGCGTTCCGCCGGTTTCGATCAGGCACGATCCGTCGGCGGTTCCGACGAATCCAGGCGTAATGACGACCGGGCGAAGCTGGTTGGGGCGTCTTCCGTCATTTCGTTTTGTTTTTGCCATTGTTTCGTATGCTGCTAGCCGATCCCGCCATCGGCGATAAGTGTGTGCAGCAGCGTTCGCTGGAAGTGCAGCCTGTTTTCGGCCTCACTCATGATTACCTCGGCGTTGGCTTCGAATATCTCGTCGGTGATTTCCAGTCCCCGGTAGGCCGGCAGGCAATGCATGACGATCGCGTCGTCCCGCGCGGCGCTCATCAGCTCCGAATCGATCTTGAAGTTCTCGAAGTCCTGTATTCGCTGCTGTTTCTCGTCTTCCTGGCCCATCGACACCCACGTGTCGGTGTACAGCACGCTGCTCTGGGCCGCGGCGGCTTTGGCGTCGGAAGTTACGCTGCAGCAGTCAGCGCCGCCTGCGTCGAGGACCTCGGCCACGAAGTCCGCCGGCATCTGGTAATCGTCGGGGCAGGCGATGATGAACTTCATGCCGACTTTGGCGCAAGCCATCGCCAGGCTGCAGGCGACGTTGTTGCCGTCGCCGACGAAGAGCATTGTTTTGCCAGCCAGGGAGCCGAAGTGCTCCTGGATTGTCATCAGATCGGCCATCGCCTGGCAGGGGTGCAGCATGTCGCTCAGCGCGTTGATGACCGGGACCTGTGCGTGCTGGCCGAGCTGCACGACGGTGTCGTGAGCGAATGTCCTGGCCATAATGCCGTCGCACATGCGTCCCAAGACCCGAGCCACGTCGATAACGGGCTCTCTGGAGCCCATTCCGATATCAGACGGCGCCAGATAGATCGCGTGTCCGCCTAAGTGGGTCATTGCCGCTTCGAAGCTCACCCTGGTCCGCAGGGACGGCTTTTCGAACACCATCGCCAGCGTTCGCCCGGTCAGAGACGCCGGGAGCCGCCCGTCCCTGAAGAGGGCTTTGTCTTCGATGGCCTTGTTGATCAGTGCGCCGACCTCGTCGCCGCTCAAATTCGCTATGCTTATGAAGTCTTTTTGCATGTTTTCACTTCTTAACTGTTTCTAGTCTTTCAGTACTGTTTCCAGCGTTATTTCTGAATCAGCGTTCCAACGCCTCGGTCCGAGAATATCTCCAGAAGGAGCGAATGGCTGAAGCGACCGTCGATAATGTGCGCCCTGGAAACCCCGGCGTCCAGCGCCCGCAGGCATGCGTCGACTTTCGGCAGCATCCCTGAGGATATTGTTCCGTCGTCGATCATTTCCCTGATCTCCGATTCGCTGGCCGATGTTATGACGCTTTCGGGATCGTCAACGTCGCGTCGTATTCCGTGCGTGTCGGTTACCATCACCAGCTTGTTGGCCTTGAGGCACGCGGCCACTTCGCCGGCGGCGGTGTCGGCGTTGCAGTTGAGCTTGGCTCCGGTCTTGTCACGGGCCAGCGGGGCGATTACCGGCACGGTGTCCGCGTCGCACAGCAGTTCGATCAGCTTGCTGTTTACGCTGGTGACCTGGCCGACTGAACCGAGATCGACTTTGCGTTCTCCATCGTCGAGGAAGAGTTTCTGGCCGAACAGCACGCCGCTGCTGAGGGTGTGCAGGCTCATGGCTTTGGATCCGATATCCTCGATCACGGCTGAGATGTTGTCGTTAATCTGTGTGCACAGAACGTGCTCGACAACGTTCAGCGTTCGCTGATCGGTGTACCGCCTTCCCTGGACGAACTGGACTTCCAGTCCGCTTTCGGCCATTGCCTGTGAGATCGCTTTGCCGCCGCCGTGTACGATAATCGGGCGCATCCCGACGGTGTTCATGAACACTACGTCGGTCATCATACCCCGTAGTGCTTCGGGGCTTTCCATTACCGATCCGCCCAGCTTGATCACGACGATCTGCCCGGCGAATCGCTGGATATATCCCAACGCTTCTATCAGGGTTTTTGCTTTGGCGATGGCCTGTTCCATAGTCGCTACCTCTAGAGTTCGGTCTGTCGAATCCATAAGAGTAGCGATGCCGCGGCGGTCCGTCAAGCTCAACTGCAGACCGCGATCCCGCCGAGCGGCGGGATGTCACAATTGGTTCACAGCTTTGGCTTGTGTGAACCGGAGAGGGGGTGGTGTCGAAGCAATATAGATGCGTATGGGTGGATATGTAAAGATCGTGGCGACATGTTGTTGCGACTTTGCTGTTGTGTTGCGGGATATCCGGCCCAAGCCGGCCCATTGCTATGGGCCGGCTCTGGTGTGACACGCCGGTTAGTCGTGTGTTGACAGCGGCTTATTGTACTATGAACGTTGTTGGAGCGGCGGCCGATATCTGGTGCGGCTCGTAGTAGGGGTATATCGTTGTCGGGGCGGCTTGTGCTTTCAGGGGCAGTTTCGCCGTCATCTTGTACTCCAGCGTCATTCTGCCGCGGGCCCGGAGTTTGGTTATGTAGAATATAACTCCGTGTGAAGTGACGGTGTACCTGTCGACCACGCTGGCGGCCCGGAGTTTTTCGAGGCTTGCTGTGTCTACCGAGAATCCCGGAGGCGTTCCCACGTCGGCCAGCAGCATGTTGGCTTCTTTCGGCGCCGTGTTGGTGATCGAGGCCCTTACCGTTACGCTCTGGCCGACCTGCAGATCGGATCGATCGTAGTTGACTCTGATCTGCACCGGCGCCTGGGCTGGCGTCGCGGTTCGCTGGGTGTAGTAGTGTATGACCAGTTGGTAGGGCAGTCCCTCTGCGCCTTGAGCGTCAACGTCAAGTTGCATTCTGGCGCCATCGGCGGGTGAGTCTATCGCCACGGTCTGCACGGTGTCGGACTTGCCGGCCGGGATGTTCATTACGGTCTTGCCTATCGTTATTCTGGCGTCGGCGTCGCGTCTGTCGCTGGCCTTGGGGGCTCCCTGGGTCAGCGCCTTGAGCGCCATTATCGTAGACTGCGTGGCGCCCCACGTGCCGGACGGGTCTCGTTTGGACGCCAGCCATCGCAGCGCGGCGGTAACCGTAGCGGCGTATTGCCGCCGGCCCTTCATCGCCAGGATCGCCAGCGACGTGGCGCGGATGTCGTTGCTCGCTCCGCCGGCGTCCCAATACGCCTGGTCCTTGCCGACTCGCTGCACTTTCGAGGCCAGATCCGCGATCAGCCTGTCGGCGCCGGGCGCCCTGGCCGCATGCAACGCATTGGCGCACAACGCCAGGGTGTACGGGCTGATTGCCCCGTCGGTTCGTCTGCCGATGTACGCAGCCCCGCGCACCGCGGCCGGGTGATCGTGACGGTAGCCGGCGATGGCCCACGTTACGTACGCGGTGATCGCAAGCTGGCCGTTATCGCCGCCGGTGAACGGTTCGTGGAAGCTTCCGGGCGTGAATCGCCATGCGCCTTCATTGCTCTGCTGGCCGGCCAGCCAGTCGGCGGTGCGAGACAGGAGCTTGGGGTCCACGTTATGCACTTTGGCCATGTCGGCGAACTCCATGAGTCCGTACGCCGTGAGCACGACGTTCGCCGGGCCGCGCCCGAACCAGTCGAACCCGCCGCCTTTGATCTCGAATGTCATCAGTCGTTGGTAGCCCATCTGGATGTACTGCGTCGCCTTGGCCTGGATTTCGGGATTCTCCAGCCCGTTTGACTGCATGTACGCCAGGGCCATCACGTTGGGATACGTCGTGGACGAGGTCTGTTCGAAGCACCCGTTGGGCTGGCGGAATATGCCCTCGAGCCCGTCGATCAGTTCGCTGAACCTGCTGGGGTAGACCTTCAATCGCAGAGCGACGCTGCCGTCAACCGCATCATCCGGGATCGACGCTTCTATCGTCTGGCGCCCATCGGTTAGCGTTCCGTTAACTACCGCCGAGGCCGGTCGGCCGGGCGGGGCGATTCGTATCTCGCGCCGGATCGCGTCAGCGAAGTCGCCGCTGCGGGCCAGCAGTTCCAGCTTGCCGGTTCCGATGCTGTCGGCCTTGACGCGCACCATCACGCGGCTGACGTCGCCGGGGTCGATGCTGACTTCGCCGCCGACCTGGCCTACGATCGTCAGGCCGTCGGCTCCGGTGCATTGGATCTGCACGCTCAGTTGCTTGTCGGCGTAGTTATAGAGCACCAGCGGTATGGATATTTCGTCGCCGCGCGTCAGGTCGGTCGGAGCGTTCACATCGGCGAAGAACGGCTGGAACACTCTGACCGACCCGGAGACGCGCCCGAGACGGCCGGTCTTACTGACCGCCGAACCGCTTAAACGCCAAGTGGTTATGCTGTCGGCCAGCGGAACCGTAAGATCCGCGCGACCCTGCGGGTCGGTGATCACCTGCGGCTTCCAGAGCATAGTCTCTGGGAAATACGTTCGCGTGCGTACGGGTTTGGCCGAAATGCTGGCCGAATCCCCGAGCTCTGATATCGTTGTCGCCACGGCCGTGACTGGGACACGGGGCGGTGTCGGAACTTTGCCGGGCACGATCATTGGTCGCTGGATTTCATCCAATGCTCCCATTCCACGCTCCACTGGAGCCTGGACGGCGAAGACATCAGGCTCCAACCCACCTGCCGCACTGTCGGCGTCTTGTGCTGATTTACCACCTATTGTGGCGGGAATTCCTATGGTCACAAACATAACCAGGAGGACAAACAGTAGCACTGTCGGACCCCACTTGATGTGTTTTATAACGTTGAGGTCCGTCGATGCCGAGAAGAACGAGACGCCGAACAGCACCATCGCGGCGCATATTCCAAACGCGGCCCAGACTGTCGTAGTCGAGGCGTTCTTTCCGGCGCGATTCCGTTCTCTGCGGAAGCTGCTCAGGGCTGTTTTCTTATTGCTCACGTCAAGCGAGTGCAGCCGGTCTTCAGCCTTTCTGGCTGACCGCGGGTTGTTCCGCTCCCGCTTGTGCGCCTGTGCGGCTGCGGCTGACACGACAACCTCGGCGTAGCGAGTTGACTGGTGCATCATCGCCATCGACAGTCCGTGTACTTCGATCGCCGGGGTCAGCAGTTCTTCGTCCAGTCCGTTCATGAGCCCTTCGAGCCCCGGTGCGGCCTGTTGCAGCGAGAAGACTGCTTCATCGACCCCGGCCAGCGAGATCGCCGCGGCCCGGGGTTTGCCGTCGGCGTCAGTCACGCGGAAGTTGAGCTTGGCGTCTTGTCCCGGCCGGTGCGTTTTCTTATCTGACGTGACGGTGACTTTCAGCCCGTCGGCCTGTTTTACGATCACTACCGCGTCCCGGCCGAGCCATTGGCCTTCGGAGTCTGGTTTATACGCGTGCAGACGCAGTGTGCCTGACAGCATCGGCGGTATGTCGATCGCCGCGGAGCCCTTGCCGTCTTTCATCTCAACGGTCCGTGTAAGGACGGTCTGTCGGTCTTTGATTACATCGACGAACACGTGCGGCCCGGCGCCGCCGAGGACCTCAATCGACATGGTCTGGCCGCCGAGATAGATCGGCTTGTCGGTTCGCAGCACGAGCGAATTCTCCGCCGCCGTCGGCGTTTGGAATCGCAGTTGTCCCGTGCGTCCAAGATCGTCCCGGGCCGAGATCATCAGCACATTCGGCGGATTCTTCGTTTCGATCACCGCCGCTCCGGTATCGTCGGTGCGGATGCTGGCGCCGATGTCGCGGATATCCACAATGCACTTGGCCGGCGTTCCGTCAGGGTAGCTGGTCACAACGTAGAGCCTTCCGCCGGCGCCTCGGGAGATCGCCCCGTTTTCCGCCACGGCCGTCACGCGAATCTCATCTCTGGAGACTGGTATGGTGTCGAATCCGGTGTTCTCCTGGCCGGCGGGGTCCGTGGCATTAACGCTGAGCAGCAGATTGGCGTTCTTCTGGTTTCGCATCGAGCCGAAGAGCGTTTTCGGCAGCGGGATCTCGAACCCCGCCACGCCGCTGGCGCCGGTGTTGATCGTCTGGGTGTGCATGGTGTGGGCTCGACCCAGCGTGCGATCGATCAGTTGCAACTCGAGCTTGGCGTTTCTCACCGGCTTGCCGAAGTTGTACTTCAGGCGGATCTTCCCGCTTACGGTCTGGCCCGGCTGGTAGTAGGGCTTGTCCGGCTCGATCTTCACCGAAAATGCCGGCAGCTTGTAGTGCGATATTTCTACGGTCTGGACGCTTTTGTCATCGCCGGCGGTCGCGGTTATGCGGTACCGGCCCGGTGCGATCAGCGAGTCCAGCGACAGGTTGGCCCAGGCAAGACCGTAGTCGCTGAGCGTAAGAGTTTCGCGGAAGATCAGGTTGCCCGCCGGATCGGCCACGGTGAAATCGACCGGTTTTCCGGCGTCGGGCTTCAGCGAGCCCGTCCGCAGCACCAGCGTTCGCATGTGGATGGTCTGGCCGGGCTGGTAGATCGGCTTGTCAGTGGCCAGGTAGACTTTCGAGGCCCGCTTCAGGGCGATCGGGGCTCCGATGAGCTGGAAGCGGTTGTCGCCGGCTCTGGCTTCGAGCTTGCAGTCGCCGACCCACGCAGGCAGATCGATCGGCCCGCTGGCCACGCCGCTCGAATCGGTGCGCCAGACCGCCAGTTGAATCTCTTCGGCGCCCTTGGAGCCGGTCAGCATGATCTTGACCGGCACGTCGGCTGAGGGGCGATTGCTGAAATCAGTTACGATCGCCCGGAGCGAGACTGTCGACCCGCTGATCAGTTCGTTCTGGCCGACAAGCCGCACCGCATGCCTCGGCGGCGTGATCGTCGCGAAGGATATCCACATCACGCCGACCAGCAGCATCGCCGCGGCCGCCGCCAGGCCGGAAGACCATCGCAGGATTCTGCGCCTTCGCCTGCGGCCGCTATAGATCTTTTCCGCCGCTTCGATCGCTCGGGCCGCAACTGTGGCGGCTTGCGGGGCATCGGACGTCTCGATCCTCGCGAGTCCCGACAGCAGGCGTTTTCGTTCGACGGCGTCTTCGTAGGCCAACTGCCATTCCGGGTCGTTTTCTATCTTGCGAACGATTCTGTAGGCCTGTCGATTATCGAGCAGACCGTGGACGTATTCGTCCATCATTGTGTCGAGTTTGTTCAGTCGCATGTTATTCATGGCTCACCTGGCCTTCCGGCGAGAGGTTTTCTATGTTTCTTATGTTCTCTATGCCTGTTTCAGGGTCTATGCGGATCAGCGATCGCCTCAGGCTCTTCAGGGCCAGCGACATGTGGCTTCGCACTGTTCCGTTTCGCAGTTTCAGGGCTTCGGCGATCATTCGGTAGTCCGAATCGTACAGCAGGTACATCAGCACCACGGTTCGCTGTTTCTCCGGGAGCCTGTTGATCGCCACGCGGACGTGCCGCTGCTGCTCGCTGTTTATCATCGCGTCGAGCGGGTCGAGCTGTGATGACGTCGGTTGGGGTTTATCGATCTGCAGGCGCAGCGGCGCGGTGTGGTTGGCCATGTTCGTGCGACAGCAGTTTACCGCCACCGCGAACAGGTACGACTTGAAGCTTCGCGCTGGATCGTATTTCTTGCGGTAGAGATATATGCGCATCCAGATGTCCTGGAAGATGTCGTCGGTCCTTCCGAGGTATCCGCACATATGATCGATGAAGGTCCAGATCCTGTGTCGCCATCGATCGATCAGGACCGTAAGCGCTTCGTCCTGTCCGCCCGCGACGAGACCCATTAGTTTTGCATCATCACCCATAAGACGTTTCCCGTGGTATCTACAGACATATACTCACTGCGGGGCGAATGTGTTGAAGCAAAAAACAGATTTTGAGAATAAATATTTCTCAGTCGCAGAGGGACGCAGTCGTCTTATTCCAGATGTGTTATCGTAAACTGTCGCGATGATTCTGCTGTTATGGCGATCGTGACTTCCCATCGGTTATTCGGCAGGGCCTCTGGCGCCCGATCGGCCCATTCTATTATCGTCACGCCTTCTTCGATCATCTCTTCGAGTCCCAGGTCCGCCAGTTCGGCGCCGGGATCGACCATGCGGTACAGGTCCAGGTGAAAGATCGGCGAAGTTCCGATGTACTCCTGCACGAGCACGTATGTGGGGCTCGAGACCAGCCGCGTGTCGTCCAGGCCGAGTCCGTCGGCCAGCCCGCGGGTCAGTGCGGTCTTGCCGGCTCCGAGTCCGCCGATCAGGGCTACGCAGTCGCCGATGCCGAGCCGCTGTGCGAACTGGCTCCCGAATGCGTATGTTTCTTCGGGGCTGTTTGTCTCGTGGGTTTCCTTATGATCCATGTTCCCATCCGATAGGTTCCAGTTCGTCTCGCGATCCGTCGGGATTGACAAGCGTAAGCCCGGCGCCTTCGGTGATCGTTCCGATACGCGTGATCGGTACGTCCAGCGGCTGGCGATCGACGAGTTTGCGGGCCCAGGCCGCAGGGACCGTGAACAGCAGTTCGTAATCCTCGCCGTTGTGCAGAGCGGCCCGAAGTGCGTTTGCCGGGTCGCTGGAAAGCTCAGGATTGATCGGCACGTCGGCGGCCGCGATCTCGGCGCCAACGCCGGATGCGGTGCATATATGCTGCAGGTCGCGGGCCAGCGAGTCGGAGATGTCGATCATCGATCGCAGTCGGCAGCTTATCGCCAGTTCGACGGCCTGGGCGACTCGCGGCTTGAATTCCAGATGTTTGCTCGACTTCCACGCTCCGCCGAGCACTCCGGTCACGCAGATCGCGTCGCCGGTTTTCGCTCCGCTGCGCAGGACCGGTTCAACCCCGCCGGTGACGCCCGCGCGGCGCCCGAATATTGTGGATGTCAGGCAGAGCGGGCCGTCCCAACTCGCCACATCGCCGCCGACGAGAGGGCAGTGGTATTCGTCGGCGATTTGGCGCATCCCGCGATAAAGCTCTTCGGCGTCAGATGCCGCAAATCCGCGCGGCAGCGTAGCGGTCGCGACGGCCGCCAGCGGTATCGCCGCCATCGCGGCGATGTCAGACAGGCTTCGCGCGATCACCTTTCGACCGGCCGCTCTCGGTCCGTGCTCGGCGAGCTTGATGTGTACGCCGTCCAGCAGTTGGTCCGTCGTGGCCAGCAGGTCCTTGTCGCCGAGGCGTACAATAGCGCAATCGTCACCCGGGCCGACGGGCACTTTTGTCGCGTCGAAATCGCTTCGGCCCTGAATCCAATCTATGAACTCCAGCTCCCGCATCTTATCCGAGCTTCTTCTTCCAGAACGCCAGTTGTCTGGTCAATTGTTTGGCTCCGCCTGAGCCTTCCGGCGAGTATCGCTTGACGACGTTGGCCGCGCCGAGATGCTTTGCTACGTCCGGGGCGATCTTGCCGCATGCGGCCTGCAGGTCTTCCAGCGGCATCTGGGCCAGCGTTTTGCCCTGCTTTTCAGCCTGGGCTACGAGTTTGCCCACGATCTGGTGTGCGGTTCGGAACGGCACGCCTTTGGCTGTTACGTACTCGGCCAGTGCTGTCGCGTCCAGGAAGCCGGCGTCCAGTCCGTCTGCGATGTTCGCCTCGTTGAACTCGGTAGTCGCTACGATCCCCGACGCAACCGCCAGGGCCTGGCTGATGGCGCCTACTGTCGCAAAGGCGAACCGCTTGTCGTCCTGCAGGTCGCGGTTATACGCCAGCGGAAGGCCCTTTATCAGCGTCAGGATTCCAGTAAGTTGTGCGATCGCCGTCGCCGACTTGCCGCGGATGAGTTCCAGCGTGTCGGCGTTTTTCTTCTGGGGCATCATCGAGCTGGACGTGCAGTAGGCGTCGTTGAGCGTGATGGCTCCGAACTCGACGGATGAGTAGATGATCCAGTCTTCGGCCCATCGCGACAGGTGCACGCCGATCATCGCGCAGGCGAAGCACAGTTCGGCCAGGAAGTCGCGATCGCTCGTCGCGTCGATGCTGTTCCGCGTGATGCCGGAAAAGCCGAGCGTTTTGGCGGTCATCTTGCGATCCAGCGGCAGGGATGTACCGGCCACTGCTCCGGACCCCAGCGGGCAGACGTCTATTCGCTTTCGCGCGTCGGCCAGGCGTTCGGCGTCTCGCTGCAGCATTTCGGCGTACGCCAGCACGGCGTGTCCGGCCAGCGTGGGCTGTGCGCGTTGCAGGTGCGTGTACGACGGCATGACGACGTGTGAGTATTGGTCGGCCTTGGCTACCAGGGCGGTCTGCAGAGCGGTAATCGCGTCGGCGAGATTGTCCGCTGCGTCGCGGACCCAGAGCCGCAGGTCCGTGGCTACCTGGTCGTTTCGGCTGCGTCCGGTGTGGAGCTTGCCGCCGACGTCGCCAATCCGATCGATCAGGGCCTTCTCGATAACCATGTGTATGTCTTCCAGCTCGATGCGCAGCTTGAGCTTCCCGGCCTCGAGGTCCGCGGCCACTGACTTCAGCCCGGACTTGATCTTCGCCAACTCGGCCCGCGAGATCAGCTTGCACTTGTGCAGCATTTCGGCGTGCGCGATCGAGCCGACGATATCGTAACGCCACAGCGCGAAATCCACGTCGAGCGAGGCCAGCATTGCGGCGGTCTGCTCGTCGGCGTCAGCGGTCAATCGACCCTGCCAGGACTTGCTGGATTGTTTCTTTGTTTTCTTTGCGGCCATGATAAAAAGACTCCTTCAGCCGTGATGGTAGGGCCGTGACAGCAAGCTGTCAACGGCTGGCAATTGGCAATTGGCAATTGGCAATTGGCGACGGCAAAGGCAAGAGCATTATCCGCGCGGTTGACGTTCGCCGTCGGCTAGGGCATATTATCGGGTTATGAATGCAACGGAAGAGAAGAAATCGCCTCGCGGAACTTTTGTAATGAACGTGCTGGAAAACCGGCTGCTCTGCAAGGGGCATTATTTCCTGCGCCTCGGCGGGCGCGAGTTCCCGCCTACTAAGGCTGGTCAGTTCGTTCAGTTGCAGTGCCGCATCCCTGGCGAGCAGTCCGGTTGGACGGAAGTGGAAGTTCCGCCGGCAGGGTGGCCCAAACTCACCGGCCGCGAACTCACCGAAGGCGAGCCGATCCTGCGTCGACCGCTGAGCCTGGCCGGGCGGCGGGACACTGAGTTCGACGTTGAACTGGACATTATCTACAGCGTTGTCGGCAAGGGCACCGCATGGCTGGCCCAGGCCAGCGAACATGACGAAATAAGCGTGCTCGGCCCGCTGGGCAATGCGTTCGGCATAAACAGCGACAAACCCCTGGCCGCTCTCGTAGGCGGGGGAGTCGGCATTCCGCCGATGATCTTCCTGGCCTCTGCGATGCAGACCGCTGGCAAGGACACCGTGGCGTTTTGCGGGGCACGATCGGTGGACATGCTGCCGGTGACACTCGCCCCGGGCGTTGAAGTCGACCCCGACGGAAAACCCTCTGCGAGCATATCGCAGTTCGCACAGTTCGGAGCCGATTCGGTAATCGCAACAGACAACGGATCGCTCGGCTGGAAAGGTTTCGTATCCCAGCCGCTTGCCGCCTGGCTGGACGGACTCGAGAACGCTTCGGGCGAAGCGGTCGTCTACACCTGTGGACCCGAGCCGATGATGCGAGCGGTCGCCGAAATCTGCATCGCCAGAGATGTAGAGTGTCAGGCGTCGCTTGAGCGTCACATGGCCTGCGGCATGGGCACATGCCAATCATGCGTATGCAAAATAAAATCCGACGCCGAAGCCGGCTGGTCCCACAAACTATGCTGCACCCACGGACCAGTTTTCAACGCCGCCGACATTGTCTGGGACTAGAGGCCTACTCCCCGGCCAGCGTTTGGGTCATGTCTTCGTACTGCTGGCGGAGCTTGTCGGTGGTGTGTTTGCATTGGATGTGTGACCATGGGAGCAGTTCGTCGGCCGGGATTTCGCGGTGGGCGTAGAACGCCGGATCTATGCCGACTTCCTCAAAGGCCTCGCACCAGATTTCGTATTTGAAGTGCTCGCGCCAGGCGTCCATTCGTGCGCCCTTTTTCCAGGCGGCCAGGATCGCGGCGCCTACTCGGCGATCGCCGCGGCAGACTACCGCTTCGAGTATGCTCAGTTCGATCCAGTGGTATTTGAAATTCACGGCCGAGCGGTGTGAGATGTCGTTCAGGCGGTGCTTGGCGGCTATAAAATAGTCGAAGTCGCGCATCGGAGCCCATTGCATCGGCGTGTGCGGCTTGGGTACGAGCCAGGAAACGCTGGCGGCGATCGAGCCGGGGTGGCCGATAATTGGCTTGCCGGTCATCGACAGGCGTTTGCAGAGGTGCTGGATCCCGTCGATGTCGGCCTCGGTCTCGCCGGGCATGCCGACCATGAAATACGTTTTCACCTTTTTCCAACCGGCGGTGTAGGCGGCCTCTACGCCGGCGAGCATGTCCTCGTCGGTGATGTTCTTGTGAATCGCTTTCCGCATTCGCGGCAGTGCGGCTTCCGGGGCGATCGTTAATCCGCCTTTTCGTACGCCGGACGTCAGCGCGGGCAGTTCCTTGAGCTGGCTGTTGACCCGCAGGCTCGGCAGCGAGACCGAGACGTTCCGCGGCGTGAACTCGGCGTC
This sequence comes from uncultured Planctomycetaceae bacterium, assembly GCA_964392945.1. Classification (GTDB taxonomy): domain Bacteria; phylum Planctomycetota; class Phycisphaerae; order SM23-33; family SM23-33; genus BS750m-G57. The sequence goes on along the minus strand of CAYMSH010000100.1, from coordinate 920 downwards.
CAGGCGGGCGATCAGTTCGCCCAGGTGCGGATAATCGCTGGTCGACAGGCTCAGGAGCGATATTTCGCGGTAGCCTGTGGCGTCGATTGCGGTTTTGGCGGTCTCTATGATCTCGTCTACGCTGCGGAACCGGACCGGGAGTCGCGCGAACCCGGCCTGGCAGAATCTGCACGCGTTGGGGCAGCCTCGCATGATCTCCAGCGTTACGCGATCGTGAACGCCTTCTGCTACCGGGACCAGCGGGGCGGTTATAGCCGGTGAGTCCGAGAGGCTCGGCAGATACGCTCGTCGGATGCTCGTCGGCAGGTCCGGATGCTTCGGCGTCAGCGCCGCCAGCGTGCCGTCATCGTTGTAGCTCGGTTCATACAGGCTCGGTGCGTAGACGCCTTCGATCGTCCGCGCGGCCTGGAGTATTATTTCGTCGCGCGAGGCGCCGGCGCCCTTGGTCTGGCGAACCAGTTCGACGATCTTCGACAGGGGGACTTCCCCGTCGCCGGTTACAAACAGGTCGACGAAATCGGCCAGCGGTTCGGGCGTATCGGCCATCGAATCGCCGCCGATTATCAGCGGGTGCGAGTCGGTTCGCTCTGCGGCCAGTAGCGGCACTCCGGCCAGGTCCAGCATCGTCAGCATGTTCGTGGCGCACATTTCGTATGCCAGCGAAAAACCGATAATGTCGAAATCTCCGATCGCCGCTCGCGATTCCCATCCGAACAGCGGTATGCCTTCGGTCCTGAGGATTTCTTCGGCCGGCGGGTCGGGGCAGTACGTCCGGTCGCACGCCACGCCGGGCAGATCGTTCAGCACGTTGTAGAGCACCTGGCTGCCCATGTGCGATATGACGATCGTGTATGCGTCTGGAAACTCCATTGCGACTGCGACTTCGGCGTCGTTTACGTCGGCCCGCCGCGCGTTGACCT
>CAYMSH010000099.1:221-17554 GCA_964392945.1 uncultured Planctomycetaceae bacterium | reverse complement strand
GACAATGTTCGCCCGCCGGACCGGACGCGGCGCTGCGATATGCACGTACGATCCGTCCCGCCCGGACGTAGCACCGAAAACCGTATTCGAGACCAAGGACGGTTTCATATTCGACATGAGCCCGTCCTTCGACGGCAAGAAGCTGCTGTTCGCCTACAAGGAGGACACCTCCAAACCGTTCCATATCTGGGAGATAAATGTAGACGGGACCTCCATGCGCCAGATCACCAAGGGCCCGTTCCACGACGTCAGCCCGATCTACTACGGCGACGGGCGCATCATATTCAGTTCGTCGCGAGTGGAGTCGTTTTCGCTCTGCCAGAACTTCCTGGCCTGCGCGTTGTACGCCGTTGACGCTGACGGCTCGAACATGCGCCGCTTCGACTGGACGACTCTGTGCACGATATCGCCGTCGGTTCTGTCTGACGGATCGATCTTGTGTACGCGTTGGGAGTACCAGGACAAGAACATCTTCATGTGGGAGGGGCTCTGGACGATCAACCCCAACGGCCGGCAGCTCAAGCTCTACCACGGAAACACGCTGACAGTTCCCAACTCGGTCTACGGCGGCAAGGAGATCCCGGGGACCAAGAAGGTTGTCGTTACGATGGCGGCCCATCACCACGTTCCGATCGGCGACATCGCAATCGTAGACCGCTCGCTGGGTGTTGAGAATCCCAAGGGCATGACCAAGCTGACCAACGCCACGCCGTACAAGGTTACCGTTGGCAATAACTGGAAGCATACCAACTGGCATCCGGGAGACAGGATGTATCGCAACTCGTTCACCGATCCGTACCCGGTAACGAAGGAGTACTCGCTGGTCTCCGACGGCCGCACCGGCCGATTCCACATAGCCATCCTCAAGCATGACGGCCAGATCATTCCGCTGTACAAGGACGAAAAAAAGCAGTGCTTCAACGCTGTCTCGCTGAACAAGAAACCCGTGCCGAATATCATCCCGGGCCAGTGTCCCCAGGAGCCCGGCGAGGGCACGTTCTTCGTCCAGGACGTCTACCAGGGCCTGCTGAGACAGGGTGTCAAACGCGGCCAGGTCAAGCGGCTGAGGATCATGGCCCAGTCGCCGAAGAAATACAATACCGAGGGCGGGCGCTACCACGATCATTACCCGATCATCGGCCAGGGCAGCTACTACGTGAAGATCAATCTCGGCACGGTCCCGGTCGCAGAAAGCGGGGCGGCGTATTTCAAGGTCCCCTCGAACACCGAGATATACTTCCAGGCGCTCGACGAAAACGGCAAAGAGATTATCCGAATGGGCTCGGTCACCCAGATCACAACAGGCGAGCAGGCCTCGTGCATCGGATGCCACGAGGACCGCCTCAAACCCTCGCCGGTGAATCCGACGAACATGAAACGCATGAGCAAGGCGCCGGACAAGATCATCCCGCCGTCGTGGGGCGCCGGTCCGGTTGACTATGTCAAACAGGTCCAGCCCGTGCTCGACAAGCATTGCATCAAGTGCCATTCCGGGGCTACGCCGGCCAAGGGAATTGATCTCTCCGGCGACAAGACGCAGTTCTACTCGATGTCGTACCAGTCGCTGGTGTTCAAGGGTTACGTGGCGTACTACTACATTAACCCCGGCCCGACGGGCAACTTCCCGGCGTTCGGGACCGGATCGTGGGTCAGCAGGCTCACGAAGATAATCGAATCGAAGCACATGTCTACGAACAAGGATCGCAAGCCGGTCATCGTTGACGATGAAGGCCGTCGCTGCATCTACGCCTGGATCGACGCCAACGTTCCGTACTACAGCACGTGGGACATGTCTCGCCCCTGGTCGACAGGCGGCCGGGATGCGACTACCATCCCGCCGGCCGTCGGTAAGAGAAATCGCCCCAAGACCGCGCCATGGGTCGACAAGCTCAAGAAGATATCCGCCGCCAAGAAGATCAGGCTGGACGCGCGGAACCTGAACTTCACCAACCCGCAATGGACTCCGGACTTTGTAAAGCTGCTGGCCAAATCCGCAGGCGGCGCCGCAGACGACAAGACCGCCAGGTTTAAGTCTACCAAGGATCCCGACTACCAGGCGATCCTGAAAGTTCTCAACGAAGCCAAAGCCGCTCTCCTTGCCCATCCGCGAATCGACATGCCGGGAGCCAAAGCGATACCGCAGTCGCGCGATTTCGGCAGGGTTTACTAGCTCTTACGGAAAGGTTTCTAGCCACGGATGAACACGGATAAACACGGATAAAAGGCGGAAATCTATGCAACGGCAACGGCGAAGACCGCATCTCGCCGTTGCCGTTGTATAGATTCTTATCCGTGTTTGTCCGTGTTCCTCCGTGGCTGAAAGAAGACAATGATTGATCTACGCAGCGATACGGTGACCAAGCCCACACAAGCCATGCGAGACGCTATGGGGGCAGCGGAAGTCGGCGACGATGTGTACAGTGAAGATCCCACGGTCAATCGGCTGGAGTCGCTGGCCGCGGAAATGCTGGGCATGGAAGCTGCGGTTTTCGCGCCCAGCGGCACGCAGAGCAATCTTATCGGCGTGTTGGCGCACTGCCGGCGGGGCGATGAGTATATTGTCGGTCAGCACGCTCACACGTACAAATACGAAGGCGGCGGGGCGGCCGTGCTCGGAAGCATCCAGCCCCAGCCGATTGAGTTTGAGCCCGACGGAACGCTGAGCCTCGACAATATCGCACGCGCGATCAAGCCCGACGACTTCCACTTCGCACGCACGCGACTGCTCAGTCTGGAGAACACCCACAGGGGTATGGTGCTGCCGATGGACTATCTGGCCCAGGCCGAAACCCTCGCACGAGGCCGCGGTCTGGCGATGCATCTCGACGGCGCCAGGCTGTTCAACGCCGCAGTGAAGCTAGAGATTCCCGTCGCCGATATCGCCGCGCACTTTGATTCGGTCTCGATCTGCCTGTCAAAAGGGCTCGGAGCTCCGGTAGGTTCGCTGCTGTGCGCGAGCCGATCGCTGGCGAAAGAAGCCCGCAAGTGGCGAAAGATGCTCGGCGGCGGCATGCGCCAGGCGGGAATAATCGCGGCCGCCGGCATTGTCGCACTGGAGCAACATGTCGATCGCCTGGCCGAGGATCACGAGAAAGCGGCCAGGCTGGCCGCCGGAATACGCGATATCGACGGGGTATCCGTTGATCCGGTCCATACGAACATGGTCTTCGCATCAATGCCGGCCGAGTCCGTGGATCGCCTCGTCGAGCACCTGGCCTCGCGGGATATCCTGATTCTCGGCGGTAAGATGCTCGGCGGACCGACTATACGCATCGTGACGCATCTGGACGTGTCAAACGAGGATATTGATGTCCTTGCTGATGCGATCAGGGCGTTCTTCGCAAAAGAGTCCTGATATCCGTTATTCGGGGAACCAAACCGGTCAATCGGGCGTCTTATACCAATGTGGGCGCCAGGTGCGCTGGCCGGCGGACGTCTTCTAATGCAACACGCCCACTTGCCGTGCGTTTCCCATGGGTGTACGATAGGAACAGTCAGGCCGAACGCCGGACCTGTCCGGACGCCACGTGAAAGGGTGCAGAATATGTCGTAACCCTTTCGGCCGTCCATGCGTATAGAAAATACAAGGTGATGAAATGAAGGCTGCAAGACTCGCATTATATGCGTTAATACTCCTGGTGATCGCCGGCGGGATAACCGGTCTGGTTCGCGCTGACGAAACCGAGGATTTTATCAAGGAGATCATACAGGGCGCCCGCAGCGATTCTGAGAGATCGGCCAAGCTCATGGAAGCGGTCGCAATGACCGGAGACAACCAGACGCTGCAGATAGCTCTCCTGGAAAAGACCGTCGCCTATGGCGTCAAGGGGATGCGAACTTCCGACGACTGTGTCAGGGTTGAAAGAGCCGCCGGCCTGCTGGCCGCCAAAGTCCCGGAAAAGCGGGCGTACTGGACGATGCAGAAAGCCAAGGTTTATCGTCGCATGCAGTTGATGACCAAATCCAAAGCCGAGAAGAAGGCCCTGGCGGTCAAGATCGTAGAGATTCTCGTAAGCGCCGGAGAAATCGCCGCCAGGCAGGGCGACTGGAGAACTTCATTCGGGGCCTACGGCGAAGCCAAGGCGGCCGCAAATCCATACAACCTGTTGGTAAAGGGTAATCTGACGAATCGCGTTCAGGCTATTATGGTTCTGGCCAAGGCCCGGGAAAAGGTCGACAAGTACGCCGAAGTACTGACGAAGAAGCCCGATGACGCCGACATCAGGGCCAAGATCATCGAAACTTTGCTGACTACGCTGGACGATCCGGCCGCTGCGGCGAAATATATTAACGAGGACGTGGATCAGAAGCTCCAGGCGTACGTTCCGCTGGCGGCTAAAGACATCAGCGAAGTTCCCGAAGAAGGCTGCAAGTCCCTGGCCGAGTGGTACGGCAAGGAACTGGCCAAGACCTTTTCGTCTCTGACCAAGTACAAGATGCTGCAAAGGGCCAAACGCTACTACGAAAGAGCGTTGTCGCTCCACGACAAGGCCGACATCGCCAGCGCCGCGATGAAGCACCAGGTGACCCAGATCGAATCGGACATGGCCAAACTTCGCGGCTCCGATCCGCTGGTATGCGTGTACTGCCTGACCGCCGGCAAGACCGACTGCGGGCAATGCATGGCCAAGGGCAAGAGCACCGGAAAACTGCAGTGCCAAAGATGCAGCAGTACAGGTCGAATGAAGTGCGCCAGGTGCAATGGGAAGTACGGTTTGAAGTGCATTGCCTGCAAGGGCAAGGGCATTGTCTACGTGATCGTCAAGAGCTACTACGGTAAGCGTCGCACCTCCAGGACCTGTACGTCCTGTTCGGGTCAGAGATATCGGCATTTTGACGTAAAGAGAAGAGGTTATCGTGCCGGCAAGTGTTCGTCTTGCAGCTATAGTTCGCCTCCCGGCAGCGCTACCTGCGTAGACTGTTCCGGCGGCGGCGGTACGAAGGCCTGCCCCAAGTGCGACGGCGACAAGATCCTCACGTGCACGCACTGCCAGTAAGCACGCATCAATCTGCTGCCGGTTTGTGAAAAAAACTTGCTGCTTTTGCGTTGAATGCTAGAATTACGTACGCTGTATTCGGTAGGAACTGCTTAGATTCAGCGACACCGTGGGGGTTGTGTTCGCCGATAAGGAAGCGTCTCTGATGAAACTGACAGGAATTGCGTCTTGGCTGGTTGTGTTGCTGGCGGTTTGCGGTGCGCCGGCCGCCGTCGAGTCCGAGAGCGAAGCCGACGCGTTTGTCAAAGAGGTGATCAAAGACGCTCGAAGCGACTGGCAGAAATCCTCGCTGCTGATCAAGGCTGCGTCTGCGGCCGACGGCAACGGCGCCCTGAAGACCGTGTTGCTGGAAAAGGCTCTGAAATACGGGATCAAAGGGGTCAAGACATCGACTGACTGCAAGACGCTCCTGTCGGCGACTGTGGTCCTGGCGGAAATTGATCCGGCGAGAAAACACCAATGGTTGTCGCAGAGAGCGGCGGTCTATCGCAGAGGGAGTTTGTTGACGAAGTCCTCGACTGAAAAGCGGCGCCTGCTCCAGGCGTCTGCCGATACCCTTCTTGTCGCCGGTCAGCACAGCGGCGCCGCCGGTGACTGGAAACACGCCGTCGCGGTTTACAAGCAGGGCAAGTCGACATGCCTGGTGGGGAGGCTGCCCGACTTGACGAAGATGTCCTCTCTTCTCCGTACGGCGAGTTATCTCCAGCTGAATCAGACCAAGATAGACAGCCTGGTTGAGACTCTCAAGAAGTCGCCTGATGATATCGAGGCCCGATCCGACTTGATCAAGAAGCTCGTTACGGTTATGGACGATCCCAAAGAGGCGATGAAGAGCCTCAACGAGGACTCCGATCAACTGTATCGAACGTTTGTTCCGATGGCGACTAAAGAGGTCTCTGAACTGTCGTTCGATTCGTGCAAAGCGCTGGGCGACTGGTACTACAAGGAACTGTTCAAAGGCTCAGTGGGCATCGCCAGATCGCGAATGCTCGCCCGAGCCGAGACCTATTACGCACGCGCTCTTGAACTGTACGACAAAGCGGATCTCGTAGCGGCCGAATTGAAGATGAACCTCTCTCGAATCAAGGTAGCCAGGAAGAGCATCACGGACCGGGATCCTCTGGTGTGTCCGTACTGTTCTGCGACAGGGAGGATGAAGTGCCGGACCTGCCAGGGCTCCGGGCTGGACAAATGCCGATACTGCCAGGGCTCCGGACGCGTCAAATGCGAAAGATGCGGCGGCGTCTGGCGCACACGATGCTCGCGTTGCGGCGGTAAGGGGAAAGTCGTCGCCGGGCACAAGACCCGAGGCGGTCTTATCTACAAGTCATACACCAAGTGTTCCAAGTGCGGCGGCAAGGGCGTGACGCATCGCAGGAGGTCCAGTTCATACACTCGACCGGGTCCCTGTCCGACATGCGGCGGAGCCAAGCCCGAAACTCTCAGGGGCACTTCGGCCTGCAGGCGTTGCGGCGGTAAGGGCGCAGCGGGTAGATGCAAGACATGCAGCGGAGCCAAGACCGTTCGATGCGGACATTGTGCGTCGAAGTAAAGTCCCTCGCGGCGAGTTCTACGAAATCACGCGGGCCAGTTCTTCGATCGAGTTTACGATGATCTGAGCTTCTCCGCCGTTTGGGGCGGGTTTGGCCGAATGTATCTGCCCGGCCAGGAGCAGTTGGATTGTTCGCCATCCAAGACGATTGGGCGCGGCGAAGTCCTTGGACGGGTTGTCGCCTATGTACGTGCAGTCGCCGGCTCCGATTCGCAGCGTTCGGCAAAGGGCTTCAAAACCGTCAGGCGAGGGCTTCCACGATTCACGCCCCAGAGCTTCGGTGAATATGACTGCATCGAAATACTCGCGCACGCCAATCGCATCGAGTTTCAATTCCTGGGCGGGCAGGAAACCGTCGGAGATTATCCCGAGAAGTTTGTCCCGCGCCAGGGCGCTGAGCAGTTCCTTTACACCCGCACGAGGCGTTATCTGCGGGATGTGATTCCGGTAGACCGTCACCAGTTCGATGATCTGCTCGCGGTCCAGACCGAGTGAGAAACTGTCGTTCAACGCGTCGAAGGCTCCGTCGGCCCGGCCGGAGAGAAAACGCTCCCACAGCCAGTCGGTCAGCTCCCTGCTGCCAGAGGGATCGTTTCTCAAATGCTCGCTGATCGCCGCGTATCCGCTGAGGACGTAGTCGCGTTCAGCGTAGAGAGTGTCGTCGAGGTCGAAGACGATCGCCTGATTTCCGGATGCCGCTGGCGACATGTTGCACGTTGAGATTGCGGGGGTTATTTCGAGATCGGCGCGTCGAAGCCCGGTAAGGATTCGGGGTGGTCTTCGACAGTGAAGATCGCCTGGTCGTATCGCAGCATCATCAGGTTCTCCTGGAATCTGATGTTCTTGTCGATCGGCAGTCCCATCGCTTCCTGCAGGACGTAGCGGGGCAGGTTGGCGCCGGCGGCGATCGACAGGGGCGAACCGCCCCCGAATCGCGGGTTGACCTCGAAGAATCGCGGCGGACCGTTCTTCTCGCACTTGCATTGGCAGCAGAACACGCCCCATACGTCGCCAAGCAGCTTCGACAGCTTGATGGTGTCTTCGACGACTCGCTGGGCTTTTCTGGTGATGCCGGTTTCGACCTCGCCGCTGCGAATGACCATTCGCAGTCTGGGGACCACACAATGAACTTTTCCTGCCCGATCGCGGAAAACGTCGATCGTGAACTCCTGGCCCGGGATGTATTCCTGAACAACGAGCAGCTCGCCGAAAGTCGCTACGTGGGCCCGCAGCTCCTGGTCGCTGTTTATCACTCCAGTTCCGACCGACGCCGAGCCCCGCAACGGTTTGACGAAGCACGGGTAGAACGGATCGGCGCGGAACTCCTGGAGCGTCATGGTCCTTATCGTCGCCAGGCCGGCCGACGACAGTACGTTCTGGAATTCGGCCTTGTTGCGGCAGAGCTTGATCGACTCTTCGTTTCCGATCATCACCTTGCAGCCGACGGCCTCAAACTTGGCGCGCTGGCGGGCCAGAGAGCGTATGTCCAGATCGGTCATCGGCAGCACGAGCGAAATGTTGTACTTCTCGACGATCTTCAGCAGGCCGGGAATATACTCGATGCATCCGGCTCGCGGAACGATTTCCGCCGCGTCGGCTGCGTGGCATGCCGGCGACGCCGACGAGAGATCGGCGGCCACAATCTTGCCCGTGAGCCCCAGACCTTTGATGGCCTTGCGAAACGACTCCAGAAGAGCGACGCGACGCCCGGCACATGTAAACAGGATATTGAACTCTTGCTTACTGATCGTTCTCATACTCCCTGTCGCTACTGTATCGCTTCTCGTAGACTTCGCCGCGCGGGCGGAGAATATTGCCTGCGGTTCGAAAAATGATTCTCAGATCGAACCAGAAGCTGCGATTATCCACATAGTGGACGTCCATTTCAATCTTCTCTTCGATAGTAAGTTGGCCTCGCCCGTAGGCCTGGGCGTATCCGGTAATGCCCGGGCGGACCTCCAGACGCCTGCGCTGGGTCTGGTCCCACTCGGCGGCCTGGCGTTCGTACAGCGGTCTGGGACCAACCAGGCTCATGCTGCCGCCCAGCACGTTGAACACCTGCGGCAACTCGTCGAGACTCGTTTCGCGCAGGAACTTGCCCAGGCGCGTAAGTCGCGGATCGTCTCCAGAATGAGGTGAACTTCCGTACGGATCGGCGTCGTTGCGCATTGTTCGGAACTTTAGTATGGTAAACGGCTTACCGTTGCGTCCGGCGCGTTGCTGTTTGAATATGGCCTTGCCTGGCGAGCCGATGCGGATCAGGATTGCGATAATCAGCATCGGTGCAAAAGCCCCGATGAGGACCAGCAACGAGATAAATATGTCGAAAATCCGTTTGATCATATAACCTATACCCGCCGCAAAGGACAAGTGCTAGTAAAACAATCGGCTATCTCGCCTTGAAACCTTATAAGTCTCTGAAAAGGGACCAATTCCCGGTCGCACGGAACCCTAACTGTCGGTTCGATTATTTGACCTTGCCGAGGCGAATTTTGACCTTGCGCGGCGGTTTTCCTATCGGTTCGATCACTTTTAGCGTCACCTGGTCGCCAGGCTTCTTGGATTGTACGATTTGAAGCAGCTTATCGAGATACGCAACTGGTTTCCCGTCGATTTCCATTATGAGTGTTTCTCTTGTCATGCCGGCTTTATCCAGCGGGCCGCCTTTGTGGATTTTCGGCGTGACCAGACCCTGGACGCCCTTGGGCAGGCGCGCGATGAATCCCGTGCTCTGGGTCCACAGCTCCTCCATCGCCGCGCCAAGCGTGGCGACGTCTCGATCGCCGCGATCGGCGATAAGTCTTGCTATCGCATCCGGCGGAGCGGCGAAAGCTATTCCCACCCACGCCTTGTCGGTGTTGTTCAGGTAGCCGCTCTGAACGCCTATGACCCGTCCCTGCGAGTCGGTCCAGCATCCGCCGGACGAGCCCACAGGCGACGCGCCGTCTATGTACATGCAGCGAACGTAGCACTTGAGAGTCGCCTGCCAGCAGAATGAAGGCTCGTCGCGTGCGACTGACCCCTTCAGCACCAGCCCATGACGCCATATCGGCGAACTGGACAGCAGGGCGTGCGACAGCGCCTCCGGCATGCGCTTGGCGACCTCCAGGCTCGGATAACCGCCGCTCCTGCTCGGTACGCTCAGCAGCGCCAGATCGTGTCCGCGATCGGTTGCGATTCGCCTGGCCGTGATGCGCCCGATCGTGGGGGAAATCACTTCGATCAGCTTGCCCTTGCTGTCGGCCAGCACGTGACAGGCCGTCAGTACGACGCCTTCTGAGTCCACGAAGCATCCCGACCCGTTCATGCGCCCGTCGATCAGAATCTCCACGGAAGCATGCTGCAGCTTCGTGTAGACAGATTCAGAGACCACCGGATCGTCGTCGGCCCGGGCGCCTCGATGCGGCATGTATGCTGCGACGATCGCCGCGAGCACCGCGACGGCTGTAAATGTGCGAGCAAATATCTTGAATCTCATCCCAACTCTCCAATCGGCCCGGCCGCAGGCCGTCTTCCAGCAAAGTAACAAACCCAGGCATTTCATGCAACCCGACGCCGCGCCCGCGCCGCTGTTTTGTCCTTGCTCCCGACCGATCGAAAGTTGACAATACGCCCGGCCGTTCATCCGGCCCGCCGAGGGGCTCTGGGTGGTCTGAGGAGAATTGCACGTGCCGCATAGAACTGTGAATATCGTTCTTGCCGTTATGCTGCTGGCAATGATGGGGTTCGGCTCGTGCGCTGGCGATCAGATCACGAAACTCGCTGATCAGGCGGCGACTGCCAACGACGCGGCCAAACGCAAACAGGCGATCGCCGCGGCCTGGCGGGACCTTGACGCGGCGTGGGAGTATGGCGGTGATTACGCGTTCGGTCGCCACGGTATCTGGCCCTTCGACAAGGCCGGTAAAGACGCCGTGCTGAAGAAAACCGAGCAGTTCGACTCCTGTGTGGCGACGCTCGAACGCTTCGGCGAAATCCGGAGCATTGAAGCCGACGCACTCAAACTGGAATGGGACTTTATACAGGAGCAGATCGAACTTTTGCCCGCGGCCGATCTCCGCAAGGGCTTGCCCCGGCAGAACGCCGAGCGACAAGTCAACATCCGTAAGGGCGGCGAACTTCTGGCGCACTTGACTGCACTGACAAAGGCCGACTCTGTCAACCAGCCGGTGGTCCGGATAGTTCACCATCGCGTTTCGAAACTTATCTGGCGCCTGAAATACAGTTCCGGAGTTACTTCTTATCCACTGGCCAGGCAGGCCCGCACGGAGGCTGACAAGCTGTTCGCCTCACGTCTGAAGCTTGAATCCCGCACTGCGACAGGAGGGACGAAGCTGGAGAAAGACCCTTCGTGGGAGTTTCTTGCCGATACTATCCGGGAAGAGTGGCTCGATGGGTGGAATATCGACGTCAAGGACGATCGGATAGTTCCCTGCCAGGACCCCGGGGAGTATTCCAACCCCGGGCACATTCGCAGGAAACATCGACTTCTCGATTGGGCCCGAGTTCGACTTGGGAAAATGGTCGATCAGGGGCTGCTCTCCCCGGCCGAGCGTGACGCCTTGAGGTGGATGCTTCCGGTCCTGCCTGCGGCCAATGAGATGAAAGGTTTCGGCGAAGGTTTTTTTCCCAGGCAGTGGGATGAAAACAATCCCATGGCCGATCGATGGGCCGGGTTGTTTGCACAACTGGCGGGCGGGAAATCTATGCCGGCTCCGTTGCATCCGATCCTGATGTCCGCGATGGAAACGAGAATCAATCTGGCCGCCGAGCGAGACCTGGGATTGTGTCTGGTGCATCCGGATCATTACCGTTGGGAAAACGGTTACTATTCGCCAGCCAACCGGAAGAAGATGCGACAGGCTCTGGCGGCAGTCAGGAAAATGCCCCTGACCGACGGCTCCAAACTGTTGGAAACTGACGACTGGAAGAAGATCTCCGGAGCCTGCCGGGTCGCTTCGGCGTTGGCCGAATGTCCATGGCTGATCTCATATCACGATCGACGGCGTATTGGTGAGTTGTTCGAGCCGTTGGATCGCGGCATATCTTCTCTTGTTGACAAGGGGCTTCTTGCCAAACCCCAAGCCGATATCCTGCAGGACCGCCGCGTGTTCATGCTGCAGGTCGCACAAGATTACGACAGCGGCTACAACAAGAGCGGTATCCAGGCCGCCGCGTGCAACAGGCTCTCAAGGCGGGCCGCGTTGCTCGACAAGCTCGCGGCGATGGACCGGCTCGACTGGCGCGTCGCCGACTACATCCTGCCGGCGGTCGAGGGCGATATGTCGCTTCTTGGTGATCTGGAGGAGGATTTCAAATGGGGGAAAGGCCCGAATGAATTTGACTTCGGTCTGGAGGAGTCTCCGTTCGAAAAGGAACTCAAGACGTGGACCGACAATAAGGGCGGCGTTTACAAGGCCGATGATTTCGACTACAGGGGGCGGCACAAGAGCGTAATCGACAAGATGATAGTCCTGCGCGATGAGGCCGGGAGCGTGCTCAGGAAAATACGCGACAAACAGATCGTCGGCGAAAAGAGCCTCTTGCGGACCAATGAATGGCGGGTGCTGAGCGAAACGTGGCGGGACGCTCAGGCGCTTACTATCTGGTGGGCCGACAAGTATCTGTTTAATCGGTTCGGCGCGGCGCGATTGGTGGGGCGTCTGGCCGATTCGATATGGGATGTCGAGAGGCTCAGGCGATCGGGCCTGCTCAGCGACGCCGAGGCCGGGCTGCTGAGTTCGGATCTCAAGCTGTTCATACAGGCCGCAGAACATCAAACTCCGTGGGAGGAACCCGAGAGCACGGCCCACACACCGTCCTTTCCGCTGTACAAGGATCGATGGCCGGTTTTCGGCAAGAGAGTCTCGCTCCTGGAGGAACTGGCCGATTCGCCTGAATTAAGACCTGAAATCGTCGGCAAGATCATCTACTCACTGGAAGCCGACATCGAATCGCATTCTATGTGGCCGCACGTAAGAAAGACTTCCCCCGCCGAGAAAAAGCAGATCGACGAAGCGAAGGAATCAGCCCGCAAGCTGATTGACAAGATGCGCAAGCGGCTGGCGGGTTCCGGTTCATCGCTGTTGGACAGCGCCGAATGGCGCCGAATGGCCGAGACGTTTTCTATCGCCGCCGAAGCCGCGAATGCCGGAACTGCATTTCGCAAGCGAAAGGAAATCCAACTCAAGCTCAATCAGGCGTTTGCAGACACGTATCTGCTTTACGCACAAGGCGTGTTGACCGGCAAGGAGGCCAGTATTGTCACAGGCCAGATCGCCTTCGCTCACCAGTGGTTGATCCACTCGCCGCCCAGCGATTTCGCCAATGGTTTGTACATGAACGCGATGTCTCGGTTTGTCTATGGTCACCCGTGCGACGACGCTATTTGTCGAGCCTACGGATACGAACTTGAAGATGTATTGGCCGGAACGACGCCTCGTAGGGAGATCTTGAAGGTAACGGCCCTGTCGCTTGAAGCGGATATTCGGATCCTGGAAAACAGGCCTTTGCCATACTGCTGCGACGAGCACGAGCCGGAGGACTTTGTCGAGCAGACGAAGAAACTCAAAGCCGTGCTGGCGAAAGTCAGAAAGGAAATCTCCGCCGGCCAGTAGCGATCTTCAGACAGCGTTCTCGTCAGGCCGTCGTTCGTAGACGCCGCTTCTACGATAACGGCTCCGGCTCCGTTGTCGCGGGCTTTTACTTGAAACTTGGGCATTCCTTGTTTGTCGTTGTGCTGGTATTCTTATGTGTCGAGTCGTTCGGCATAGACACCCGCTATTCTCTGGAGATATGCGATGAGCAAATTTATGACTGCAATAGTTTCGCTTCTTCTACTTCTTTCTGTCGCCGGACCTGTCGGGGCGGCCGGTCTGCCGGCTGCGGCGGGTGTTTCCGGCGGAGTGGCGGTGCATCTTGGCTGCGGCGATGGGAAATCTACGGCCGGGCTGCATAGCGACGATCGCCTGCTTGTCTGCGGACTGGATACCGATGGCGGAAATATAGCCAAGGCTCGCAAGCATATCGACTCGCTCGGGCTGTACGGGAAAGTCACCGCCGAGACTTATGACGGTAAGAATATGCCTTACGGCGACAATATCGTCAATCTGATCGTGATCGAGTCGGCGGCCAACGTTACGGGCAAAGAGATCTTTCGCGTGCTTGCTCCAAACGGCGTTGCGTTGGTCAAGGCTGATTCGGGATTGTTGAAGGCCTCCGGGCTGAAGGCGGCCGGTAAGGTCGGCCAGTTGGCCAGATATGAAAAGCCCTGGCCGAAGGATATCGACCAGTGGACGCATTTCCTGTATGACGCATCCGGCAACGCGGTCAGCAAGGACAAGAAAGTCGGACACCCGCGCCGCCTGCAGTGGTGGGCCGGTCCGCGGCACGCGCGCCATCACGACGCGCTGGCCAGCCTCAGTGCGATGACCTCCAGCAATGGCCGCCTGTTCTACATTTACGATGAAGGTTCGATCTCCGTGGTCCATCGCCCGCCGGACTGGAAGCTGATCGCTCGCGATGCGTTCAACGGCAAGCTGCTCTGGAAACGCAAGATCCCGACTTGGATGACGCACCTGTACAACTTCCGGGCAGGTCCCAAGCAGCTGCCGCGGCGGTTGGTGTCCGTGGGCGACAGCGTCTATGCGACGCTCGATTTCACCGGCCCGGTTGTCAAGATTGACGGCGCCGCAGGCAAGACGCTGGCGACGTATCCCGGCTCGGAAAACGCCGAAGAGATCATATACCACAACGGCATGCTGCTGGTGGTCAAGGGCGATCCGAGCATACTGATCGACAAGTCCGACAAGTGCTACGGCTACTGGCAACTTTCGGTCAACGACAAGGCCGCAATCGACAAATCAATAATCGCATACGATGCAAAAACCGCGAAGAAACTCTGGTCGGTGACCGGCGATAATCTAAGGACTCTGGCGCCGCTGTCGCTCTGCGCTCGCGGCGACAACGTGTTCTATCTCGATAGTGAAAAGCTCCGCTGCGTCAGCGCCGACGGCGGCAAGGAACGCTGGGCCTCTGAGTTCAAGACCCGGGGGCAATTCATCCGCAGCTACGCGCCTACCGTCGTAGCGCAAGACGACATAATCATGGTCCTGACCTGGAACCGCCTGCACGGATTCTCCGTCAAGGACGGCAAGGTGCTCTGGGAGAACAAGGGTTCGATCGGCTTCGGCTCGCCTGGCGATCTGCTCGTTGTCGGCGACAAGGCCTGGACCGCTCCGATGCGGAAATCGATCTGGCGCGAGAGCCGGCGGAACAAGCAGGGGATGGTCACTACCGGGATCAACATTCCCGGCGAGAACTTCCTGGCAAACGCCAAGACCGGTGTCGGCGTTGATCTGAAGACCGGCAAGATCGCCGACGAACTGCCATTTGTGCGAAACCAGCATCACCATCGCTGCTACCGCAACAAGGCTACCGAGAAGTATGTCCTGATCGGCCACAGCGGGATACAGCTTGTAGACTGGAAGACCAAGAAAAACGCTACGAACCAGTGGGTCCGCGGGATCTGCCAGTACGGGATCATGCCGGCCAACGGTTACATCTACGTGCCGCCGGATCCCTGCCAGTGCTACAACAG
Organism: uncultured Planctomycetaceae bacterium; assembly: GCA_964392945.1. GTDB lineage: Bacteria > Planctomycetota > Phycisphaerae > SM23-33 > SM23-33 > BS750m-G57. The sequence continues at coordinate 2,406 of CAYMSH010000099.1, read as the reverse complement.
CATGCGGATCAACGGGTTCTTCGCCCTGATGGAATCCAGCAGCGCCGACGATATCGAGATCAAGCCCGCGTTGGTCAAGGGCCCTGCGTATACTGACGTTTCGGGTCGAAAGGATTCGCCGTCGCCGGACGTTCTCGATTCGACTAGCGGCTGGCCGACTTATCGCGGCGACATCGCCAGGAGCGGGGCGGCGAAATGCGAGATCGGCGAGGAGCTCGAGCGAAAATGGGAGGTCAAGCTAGGCGACGATCTTACCGCCCCGGTGATCTCCGGTGACAAGGTCATCGTAGCCCGGAAGAAGGCCTACACGGTTTACTGCCTCGATCGGGCCAGCGGGAAGCTGAAATGGAAGTTCCACGCCGGCGGTCCGATCGATTCGCCGCCGACTTACTACAAGGGTTTGTGTGTTGTCGGCTGTCGCGACGGATCGGTCTACTGCCTCAACGGCTCTGACGGTCGGCTCGGATGGCGGTTCAAGGTCTCCGGCGTCGAGCGGAGGATCGGCAGCGACAATCGGCTCGAATCTCCGCTGGCGATCAGCGGCGGCGTTCTGGTGACAGATGATATCGCCTACTTCGCGGCCGGGAGGTCGTCGCACCTGGACGGCGGGATTCGCATCTACGGACTGAACGTCTGGACCGGCCAGCAGAAACACAGCCGCGTTGTCGCTTCGGGGCACTGGGGCGATCATCCCGGTAAGAAGGGCGGCTCGCTGTCGGATATCCTGATCTCCAACGGCTCGACGATCGCGATGCGCGAGATGCGAATGAGCAAGACTCTCGACGCCGGCGCCAGACGCGGTTCTACGATCGTGTCATCGACCGGCATGCTCGACGGCAGTTGGTTCCACCGCAAGGGATGGAAGTACCAGAAAGTCTCCGGCCAGCTCGTGGCGTACAACGAAGGCGCCGTTGTCGGCGTGGGCAATCCGTACGCCAGGTTGAAATACGAACGCAAGAAGCAGGCCGCCAAGTACAAACAGGACGGACATCTCCACCAGAAGTTCACGCGATACGAGAAGGACTTCTTTGTGTTCGGTTCGAAGATATCGGCGGTAGGGATCGACAAGCCCGGTCCCGGCCCGGCCGCTGTTTCCTGGTCGACCCAGGAGATGATCCAGCCGCGTGCAATGGTCCTTGCCGGCAAACAGTTGTTCCTGGCCGGCTGGCTCGATCAGATGGCGATCAAGCTGAAATCCGGACGCCCAAAGAACCCCGCCAACCCCGACCCGCACGAATCAGTTCTGCAGGTCTACTCGGTTGATGACGGAAAACGAACCAGCCAATACAAACTCGAAGCCGACCCGGTATTCGACGGAGCAGCGGCCGCCTACGGGCAACTGTTCATCGCACTGAAAAACGGCAAGCTGGTTTGCATGGAATGATCCTGGCGACCGGTGTTTCTCGGATTACAATAAACTCACGTTGCAGGAGATCGGATATGACCGTCGAGCCAAGGCGATCACGGGGCGTGGGTTTGGCGGTGCTGCTGCTGTTTGCTTTGTTGTGCGGTTGCGAGTCTCGCAAAGAGGACGATTACGAACCGGGCGCTGCGTTTGAAGATGAAACCGAGAAGGTCTCGCCGGTCAATCGCCAGATCGAGAAGCCCCTCGTCGGCAAACCGGATCATGTCGAAACTCCGCGGCGCACAATAGAGGCAGTTCCCGCGGTGGAGGCGGAATCCCCCCTAGATTCCAATATCGACGACATGATCCCGTCACGAGCGCCGTTCGAAATTGTCGGCGACCCGAGACGCGTGCGGGACGCGCGAGCCCTTGTCGCCAGACTTTCCGACGAGCAACTCCAGACGCGAAAGCAGGCCGCGGTCTCTCTATCCGGCGTGATGCGGGAGGTGGACGACCAGACGGCGATGGCCGAATGGATCGCGCCGCTCGTTAAAGCCAAACTCAAAAGTAACGATGCGACGGTTCGCGAATACTCCGGCCGCGCTCTGATGAGAGTTCTCCAGGTGATCGACGATTCCTGGACGCTCCAAGCGCCTACGGAGGCTCTCATCGAGGAACTGAGCAGCGATTCGGCGTCTTTGAAACAGCGTCAGTATTCCGCCGTGGCGTTGTCGGTCACTGTGGCCAAGACTAAAGACCAAGGCTTCCTTGTCGGCATAGTGGGGCCCCTGGTGACCGCGACAACGTGCGATCCGGACCCCGGCGTACGCGAGTACGCCG
>CAYMSH010000099.1:0-211 GCA_964392945.1 uncultured Planctomycetaceae bacterium | reverse complement strand
GGGGGGCTTCGGGGGCCCCGGGGGCCCCGCCACACGGGCCCTCCCGCCCCCCGGCGTCCGCCAGTCCGCGGGGCGAGCGCTGATGAGAGCCCTGGAGAAAACCGACGATCAGTGGGAGTTGCAGTCCGCGGCGGAGGCTTTTGTCAACACTTTGGATAGCGAACTGTCGCTCTTGAAGCAGCGTCAATATGCGGCCGTTACGGTGGCGAGC